>DASQEZ010000131.1:0-10903 GCA_035633415.1 Ornithinibacter sp. | reverse complement strand
GCGCTGGAACAGGAGGTTCTCGCAATTCTCCACGAGCTTGTACGACCGCGCCGGGTCCAGCCCCAGCTGGCTTCCCGGAACCACGGTCGAGGCGGTGATGTCGTCCTGGTTCTGCACCTTCACCGCAGGTGAGAAGTCGTGGCGGAGGCTGAACAGGCGCGAGGACCCGTCGACGTTGTACCCGACGCGCAGCATGGACAAGGTGACCTTCGTGCCGTCCAGCCGCAGCGAGTTGCCCTGGCGACCGTCGATCTCGGCGACGCTGAAGTGGCTGCGCCAGTCGTCGCCCCACTCCGGGCGGTAGGAGCGCTTGACGACGTAGACGAGCTCCTTGATGTACGGCGGGATGCGCGACAGCCACGCGTTGTAGTCGGCGGTGTACTGCGAGGGTGAGGGGGTGAGCAGCTTGATGACCGACCCCACCGAGCGGTCGCGCGACAGGATCGGGCGGGTGTCCTCGCCGTTGCGCTCGGGGTCGAGGAAGCGCCGGGAGAAGTCGCGGTCGAGGATCGAGGTGACGGAGTCGATGTCGGTCTCGAAGCTCGCCGTGAACGCCGACCCCACGATGAACGCGTCGGTGATGGCCTTGGAGATCTCGGACTTGCCGCCACCGGAGACGGTTGCGGGCTTGTGGCACGACGTCGCGCTCGGGACGGTGCCGACGAGGGTCCACGTGCTGGGGTCGTGCGGCTGTTGCGCGACCGTCACCCGGTAACCGCTGGGGCTGAGGTAGGCCTTGTCGGCGCGCAGGGGCACGGTGGCGGCACCTCCGTCGGGGCGGTCCCACGACACCGTCATGTCGCGCATCGAGAAGCGCGCGTCGCCCGGCACGAGCACGATGTGCGGCTGCTGGAGGTCGTCGGCGTGGCCCTGCGGCTGCTCGGCGAACCGATCTGGGTCGCGCTCGAGCACGTCGGCGAGGCTGTACTCGTCGCTGGAGTACTTCCCGGTGTACTCCTGGCCGAGGTTGTAGCTCGCGAAGACCAGGGCACCACCGGAGTGCTCCTCCTCGGCGTTGCCGAACAGGTTGGCGGAGTAGGAGATCTGGGTCTTGACCTCCTTCTTGCAGTAGCCGAAGTAGGTGTCGGCGATGACCGTGACGATCACGCCCCGCGTGTCGCGGGCGCAGACCTTGAAGGCCTTGCCGCCGTTGTAGAGCTCGTCCTCGTTCTCCCAGCACATGCCGTCGCGCTGCTGGCGCTCGGTGGCCTCGCCGACGTGCGGCAGCCCGACCTCCTTCTTGGTCACCCGGGTGAGGTGCGGCGCGAGGATGACGCAGCCGGTGTGCCCGGTCCAGGTCTCGGGGGCCAGCGACGCGTCGTTCTCCGGGAGGTAGGGGTCGCCACCGTTGCCGAAGATCCCCTCGACGAAGTCGAGGTTCGCGACGGTGCCCCCGGGCACGATGAACCGCGTCTCCATCCGCTTCTCGCGCACCGACCCCGGCACCTCGGGGGACACCAGCGGGCGCAACAGCAGCGAGACGAAGCAGGCCGCCGGCTCGGGCTGGTTGGCCGAGTAGGGCAGCACCATGTCGGTCTCCGGCGGCTGGAACGCGAGGGCCAGCAGCCGGGCGAAGGTCAGCATCGGCACGGCGAGCTTGTCGTCCGGGATGGGCAGCCCACCCTCGGCGATGTGGAAGACCCCCGCCGTGGTGCGCCGGTCGTTGGCCGGGTTGTGCAGCACCCCGTTGACCAGGCGGTAGCTGCTCAGCAGTGGTGAGGTGAACCGGTCACCGTCGACGGGCAGGGACAGCGCGCGGGCGAGGCCGGCCTCGTCGAGCACCAGGGTGCGGTGGGGCAGCTGGGGCTGTTCGCCCGTCTCGGCGAGGTAGTCGTCGAGGAAGGACTGGATCCGGCCGTCCGCCGCGCACAGGCGGTCGGCGAGACGGCGGCTGAGCTCGCGCTGGCGAGCCAGGATGGGGCGGGCCAGCAGCGCCGCCTCGGTGTACTCGGACCCCTCGGGGAGGGGCAGCCCGAGCTGGGCCAGGCGGAGGTTGATCGCGGCGTTCTGGGTGGGGGGCACACCCTGATTGTCGTCCCTGTCGATCGGTGCTCGCCACCGAGGTCCGGGAACGGACAACCCCCGAGCCTGGGATGCCCAGACTCGGGGGTCAGCGGTGTCCGAGGGGGGACTTGAACCCCCATGCCCAATAAGGGCACTAGCACCTCAAGCTAGCGCGTCTGCCAATTCCGCCACCCGGACGAGGTGTGCACGGTCGGCCCTGGGGAGGCCGTCCTGCGACCGGGAACGATACACGCTTCGCAGCCCGGAACCGAAATCGCCGGGCGGGGGTGCGACCGCGGTCGTTGACCGATCCGCGCGGCGTCCCTAGGTTGCGGAGCACATGACCACGACCGTCGACGTCGGCGTCGATCTCGGAACCACCGTCACCAAGGCGGTGGCGATCGACGGTGCCGGTCGGGTGCTCGCCCGGGCGTCGCTACCCACGGCCTGGGAGCGGCCGCGCCCGGAGTGGTGCGAGCGCGACCCGGGCGATGCCGTGTCGACCGTCGACCGGCTGCTGGCCGACGTGGTCGCGGCCGGGGGAGACGTGCAGGTGCGCTCGGTCGGGTTCTGCTCGATCGCCGAGGCCGGCGCCCTCGTCGACCGCGACGGACACGCCGTCACCCGGCTGCTCGCCTGGCACGACCCGCGCGGTGGCCGACAGGCGGCCGCCCTCGACCCGGCGCTGGCCGCAGAGCTGCCCTCCCGCACCGGGCTGGCAGTCAGCTCGGTGGCGACCCTGTTCAAGCTGCTCTGGTGGCGTGACGAGGCCGGTGTGGACCTGCGTGGCCTCTCGTGGCTCGGTCTGCCCGAGCTGGTCTGTCGCGGCCTGGGTGCGCCGCTCTTCGCGGAGCGCTCGATGCTGGGACGCACCGCGCTGTGGGACATCCATGACGAGGAGCCGTACGCGGCGGCCCTCGAGGTGCTCGGCGCCGGTCCCGAGCTCGTGCCGCCCCGGGTCGCCGCAGGCGCCGCACTGGGCCGGGTTCGTGACGACCACCCCGTCGAGCGAGCCCGCGGCGCCGTGCTCACCGTGGCAGGGCACGACCACCTCGTGGCCGCCGCCGCGCTCGGTGCCGGTGGGGTCGGCAGCCTGTGCGACTCGATGGGCACGGCCGAGGCACTCGTCGCGGCGGTGGCCGTTCCGCCGTCGCCGCTGGTCGTGGCCGGCCTCGTCGCCCGGGGCCTGTCCGTCTACCCCCACGTCGTCGACTCGACGACCTGCCTGCTCGGGGCGCTGCGCACGGGGCTGGTGCTCGGCCGCACGCTGGACGCGCTCGGCGCCACGACTCTCGAGCAGCGGGTGGCCTTCGACGCGGCGACGCCCCCGGGCACCGAGCCGGCGGACGTCACCGTCGAGGGGCTCGACATGGGTGATGACCACGTCACCGTCGAGTGGCCGCAGGGCACCGACCCGCACGCCGCGTGGAGCGGTGTCCTCACCCGGACCCGCGAGGTCGTCGCCTCCGAGGTCGCGGCGATGCGTGCGGTGGGCGTGCCGGTCGACGACGTCGTCGTCACCGGCGGTTGGGCCCACCTGCCCTCGGTGCTCGCCAGCCGGGTCGGCATCGCCGAGCGCACGACCCACGTGGCGATGGCCGAGCCGGGGGCGACGGGTGCGGCGCTCTTCGCGCGGTGGGCGGCCACCCGGCATCCGGAGGGGTCGGACCCGACCACGCACGAGGCGCCACCGGCAGGCTGGTTTCACGACCCGTCGGCCTAGAGTGGCTGCCCATGACCGACACGGCGACCCGCCCCGAGGACGAGGTCGTCCGGATCTGCCAGGAGCTCATCCGGATCGACACGAGCAACTACGGCGACGGCACCGGCCCCGGCGAGGCCGCGGCCGCCGCCCACGTCGTCGGGCTGCTGCGTGAGGTCGGACTGGAGCCGACGACCTTCGAGAGCGACCCCGGTCGGGTCAGCGTGGCCGTGCGGCTTCCCGGCTCCGACCGCGGGCGCGGCGCGTTGTGCGTGCACGGGCACCTCGACGTGGTGCCGGCCAACGCCGCCGACTGGTCGGTCGACCCGTTCGCGGGGGAGGAGCGCGACGGGTGCGTGTGGGGCCGTGGCGCTGTCGACATGAAGGACATGGACGCGATGATGCTGGCGGCCGTGCGCCACCTCGCCCGCACCGGCACCGTGCCGCCCCGCGACCTGGTCGTCGTCTTCTTCGCCGACGAGGAGGCCGGCGGCACCAAGGGGTCCCACTTCATGGTCGCCGAGCACCCCGAGGTCTTCGACGGTGTCACCGAGGCGATCTCGGAGGTCGGTGGCTACAGCGTCACCGTCACCGACCGAGACGGGCAGGAGCGGCGCACCTACCTGCTCCAGACCGCCGAGAAGGGCATCGCCTGGCTGCGGCTCACCGCGCACGGGCGCGCGGGGCACGGGTCGGTGCCGAACGACGAGAACGCCATCGTGCGCCTGGCCGAGGCCATCTCGAGGATCGCCGCACACAAGTGGCCGCGCGAGTTCATCCCGTCGGTGCGCACGCTGCTCGACGGCCTGTCCGAGATCACCGGCACCAGCTGGTCGGACGAGGACCTCGACGAGCTGCTCGACCACCTGGGTGGCGCTCAGGGATTCGTGCGAGGAACGCTGCAGGACACCAGCAACGTGACGATGCTCGACGCCGGGTACAAGCACAACGTCATCCCGCAGCACGCGTCCGCCAACGTCGACTGCCGCTTCCTTCCCGGCCACGAGGAGGAGCTGCTCGCGACGATCCGCGACCTCGCCGGCGACCACGTCGACGTGGAGGTGCTGCACCGGGACATCGCGCTCGACGCGCCGTTCGAGGGCGACCTCGTCGGGGCCATGGTCGCCGCGCTGCGCACCGAGGACCCCGACGCCGACGTGCTGCCCTACTGCCTGTCCGGAGGCACCGACAACAAGGCCCTGTCCCTGCTCGGCATCACCGGCTACGGCTTCGCACCGCTGCGACTGCCGGCCGACCTCGACTTCGCGCCGATGTTCCACGGCATCGACGAGCGGGTGCCGGTCGAGTCGCTGCGCTTCGGTACGCGGGTGCTGCTGCGGCTGCTCGAGACCTGCTGAGGGCGCTAGACCGACGCGCTCATCGAGCGGCGTGGCCGGATGATGCGGCGCCGCAACCAGGTCCGCGTGCGGCCCCCGACGTAGATGCGGGTGCGCTCGAGCTCCCAGCGCCCGTACTCGGCGTGCTCGGTGAGCTGGCGTCGGATGTCGCCGCGTCCGACCTCCCGACCGAAGGACAGGACGAGGTACTCGTACTCGGCCATGGCCACATTGTGCCCAAGGACCGGTAGCGTCATCACCATGAGCGCCGATCCGCGTGCCGCACTGAACCAGCTCGTCTCCGCCTTCGAGCGCCACCTGGAGGCGAGCAGCACCCGGCACGGTGACGACGACCCCACGGTCGTCGCCGCCTACGAGGACCTCGCCGACGCCTTCGAGGCGTACGACGGGGCGCTCTACGACGCCTACGGCGAGATGACCCCCCTCGACATCTACAGCGGCGACGACGACGACGGTGACGACACCGACGACGACGATGACGACGAGCGGGATGACGACGTCGTCGAGATCGACGACCACGACGACGAGGACGGAGACGGCGCCCGCCTGTACTCAGGGCTCGACGACGACATCGAGTACGACGAGCCC
This sequence comes from Ornithinibacter sp., assembly GCA_035633415.1. Lineage (GTDB taxonomy): Bacteria > Actinomycetota > Actinomycetes > Actinomycetales > Dermatophilaceae > Fodinibacter. Next base: position 5,251 of record DASQEZ010000131.1, on the reverse strand, counting down.
GATGAGGGCGAGCGGCGCTGAGCGCAGGGCGCCGACCCCGGCGCCGACCGACCGCCCGTGGCTCAGGTGTGGTCGACCGACACCTCGTCGAGGGCGTGCACGATCTGCTCGGGCAGCTCGACGTCCTCGGCCTCGAGCAGGGCCGCCAGCTGGGTCGGCGTGCGAGGCCCGAGAATGGGAGCGGTGACCCCGGGCCGGTCGCGCACCCACGCCAGCGCGACGACCGCTGGTGAGACACCCAGCCCGCTCGCGGCCGTGTGCACGGCCTCGACGACGCCGCGGGTGTGGTCGCCCACGTGTCTCCCGGCGAAGCCGGCGAACTCCTCGGAGGCCAGGCGGGAGTCGGCCGCGATGGTCGTGCGGTATCGGCCCGCGAGCACTCCACGACCAAGGGGTGACCACGGCAGCAGCCCGAAGCCGAGGGAGGCCGCCGCGTCGACGAGCTCGCGCTCGGGCGTGCGGGCGACCAGGCTGTACTCGACGGAGTCCGCGACCATCGGCACCCCGGACGCCGCGAGCAGCGACATCGTCCGGGCGGCCTGCCAGCCGACGTGGTTGGAGACACCCACGTAACGGGCCCGGCCGGTCTCGACCGCCCAGACCAGCGCGCTGACCGTCTCCTCGATCGGTGTGTGGTCGTCCCAGGTGTGCGCCAGCCACACGTCGACGTGGTCGGTGCGCAGGCGTCGCAGCGAGGTGTCGAGCTGGTGCATCAGCGCCCGGCGCGAGCAGTCGACGACCCGGCTTCCGGCGGCCCGGCTGATTCCCGACTTCGTGACGAGCACGACGTCGTCGCGGTCCGGTCCCTCGAGGAGGTCACCGAGCAGGTCCTCGGCCGCGCCGCCGGCATACCCGTGGGCGGTGTCGACGAGCGTGCCCCCGGCCGCGCGGAAGGCCGTCAGCATGTCCCGGGCGTCCTCGGGGGAGGTGCGGGTGCCCCATGCCATCGTCCCGAGGCCCAACCGCGAGACGGCCAGTCCGGAGGTGCCGAGGCGGCGGGTCAGCATGGCGGCGACCCTATCGCCCGCGCGCCTCGCTACCGTGGGCGCCATGCGGCTGGCGATCTCCTGCGGTTACGCGGGCATGGGACTGGGCAACGACACCCTCGACCTGGTGCAGGAGGCGGAGCGCCTCGGTTACGCCCAGGCGTGGGTGGCGGAGGCCTACGGCTCCGACGCCCCCACCGTGCTGGCCTGGTTGGCGGCAGGGACCTCGACGATCGGGCTCGGGGCCGGCGTCATGCAGATCCCCGCTCGCACCCCGGCGATGACCGCGATGACCGCCGCGACCCTCGACACCCTGTCCGGAGGGCGCTTCCACCTCGGGCTCGGGGTGTCCGGCCCGCAGGTCAGCGAGGGGTGGCACGGCGTGCGGTTCGCCGCGCCGCTGGCCCGCACCCGCGAGTACGTCGACATCGTGCGGATGGCCCTGCGGCGCGAGCAGGTGGCGTACGCGGGGGAGCACTTCACCCTGCCGCTGCCCGACGGCCCGGGAAAGGCACTCCGGCTGACCATCCGCCCGCCCCGCGCGGACCTGCCGGTCTATCTCGCGGCAGTGGGCCCGCGCAACCTGCGCCTCGCCGGAGAGGTGGCCGACGGGTGGCTCGGGATCTTCTTCTCGCCGGAGCACTCGACCGGCCAGCTCGCCACGGTGCGGGCCGGTCGCGAGGCGGTGGGAGCGGGCGACGGCGGCGACCCGATGGCGGGCTTCGACGTCGTCGCGACCGTGCCGGTCGTCGTCACGGACGACCTGGAGGCGGCCCGGCGCGCGGTCGCCGGCTACACCGCCCTGTACATCGGCGGGATGGGCAGCCGCGAGCAGAACTTCTACAACCGGCTCGCCCGCTCGATGGGCTTCGCCGCCGCCGCGGACGAGATCCAGGACCTCTATCTCGCGGGCCGTGCGCGGGACGCGGCGGATGCCGTGCCGTTCGACCTCGTCGACGCCACCGCCCTGATCGGGCCCCCGGAGCGGATCGCGGAGCGGATCGGCCGCTACGCGGCCGCCGGGGTCACCACGCTGAGCGTGGCGCCCTACGCCACGACCACCGAGGATCGGGCGGCGGTGTTGCGCACCGTCGCGGACGCGCTGGCCACGCTGGCCTGACGCACCGCGAGCACCACCTAGGCTGTCGACTCGTGCCCGTCGAACTGAGCTACTTCCAGGCCGTCGTCCTCGGGGTCGTCGAGGGACTCACCGAGTTCCTTCCGATCTCCTCGACCGGACACCTGACCATCGCCGAGCAGCTGCTCGGGCTGCCGGTCGACGACCCGGCCGTCACGGCCTACACCGCGATCATCCAGATCGGGGCCATCGCGGCGACCTTCCTCTACTTCGCGAAGAAGATCGCCCGGCTCTTCCTGGCCTGGACGCGCGGCCTGCGCTCCGCCCAGGCGCGGGAGGACCGCGACTACACCCTCGCCTGGGCGGTCGTCATCGGCTCGATCCCGGTCGGTGTCGTCGGGTTCCTCGCGCGCGACGTCATCTCCGGGCCGTTGCGCAGCCTGTGGGTCGTCGCCGCGGCGCTGATCCTGTGGAGCGTGGTGATCTGGGTGGCCGAGCAGCGTCACGATGTGCTCGAGCGACGAGGCATCCAGCGCGACGAGCACGACATCACCGTCAAGGACGGCCTGGTGATCGGCCTGGTCCAGTGCTTCTCGCTCATCCCCGGCGTCTCGCGCTCCGGCGCCACGATCTCGGCCGGGCTCATGCGCGGGATCAACCGGGTCACGGCGACCGAGCTGTCGTTCTTCATGGCCATCCCGGCCCTGACGGCGGCCGGCATCTTCGAGCTGGCGCGCGGCTTCGACGACGTCGTGGCCCTCGGGGTCGGGCAGATGCTCGTCGGGGTCGCGGTGGCGTTCGTCACGGCCTACGCGTCCATCGCGTGGCTGTTGCGCTTCGTGGCGACGAACTCGCTGCGTCCGTTCATCTGGTACCGCGTCGCCCTCGGACTGCTCGTCGCCGTCGCACTCTCGGCAGGCTGGATCACCGCCACCTGACCGGCAGCGGCTACAGCCAGCCGCTGCGCTTGAAGGCGCGGTAGAGCGAGCCGCACGCCACGGCCATCAGGGCGAGCACGAGGAAGTAGCCGTAGTGGAACTCGTCGCCACCGACCCCGACGCTCGCGGTCAGCTCGGGCATGTAGTCGAAGTTCATGCCGTAGATGCCCGCGATCATGGTCGGCACGGCGGCGATCGCGACCCACGCGGAGATGCGCCGCATGTCGCTGTTCTGCTGCACGGTCACCTGGGCCAGGTGCGCGTGGAGCACGTCGGTGAGCAGCCGGTCGTAGGACTCCACGTGGTCGATGACCGCATGGAGGTGGTCGGAGACGTCGCGGAACTGCAGCCGCAGCTCGGCATCGGTGATGAGTGACCCCTCGTCCTGGTGCAGCGCCATGAGCGGCGCCGCGAGGGGTGCGGCCGCACGGCGGAACTCGAGCACCTCGCGCTTGAGCCGGTAGATCGTCGAGGAGTCCGTGTCGTCGCCCGAGAAGACCCCGGTCTCGATGGCGTCGAGGTCGGCCGATACCTCGGTGTCGATGAGCCGGTAGCCGTCGACCACTCCGTCGACGATGGCGTGGAGCACCGCCATCGGGCCGCGCCGCATCATCGCGGGGTCGGACTCGAGGTGGTGCCGCAGCCCGGCGAGGGGCAGCGCCTCGCCCCGCCGCACCGTGACGATGAACCGGTCGCCGACGAAGCACATCAGCTCGCCGGTCTCGATGTCGGAGCTCTCCTCGACGTAGCGCAGGGGCTTGAGCACGACGAACACGCTCGCGCCGTACTGCTCGACCTTGGCCCGCTGCAGACCCTTGATGGCGTCCTCGACGGCCAGCGGGTGCAGCTGCAGCTCGTCGTCGACCTCGTCGAACTCGGCCTGGGTCGGGTCCTTCAGGCCGATCCAGAGGAAGTCCCCGGGAGCACCGCGGGCCCGCAGGGCCGCCAGCTCGTCACTGAGGTCGCCGCACGGGCGCCGGGTGCCCTCGACGTAGAGGGCCTGGTCCACGATCACGAGCGCCATTGTGTCGGACCGGCGGTGCGGGCGTGTGCGGCGCGCGGCACCCGTGCCGCCGCGGCCTAGAGTGGGCTCTCGTGGCCATCGTCCTGCTCCTGCGACACGGGCACTCGACCGCGAACGCGCAGGGCGTGCTCGCCGGGTGGACCGACGGCGTCGGGCTGACCGACACCGGTCGCGAGCAGGCGGCCCGGGTTGCCGAGCGGCTGGCCCCGCTCACCATCGCGCGCGCCGTCTCCAGCCCGCTGCAGCGCTGTCTCGAGACGGCGTCCGTCGCGCTGGCCGGTCACGACGTCCGGCCCGACGAACGGCTGGGGGAGTGCCACTACGGCGCCTGGACCGGTCGCTCGCTGGCCGAGGCGGCCAAGGACGACCTGTGGCGGGTCGTCCAGGACGACCCCACGGCGGCGACCTTCCCGCCGGACGACCGGTATGCCGCCGAGTCGCTCGCGCAGATGGCCGAGCGGGTCGTCGGCGGGGTCCGCGCGCTCGACGCCGAGGTGGAGGCCGAGCACGGCGCCGACGCCGTGTGGGTCGCGGTGAGCCACGGCGACCCGATCAAGGCCGTCGTCGCGGAGGCCGTGGGCGCGGGGCTGGCGGGTCTGCAGCGGGTGCGGGTCGACCCCGGCTCCCTGACCGCCGTGCACCTCACGGCGAACCGGATGGTGCTGCTCGCGAGCAACACCGTGCAGGGCGACCTGGCGCCGCTCGTCACCCGCCCGGCCCACGCCCCGTCGGGTGACTCGGAGGTCGGGGGAGGGGCCGGCTGATTGCCCGCCACCCTTGTTGCGAATAATGTGCAACAAGAGAACCTCGACCGGCAAGGAGCAGCGCATGCACGTGCCCGACGGATTCCTCGACGCCCCGACCTCGGTCGGCACGGCCGTCGTGGCCGCGGGGGTCGTCGCCCTCTCGCTGCGCCGGGCGAGGCGGGAGCTCGACGACCGGGCGGCGCCGCTCGCGGGACTCGTTGCGGTGTTCGTCTTCGCGGCCCAGATGCTGAACTTCCCGGTGGGCGCCGGCACGTCCGGCCACCTCATCGGCGCGACCCTGGCGGCGGTGCTGGTCGGGCCGGCCACGGCCACCCTCTGTCTCACCGTCGTCCTCGCCGTGCAGTCGCTGCTCTTCGCCGACGGCGGCGTCAGTGCCCTCGGGACGAACGTGCTGCTCATGGGCGTCGTCGCCGTGTGGGCAGGCTGGGGCGTCTTCCGGCTGCTCCTGGCCGTCCTGC
>DASQEZ010000130.1:0-8451 GCA_035633415.1 Ornithinibacter sp. | reverse complement strand
CACCGCGCTGCAGGACGTCTGCGTCGACGTCGCCTTCGTCGGCACCAACGGGCTGTCTCTGGGTCGCGGCCTGACCACCCCGGACCAGAGCGAGGCGGCCGCCAAGCGTGCCATGGTCGCCGCCGGTCGCCGCGTCGTGCTCGTCACCGGCTCCACCAAGGTCGGCGACGACCACTTCCACCGCTTCGCCTCGGTCGAGGACCTCGACCTGCTCATCACCGATACCGACCTCGACGACGACACCGCCGTGGAGCTCGCCGCGGCCGGCCCGGAGGTGGCCCGCGCATGATCGTCACGCTCACCCCCAACCCCAGCATCGACCGCACCATCGCGGTCGACGACCTGCGCCGGGGGGAGGTGCACCGCGCCACCTCGAGTCGGATCGACCCGGGCGGCAAGGGCATCAACGTCTCCCGCGCCCTCGCCGCGCAGGGTGTCCCGACCCTCGCCGTACTGCCCACCGGCGGCCCGGAGGGTGCCGTCATGGGCACCCTGCTCGACGCCGCCGGCGTCGGCCACCACGACGTCCCCGTCGCCGGCACCCTGCGCTCCAACGTCACCGTGGTCGAGCCGGACGGCACGACCACCAAGCTCAACGAGCCCGGCCCCACGCTCTCGCGCGCCGAGGTCGACGCCCTCGTCGCGGCCACCCTCGGTGCCACCGGCGGCGACGGCGTGGCGTGGGTCGTGGCCTCCGGCAGCCTCCCGCCCGGGGCACCCGACGACCTGTATGCCGTGCTCGTCGCCACGGCGTCCGCGCAGGGCGCCCGGGTGGCCATCGACAGCTCCGGGGCGCCGATGCGGCTCGCCGTGGCGGCCCGCCCCGACCTGGTCAAGCCCAACCACGAGGAGCTCGCCGAGCTCGTCGGGCACGAGCTGCACACCCTCGGCGACGTCCTCGACGCGTCCTCGGACCTCGTCGCCGCGGGCATCGGGACGGTCGTCGTCAGCCTCGGCGGCGACGGCGCCGTGCTCGTCGACGCCGACAGCGCCGTCCACGTGCGCACCCGCATCCCCCGCAAGCTCTCCACCGTCGGCGCCGGCGACTGCACCCTGGCCGGGACGGTGGCGGCGCTGGCCTCCGGCGCCTCGGGGGAGGACGCCCTCCTCTCCGGCTGCCTGTGGGGGTCCGCCGCGGTGACCCTGCCGGGAAGCCGGGTGCCGACGCCCGAGGACCTGACCGGCATACCGACCGAGCTGTTCCGCGACCCCGACCGCTCCCTCGTCATCTCCGGCTGACGCCCACCGAAAGGAAACCCGCATGTCCATCATCACGACCGACCAGGTCGTGCTCGACCTGTCCGACGCGGACCGCCACGCGGCCACCCGGACCCTTGCGAGCACGCTGGTCACCAGCGGTCGGTGCACCGACCTCGACACCTTCCTCGAGGACGTGCGCAAGCGCGAGGAGCAGATGGCGACCGGCCTGCCGGGCGGCATCGGCATCCCGCACGCCCGCAGCGCCGCCGTCACCGAGCCCTCGCTCGTCTTCGGGCGCTCGACGCAGGGCATCGACTGGGGGGCCGAGGACGGCCCGGCCACCCTGATCTTCCTCATCGCCGCCCCCGACGGCGGCGGTGAGGAGCACATGAAGATCCTCGCCGCCCTGGCCCGCAAGCTCATGCGCAAGGACTTCCGGGCCAGCCTCACCGAGGCGCCGGACGCGGCGACCGTGGTCGACATCGTCGACCGAGAGGTGGTGAACCCGTCATGAAGTTCGTCGGGGTGACCTCGTGCCCCACCGGCATCGCGCACACCTACATGGCCGCCGAGGCGCTCGAGCAGGCCGCGAAGGACGCCGGGCACGAGATGGAGGTCGAGACCCAGGGCTCCGCGGGGTCCAACCCGCTTCCGGCGCAGACCATCGCGGACGCGGACGCGGTGATCTTCGCCCACGACCTCGAGGTCAAGGACAAGGGCCGCTTCGCCGGCAAGCCCACCATCGACGTGGGCGTCAAGAAGGCCATCAGCGACGGCCCCGGGCTGATCGCCCAGGCCGCCGCCATGGCCGAGGAGTGGCGGGCCGACCCGAGCAAGGCCGCCGCGGCGACGGCGGCCGCGGGCGCCGGTGGCGGCGCCAGCGCGGCGGGCGGGCTCGCCACGAAGGTCGACGACGGCGGAGGGGTAGGCACCAAGATCCGCCAGTGGCTGATGACCGGCGTCTCCTACATGATCCCTTTCGTCGCGGCTGGTGGCATCCTCATCGCCCTGTCCTTCATGCTCGCGCAGGCGGCGATGGGCAAGAACGGCGCCATCGAGATCGTCAACTACAGCCTCACGGCCGAGGGTGACCTCAACATCGCCAACAGCTTCAACCCGGTGAGCCTGACCTCGTGGGCGGCGCTGCTCTACGTCATCGGGTCGGCGGCCTTCGGCTTCCTCGTGCCGATCCTGTCCGGCTTCATCGCGTTCGCGATCGCGGACCGGCCGGGCCTCGTCCCGGGCATCGTCGGCGGGTTCATCGCCAACACCATGGGAGCCGGGTTCCTCGGCGGCCTCGCCACCGGCTTCATCGCCGGCTTCGCCGCCCGCTGGATCTCCCGCTGGAAGGTCCACAAGGGCGTGCGGGGCATCATGCCGGTGATCGTCATCCCGCTGCTGTCCACCCTCATCACCGGCGGGCTGTTCATCACGGTCCTCGGCCGGCCGATCACCTGGCTGACCAACCAGCTCAACGACGCCCTGACCAACATGTCCGGGGGCAGTGCCGTCATCCTCGGCGTCATCCTCGGCATGATGATGGGCTTCGACCTCGGCGGCCCGGTGAACAAGGTGGCCTACGCCTTCGCCACGACCGGCCTGGCCGCGGCCGGCACCGCCACCGACGCCCCGCAGCTGCGGATCATGGCGGCCGTCATGGCGGCCGGCATGGTGGCGCCGCTGGCGATGGCCCTGGCGACCACCCTTCGGCCCAAGCTGTTCACCGAGCCCGAGCGGGAGAACGGCAAGGCGGCCTGGCTGCTCGGTGCGTCGTTCATCTCCGAGGGTGCCATCCCGTTCGCCGCAGCCGACCCGCTGCGCATCATTTCCTCGTCGGTGGTCGGCTCGGCGGTGACCGGTGGTCTGGCCATGGCCTTCGGCTCGACGGTGCGCGCCCCCCACGGTGGGATCTGGGTGCTGCCGCTCATCGGCAACTGGCTGCTCTTCGTCGCTGCCATCGCCGCGGGCGTGGTCGTGATGACGGCGATCGTCGTGGCGCTCAAGCAGCGCGACCACAGCCGCATCCAGATGGAGGAGACGGCCGAGGCCGCGTTGGTCTGACCGGGCCAACCGGGGTGGCAGCCGGTATGCCGTGTCCCCCCGGGCCCGCGTCACCCCACCCTGCCGGGCGGGCCTCCACCGGAGGCCCGCCCGGCGCCCCCCGCCATCGCGCGGCCGTTGTCGCTACGGTGACGACCAGACCGCGACGGCCCATCGAGACGTCCAGGAACCGACGTCGCACCGAACAGGAGAACCCATGCCGAGCCGCACCGTCACCATCGCGTCGTCCGTCGGGCTGCACGCCCGTCCGGCAGCGCTCTTCGTGCAGGCCGCCACGGCCACCGGCCTCGACGTCGAGATCGCCCGGCCCGGGGACGAGCGGGTCGACGCGACCAGCATTCTCGGGGTGATGGCCCTCGGGGCCAGGCACGGCGAGGAGGTCGAGCTGACGGCCGACGGGGAGGGCGCCGACGAGGCGCTGGACTCACTCGTCGAGCTGCTCTCCCGCGACCTCGACGCGCAGTGAGCGCGTCGTGACCACGACCGGTGGGGCCGAGACCCGGCGTGGCATCGGCGTCAGCCCCGGCACGGCATACGGGCCGGTGGTGCTGGTGGCGCCCGCGGTCCGGCCCCCCGCGGACGAGCCCGCCCCCACGGATGCCGAGGCCACGGTCGAGGCCCTGAAGTCGGCCTTCGCCGCGGTGGCCGAGGACCTGGACGCCCGGGCTGCCGCGGCCGACGACACCGCCTCGCAGATCCTCACGGCCACCGCGCTCATCGCCCGCGACAAGGGCCTGCTCAAGGCGGCCGCGGCGCAGGTGCGCGACGGGGTCGGGCCGGCCCACGCCATCGAGGCCGCCGTCGAGCAGTACGCCACGCAGTTCACCGCCCTCGGGGGCTACTTCGCCGAGCGGGTCGCCGACCTGCGTGACGTGGGCTCGCGGGCCATGGCCCACGTGCTGGGGGTCCCGGTCCCCGGGGTGCCGCCGCTGTCGGAGGCCTGCGTCCTCGTCGCCGAGGACCTCGCGCCGGCGGAGACGGCGACCCTCGACCGGGCCCTCGTCCTCGGCATCGTCACCGAGGCCGGGGGACGCACCAGCCACACCGCGATCCTCGCGGCCCAGATGGGCATCCCGGCCGTGGTCCAGGTGGCGCACGCCGTCGAGATCCCGGCGGGCACGCCGGTCGCCGTCGACGGGGACGCCGGCGAGGTCGTCCTCGAGCCGAGCGACCAGCTCGTCGCGGACCTGCGGCGGCGCGCGGAGCGGCGGGCGGCCGTGCTCGCCGAGGGGCACGGCCCCGGCGTCACCCGGGACGGGCACCACGTGGCGCTGCTGGCCAACATCGGCGGCCCCGAGGACGCGGTCGAGGCGGCCGCGCAGGACCTCGAGGGGGTCGGGCTGTTCCGCACGGAGTTCGTCTACCTCTCGGCCGACCGGGCCCCGACCGTCGAGGAGCAGGTGGACCTCTACCGCCGGGTCTTCGAGCCGTTCGGGGAGCGCCGCGTCGTGGTCAGGACCCTGGACGCCGGCGCCGACAAGCCGCTCGCCTTCGCCGACCTCGGGCCGGAGGAGAACCCCGCCCTCGGTCGCCGGGGGCTGCGGCTCGGCGCGCTGCACCCCGAGCTGCTCGACGCCCAGCTCGAGGCACTGGGCATCGCGGCCAAGGAGACCGCCGCCGAGGTGCGGGTCATGGCGCCGATGGTCGCGACCGCCGAGGAGGCCGCGTGGTTCGCCCGGCGGGTGCACGAGAACGGCATCGCCAGGGCCGGGGTGATGATCGAGATCCCGGGCGCCGCGATCCGCTCGGCGCACGTCCTCGCCGAGGTGCAGTTCGGCAGCCTGGGGACCAACGACCTGGCGCAGTACACGATGGCGGCCGACCGGATGCAGGGCGAGCTCTCCGACCTGCTGGACCCGTGGCAGCCCGCGGTGCTCGACGTCATCGCGGCGGCGTGCGAGGGCGCCGCGGCCACGGAGCGCCCGATGGGGGTGTGCGGCGAGTCCGCGGGGGACCCGCTGCTCGCCCTCGTGCTGACCGGCCTGGGGGCCTCGAGCCTGTCGATGGCGCCGTCCAAGGTGCCCATGGTGCGCTTCGCGCTCTCGCTGCACTCGCTGCCGGAGTGCCGGCGGCTGGCGGCGCTCGCCCGGGAGGCGCGGACCGCCCAGGACGCCCGGCAGGCCGTGCTCGGCGCGACCAGGCCCGCGCTGGCCGAGCTGCTCTGAGCCACCGCCGCGGTGGTGGCAGGCATGCCTCGGGCGGCCCGCCGGGCCGCGGACGGCCCGGCGGGCCCCGGCGCACCGGCGAGTAGCATGACCGGCGTCCGTGCTTCCCCCGACGCCACCGACGGGAGCCAGCCCGCGTGACCAGCCGCCCGGCAGCCGTTGTCATCCTCGCCGCGGGTGAGGGGACCCGGATGAGGTCCTCCACCCCCAAGGTCCTCCACCGCATCGGCGGCACGGCCCTCCTCGGGCACGCCATCCGCGCCGCGCGGGCGACCGGCGCCGACCACGTCGAGGTCGTCGTCCGGCACGAGCGCGACCGCGTGGTCGACTTCTGTCGCGGTTTCGACGCCGGTGTCGTGCTGGCCGAGCAGGACGAGGTCAAGGGCACCGGGCGCGCGGTCGAGTGCGGGCTCGACGCCCTGCCGACCGGCCTCAGCGGCACCGTCCTGGTCACCATGGGCGACGTGCCGCTGCTGACCGGGCAGACCCTGGTCGGCCTGCACCACACGCACGAGGCGTCCGGCAGCGCCGTCACCGTGATCACCGCCAGCCTGCCCGACCCGACCGGCTACGGGCGGGTCCTGCGCGCCGAGGACGGGTCCGTGCTCGGCGTGGTCGAGCACCGCGACGCCACCGACGAGCAGCGCGCCGTCGCCGAGGTGAACTCCGGCATCTACGCCTTCGACCTCGCGGTCCTGCGCCGCTGCCTGGCCCGGGTGTCCACCGACAACGCGCAGGGGGAGAAGTACCTCACCGACGTGCTGCGCCTCGCCCGCGAGGACGGGGAGCGGGTCAGCGCCCACCACGTGGAGGACCTCTGGCAGACCGAGGGCGTCAACGACCGTGTCCAGCTCTCACGGCTCGGCGCCGAGCTCAACCGCCGGGTCTGCGAGCGCTGGATGCGCGAGGGCGTCACGATCGTCGACCCCGCGACGACGTGGATCGACACCGACGTGACCATCGGGCCCGACACGACCCTGCTCCCCGGCACCCAGCTCCTGGGCGCCACGAGCATCGGCGAGGGCGCGGTGGTCGGGCCCGAGGTCAGCCTCACCGACACCGAGGTGGGCGCCGGCGCCTCGGTGCGACGGACCGAGGCCCAGCTGGCCGTCATCGGCCCCGGGGCCACGGTCGGCCCCTTCTCCTTCCTGCGGCCGGGCACCGAGCTCGGTGCCGGCAGCAAGGTCGGCGGCTTCGTCGAGACCAAGAACGCCCACATCGGCCCAGGTGCGAAGGTCCCCCACCTCACCTACTGCGGCGACGCGACCATCGGGGAGGGAGCCAACATCGGCGCCGGGACGATCTTCGCCAACTACGACGGCACCGCCAAGCACCACACCACCATCGGCCGGCACAGCTTCGTCGGGTCGAACTCGGTCCTCGTCGCCCCGGTCGACGTCGCCGACGGCGCCTACGTCGGCGCCGCCACCACCGTCACCTCCGACGTCGAGCCCGGGCAGATCGCCGTCGGGCGGGCCCCCCAGCGCAACGTCGACGGGTGGGTGGACCTGGCCCGGGGCGGCACGCGCACCGCGGCGGCCGCGGCCGCCGCGCGCAAGGCGGGCACCCGGCACACCTCCGACGCCGACGACGAAGGGGCCGGCGCGTGAAGCTCCAGGACCGGCCGGGCTCGGCCAACATCCGCAAGCGGCCCAAGAAGCAGCTCATGGTGTTCGCCGGCCGGGCCAACCCGGGCCTCGCGGAGGAGGTCGCGTCGCTGCTGGGGACCGAGCTGGTGCCGACCAGCGCCTACGACTTCGCCAACGGCGAGATCTACGTGCGCTACGAGGAGTCGGTGCGGGGGTGCGACGCCTTCGTCATCCAGAGCCACACGAGCCCGATCAACGAGTGCATCATGGAGCACCTGATCATGGTCGACGCGCTCAAGCGGGCCTCGGCCAAGCGGATCACGGTCGTCATGCCCTTCTACGGCTACGCCCGCCAGGACAAGAAGCACCGCGGCCGCGAGCCCATCTCGGCCCGGCTGATGGCCGACCTGTTCAAGACCGCGGGCGCCGACCGGCTGATCGCGGTGGACCTGCACACCGACCAGATCCAGGGCTTCTTCGACGGCCCGGTGGACCACCTCATGGCGATCCCGATCCTCAGCGGCTACGTCGCCGAGCGCTACCTCGACGAGGACCTCGCCGTGGTGTCCCCGGACGCCGGGCGGATCAAGGTGGCCGAGCAGTGGTCCAAGCGGCTCGGCGGTGCGCCGCTGGCGTTCATCCACAAGACCCGCGACATCAACCGGCCCAACGAGATGGTCGCCAACCGCGTCGTCGGTGAGGTCACGGACCGGGTCTGCGTGCTGGTCGACGACATGATCGACACCGGCGGGACCATCACCAAGGCCGCCGACGCCCTGATGGCGGCCGGCGCCAAGGACGTCGTCATCGCGGCGACGCACGCCATCCTCTCCGGTTCCGCGGTCGAGCGGCTGCGTGACTGCCCCGCCCGCGAGGTGGTCGTGACCAACACCCTGCCGATCCCCGTGGACCGGCAGTTCGACGGGCTCACCGTGCTCTCGATCGCGCCGCTGCTGGGCGCCGCGGTCAAGGAGGTGTTCGAGGACGGCTCGGTGACGAGCCTGTTCGGCGGCCGCGCCAGCTGAGCCCGTGTGCGCAGGGAGCCAGCCGAGGGTATGCCGTGCCTGCCGGCCTCAGGAGGTGCGGAGGGCCGCCTTCTCACCAGCTCGTCTGCGCAGGGGTCGGCGCAGACGAGCTGGCGCGGCGCGGGTTGGCGCAGGGCGCCTGCGCGGCCCACACCGTCGAGGAGGTCGAGACGGGACGGCGGCGCCTCGTTGTCGATCGGCGCCATGCGCTGCAGCCAGGCGCGCAGTCGCTCTCGCATCGAAGTCATGACGTCTTCCCTGGGGGGTAGGGTGCCGGTGGCAGACTGCCGGGTCGAGCGCGCTTGGGGGCCGGCTCCGTCCCTTCGACGGTAAAGCGGTGAGTGGGGTAGGCCAATAGCCGCCTGCATATCTTTACTCACTCTTGGCCCGGTGCTTGCCTGCCCGTGATCA
>DASQEZ010000129.1:0-3418 GCA_035633415.1 Ornithinibacter sp. | reverse complement strand
GCCGGCGGCCTGCTCTCCCTGGACCTGCGCCCCCTGTGGCTCACCCGCACCCACGCCGCCAACATCGGTCGCACGGTGCTGGCCACGATCGAGCAGGCGCAGGCCACAGCGTTGGCCGACTTCGCCACCACCACGGCTGATGCCGCGCGCAGCACCGAGGTGCTGACCCGCCTCGGCGACCCCACCCGCATCGGCCGGGATCACGGTGACCACGATCTCCACCTCGGTCGTGGCCGATGCGACCGGCTTCAACAGCGCCCACGGCGAGCTGCAGACGTTCGTCTCCGGCCTGCTGTCCGAGGGATCGACCGCGCCCGGCACCATGGCGTCGACCCTGCGCGACGTCCGCAAGCAGTACGAGGCCGACGACGCGGCCGCCATGACGAGGATCGGCGCCGAGTGGGCGCCGGTCGAATGAGGGGACTGCCATGACACCCGAGGAGATCCTCGAGAAGCTCTGCCAGAAGTGGGACGACCTGATGGCCAAGGCCCAGCAGCTGCTCGAGGCGTTCAACAACACCCTCGACAAGATCGCCAGGTTCGCCGGGTGGATCGCGGAGAAGGCGGTGGACTTCTGGAACGCCCACGTCGTGCCGAAGTGGCAGGAGGCCGTCGACTGGATGAGCGAGCACTGGAACGTGTTCGGTGCGCCCTGGCTGTGCTTCGGGGCCGCCGGCGACTGGCGGACACTCGTCGGCCAGCCGGTCTCCGAGCGTGCCGGGCTGGCGACCAAGGGTCAGCTCGAGGTCGACACGACGTGGACGGGTTCGGCGGCCCAGCGCTACAACGACCGCCTCGGCCAGCAGGAGGGCGCGATCAAGGGAGTGTCCGAGCAGTTCGCCGAGTCGATCGCCTCCGCCCTGACCAAGGTGGGCGCCGGCATCATCGTCTGGTGGCTCGGCATCATCGCCGGCCTCGGCGTGCTGTTCATCTGCCTCAGCCTCGCCGTGGGCGAGGCCGTGTCGATCCTCGGGCTGCCGGCCGTGCCGCCGACCGTGCTCACCGGCTGGGCAGCGTTCATCAGCGGCCTGGTCATCGGCACCGGTGCGCTCACGGCACTCTGCCTCAACGCCAAGGGCGACCTCCAGGGGGTGCGCTCCACGCTCTCCGGTCACCCCGAGGGGGCGTGGCCGGCGTTCGGGTGAGAGCCTGCTGACCATGGCCACCTCATCGACGATGGACGACCACACCGCCCGGGATGCCGCGCGCCTGCGTGCGCGCGCGAGCACCGCGGCCGCCGTGCTCAGTGTCGTGCTCGGGCTGCTGGCCGGCGTGTTCGCCGCGGGTGCGCCCGACGACGCGCAGGCGCTGCTCATCGGGGCGTGTGTGCTCGGCCTGGTCGGGGCACTCGGCTGCCTCGGCGCGCTCGTCGCCAACCGGGGGCTGACGACCGAGCCGGCGGAGCGGTGGCCGCGGGTGATCGCCGGCGGTGCCGTCGTGGGCGTGCTGCTCGCATGGGTCGTCACCGTGGTGGTCCTCGCCATCGCCCTGCAGTCCCTGGCCTGGCTGGTCGGTGGGCTCGGCCTCGTGGTGCTCGTGATGCCGGCGGTCGTCGTGGCGGGCCTGACCGTGCGCGGGCCGCATCCGGCCTGAGCCCGGCCTGACCCGGTTGCTGCCCGTCCCATGGCTACAGTGCGTGCATGAGCGCGACGAGGGTGGCCGTCATCGGTGCGGGTGGCCGGATGGGCGCGACCGTCTGCGCCGCCGTCGACGCTGCCGACGACCTCGAGCTCGTCGGCAGGTTCGACGTCGGTGACGACCTCGGGGACCTCGCCGGTGCCGACGTCGTCGTCGAGTTCTCGGTGCCGGACGCCTCCCCGGCCAACGTCGCGCGCTGCGTCGAGCAGGGCGTGCACGTCGTCGTCGGCACCACGGGCTGGTCGGAGGACCGGCTCGAGACCCTGCGCCAGCAGGTCGCCGGCCACCCCGGCGTCGGCGTGCTGATCGCCCCGAACTTCGCCATCGGCGCGGTGCTGATGATGGCCTTCGCCGCCTCGGCGGCCCGGTTCTACGAGTCGGTCGAGGTCGTCGAGCTGCACCACCCCGACAAGGTCGACGCGCCCTCGGGCACCGCGGCCCGCACCGCCGACCTCGTCGGCGCCGCACGCGAGGACGCCGGGCTCGCTCCCGTGCCGGACGCGACCACCTCCGACCCGCACGGCGCCCGCGGGGCGCGCGTGCACGGCATCCCGGTGCACTCGGTGCGGCTGCGCGGGCTGGTGGCGCACCAGGAGGTGCTGCTGGGCAACCCGGGGGAGATGCTCACCATCCGGCACGACTCCTTCGACCGGGTCTCGTTCATGCCGGGGGTGCTGGCGGCGGTGCGCGACGTCGCAGACCACCCCGGCGTCACCGTGGGCCTCGAGCACTACCTCGGCCTGGGGGGCTGACCCCGACGTGACGACCCTGCTCGGGCTCGACCTCGTGGGGCGGCGGGTCGTCGTGGCCGGCGCGGGTGAGGTGGGAACGCGGCGGGCCCGGAGGCTGGCCACGGAGGGCGCGCACGTGCTCCTCGTCGACCCGACGCCGTCGGACGCCGCGCGGAAGCTCGCGGCCGCGCCCCCCGCCGGTCGCGTCGACCTCGTCGAGCGCGCCGTGGCCGAGACCGACGTGGACGGCGCCTGGTTGGTCGTCGCCGCCACCGCGGACGCCGACGTCGACGCGGTCGTGGACCAGTGGTGCGAGGCACGCCGCACCTGGTGCATCCACGGCGGCGCCGGGTCGGCGCGCAGCGTGGCGACGAGCCGGCACGACGACCTGGTCGTCGGGGTGGTCTCCGACGGCGACCCCGACCCGCGGCGCGTGGGTCACGTGCGTGACGTGCTCGCCCGACACCTGTCGTCGGGGGAGGTGGACCTGCGCCGTCGCCGCGAGCACCGCGGGCGCGTGGTGCTCGTCGGCGGTGGCCCCGGGGACCCGCGACTGGTCACGCTCGCGGGGCTGGAGGCCCTCGCCGGTGCCGACGTCGTCGTGGCCGACCGGCTGGGCACGGCGGGGTTGCTCGACCGTCTGCCTCCCGACGTCGAGGTCGTCGACGTCGGCAAGACCGCGACCCGCCACCCGGTGCCGCAGTCCGAGATCAACCGGCTGCTGGTCGAGCGCGCCGGTCGGGGCCAGGTGGTGGTGCGGCTCAAGGGCGGGGACCCGTTCGTCTACGGGCGCGGCGGAGAGGAGCTGCACGCCTGTCGTGCGGCCGGCGTCGACGTGGCGGTCGTTCCCGGCATCAGCGCGGCGATCGCCGTGCCCGTGCTGGCCGGCATCCCGCTGACCCAGCGAGGGGTCTCGTCGTCGGTGCACGTCTCGTCGGGGCATGCCGGCGCCGAGCCGGCGGCCGTCGCCGCCCTGGTGGCCGGGGCGACCCTCGTGCTGCTCATGGCCGTGGCGACGCTGCCCGAGATCTGCAGCGCCGCGATCCGGG
>DASQEZ010000128.1:0-9528 GCA_035633415.1 Ornithinibacter sp. | reverse complement strand
GGGGCGGAGCCGTCGTTGACCACGATCCACCCCCCGTTGAGCACGCCGATGTCCTCCACGGGCACCGAGCCGTTGGCCGAGTCGTCACCACCTCCACCCCCCGCGAGCGAGGCGGCGACGGCGCCGGCGGCGACGAGCGCCACGACACCGCCGACCACCAGGACGGTGCGCGTCGAACTCGATGTGCTCATCGAATCGTCCTCTCCTCGGGGCCGAACTCGTGACCGGGCAGGAACGGGGCCGCGTTGTCGTCGACCCACGCGTCGACCTCGTCCCACCGGGCGTCGAGCCACAGCGCGAACGCCTCCGCCTCGAGCGGAACCGTGTCGGCCGCGTACGTCCACGTCTTGACGAGGAACGGGCGGCCGTCGAAGGGCAGCGCGTCCCAGACCATCCGTGGCGTCGACAGCCGGGCCAGCCCGGCGTGCGCGAGCACCATGACGTCGGCCCCCGGGCGGGCGGAGCGTGCCGCCCACGCCCCGCGGGACTTGGGGGGCAGCACGTGGCGCAGCTCCTCGGCCCGGCGGGCCCGGGCGAGGTCCCCGCGCTCGCGCAGCCGCTGGATGTAGCCCGCCCGCCGGCCGGGGGTCCAGTTCTGGCCCTCGGGGAAGATGACGAAGACGTCGTCGTCCTGCATCGACTCGGCCATCCGGGTCAGGCCCGCGACGCGGTCCTCGCCGCCGCCGGTGCCCGAGGGCACGAAGAAGGACTGCAACCGGCTGAGGATGGTGTCGATGCCCGGGTCCCAGCGCAGCGCCTCGGCGAGCACGATCCGCGGCAGCCGGCCCACGGTGCGCGACATGAGCCAGGCGATGGCGAGCGAGTCGGCGGGCCCCGCGTGCCGGGCGAGGGTGATCAGCGGCTCGTCGTCGGTGCCGAAGTGCATCCGGTCGGCGAGCGTCACCTCCAGCTTGACCCACCTGCGGGCGTAGTACATCAGCGAGTCCAGGGCCTGGGAGAACAGCTTCTCGTGGTCCTCGCGCCAGGTGGGCGAGGAGTGGTCGGGGGACTTCGCCCACAGCGCCCAGCAGCCGAGCAGCATCCGGATGTCGACCCACATGAGCACGACGGCCAGGCACGAGGCGCGGAACAGCCGGGCCCGGCGGTCGACCACCACCATGAACGCCCCGGCGATGATCACCGGCACCATCAGGCCGGTGACGACGACCCCGACGAGGGGCCACAGCACGTGGAGCACCCGCCGGACGAACAGCGGCGGTGGGGGGATGCTGCGAGCGCCCATGGGCGCCAGCGTATGCCCGCGCCCGGCGCTAGGTTGGGCACATCCGCGGGGGCCCACCCGCGACGACGAGGACGGGACGCCATGACCGCACCGCAGCCCCCGTGGGCGACCGCCTACGGCCCGGGGGTGCCGTTGCACCTCGACTACGACGGCAGCACCCTGGTCGACCGGCTCGAACGGAGCGTGCGGGTGCAGCCCGACCGGGTGGCACTGGACTTCCTCGGCGGCACCACCTCGTATGCCCGCTTCGGCGAGCGGGTCTCCCGCGTCGCCGAGGGACTGCGGCGGCTCGGGGTCGGGCCCGGTGACTGCGTGGCCCTGGTGATGCCGAACTGCCCGCAGAACGTCATCGCCTTCTACGCCGTGCTGCGCCTCGGCGCGACCGTCGTCGAGCACAACCCGCTCTACACCGTGGGCGAGCTGCACGCACCGTTTCTCGACCACGCGGCCCGGGTGGCCATCGTGTGGGACAAGGTCGTGCCGGTGGTCGACCAGGTGCGCGAGGGGTCGGCCGTCGAGCACGTCGTGGCGGTCGACCTCACCGCCGAGCTGCCCCTGGGCAAACGCCTCGCGCTGCGGCTGCCGCTCGCGAAGGCCCGCGCCGCCCGCGACCAGCTGACCACCCCGGCGCCCGGTGCGCGGTCCTGGCGCGGCCTGGAGTCCGCCCCGCCGCTCGACGAGTCCCATCCTCGCCCGGGTGCCGACGACGTGGCCCTGCTGCTGTACACCTCGGGCACCACCGGCACCCCGAAGGGGGTGCCGCTGACCCACCACAACCTCGTCGCCAACGTCGTCCAGGGCCGGGCCTGGGTGCCCGGGCTCGTCGAGGGGGAGGAGACCTTCCTCCTCGCGCTGCCGTTGTTCCATGCGTACGGGGTCACGGTCGGGATGCTGCTCGGCGTCGACCTCGCCGCCACCCTGGTGCTGCTGCCCAAGCCCGAGATCGGGCTGCTCATGGACGCCATCGCCCGGCGGCTGCCGTCGTTCGTGCCGGCGGTGCCCCCGCTCTACGAACGGATCGTGAGCGAGGCCGAGCGCCGTGGCGTGTCGATCTCCGGCATCCGCTACGCCCTGTCCGGCGCGATGCCGCTGCCCGGCGAGCTGGTGGCCCGCTGGGAGGCCGCGACGGGAGGCCTGCTCGTCGAGGGCTACGGCCTCACCGAGACCGCGCCGGTGGTCGTCGGCAACCCGATGACCACCGGCCGGCGGCCCGGTTCGATCGGCGTGCCGTTCCCCGACGTCGAGGTGCGCGTCGCCGATGCCGACGACCTCGACCGGGGGGTGCCGCTCGGCGGGCGCGGCGAGCTGCTCGTGCGCGGGCCGCAGGTCTTCTCCGGCTACCGGGGCCGGCCGCAGGAGACGGCCGACGCGTTCCACGACGGCTGGTTCCGCACCGGCGACATCGTGACGATGGACGAGAGCGGGTTCATCACGATCGTCGACCGGATCAAGGAGGTCATCATCACCGGTGGCTTCAACGTGTACCCCTCCGAGGTCGAGACGGTGCTGCGCCAGCACGAGGGCATCCTCGACGTGGCGGTGGTGGGCCTGCCGCACCCGAGCGGCAGCGAGGAGGTCGTCGCCGTGGTGGTCGTCGTCGAGGGCGTCGTGCTCGACCCCGACGAGCTGCACGCCTGGGCCCGCGAGACGCTGACCGGCTACAAGGTGCCGAGGCGGTTCGAGGTCGTCGACGCCCTTCCGGTCAACGCGATGGGCAAGGTGCAGCGCCGCGAGGTCGTCAGCGCGTTGCGAGACCGTTGAGGTAGTCGGCGCTGGCGGTCTGCGCCGCGTCCATCCGGTCGCGCATCCGGCCGGACCGGGCCTGGCCGATCGAGATGTTCGGGCTCCGTTCGGCGCCGCTGGGCAGCACGTGCATCTCGACGTCGTCCGGCACGCTCTCCATCTCGTGGACGAACCGGTGCCGCCGACCGATCTCGAAGGCCACGGTCGCCACCTCCCACGGCTTGGTCGGCGGCTTGAGCGGCTGCTCGACCCGCCCGACCTGGAGCACGAAGATCCGCGTGGCACCCAGTGCAAGGGCCCGCCCGACCGGGATGGAGTGCACCAGGCCGCCGTCGAGGAAGTGCCGGTCGCCGATGCGCACCGGCGGGAACAGGCCCGGCACCGAGCACGAGGCGACGACCGGGTCGGCGAGGTCACCCTCCGCGAACCAGACCCCGCTCGCGTCCTCGATGCACGCCGCGACGCACTGGAACGGCACCTCGAGGTCCTCGAAGCGGGCGACCGGCAGGTAGCGCTCGATGACGTGGCGCAGCGGGGCGTTCGACAGCAGGTGGGTGCGGTACTTCGCCACCCGCGCGGCCTGGCGCACCGGGTTGTCGAGGAAGACCCCCTCGCGCACGACCGCCTCCCACACCGCGGCCAGGCGGTCCGCGCCGTCGGGGCCGGGGTCGGCGGCGATGAACGCCCCGTTGAGCGCGCCGATGCTCGTGCCGAGCACGAGGTCGGGCCGGATGCCGTGCTCGGCCAGCGCGCGCAGCATCCCCACCTCGCTGGACCCGAGCACGCCGCCGCCCCCCAGGACGTACGCGGTGAGCTCCTCGCGCGGCATACGGGTCAATGTATGCCGTCCCCTTCCCGGCGCGAGTGCGGAAGGGGTCGCCAGGGCAGCCACTTCCGCACTCGAGGCGAGTGGCAGCGGTCCGGGGACGCGCGAGCCCCGACCCGGTAGCCTCCCCCCATGGCTGGCGCGGCGATCTTCGACCTCGACCGCACGCTGCTGCAGGGCGGCACCGGCCCGCTGCTGTCGCGGGCGATGTACGACCTCGGCGTCGTCACCCGCAAGCTGCCCGGCGAGGGACTGCTCTACGGGATGTTCGACCTCATCGGCGAGACCCTCCCCTCGATCTTCCTGGCCCGCCAGGCCACCCTGCTCGCCAAGGGCCGGGACGGCGCCACCTTCGACGCGGCGGCGCTGGCCGCGGCCGAGTCGATCGCGGCCGTCATCCACCCGTTCGCGCTCTCGCTCATCGAGCAGCACCACGCGGCCGGGCGCCCCGTCGTGCTCGCCACCACCACGCCGCACCACCTGATCAAGCCGCTCGCCGACAAGCTGGGCTTCGACCACGTCATCGCGACGCGCTACACGATCGACGACGCGGGCCGGTTCGACGGCTCGATCTCGGGCAACTTCGTCTGGTCGCGCGGCAAGCTCGCGGCCGTGAAGGAGTGGGCGGCCCGCGAGGACGTCGACCTCTCCGAGAGCTTCGCCTACTCCGACTCGATCTACGACCTGCCCCTGCTGTCGGCCGTCGGCAGCCCGGCCGCGGTCAACCCCGACCCGCGGCTGACCGTCTACGCCGTCGCCCGCGGGTGGCCGATCGTGCACTTCGACGTGTCGCCGGGTGTGCTCAAGGTGCCCGTGCTGGGCATCGAACTGCAGCGGCTGCTCTTCCTCGCCAGCCCGCCGCTGCTGACGCCCTATGCCCGCTTCGACATCGCGGGCACGGAGCACATCCCGCGCACCGGCCCGGCCATCCTCGTCGGCAACCACCGCTCCTACTTCGACCTCCAGACGATCATCCAGCTGCTGCGCGCCACCGGGCGCACCGCGCGGGGCCTGGGCAAGAAGGAGATCTTCGACCTCCCGGTGCTGGGCGCGCTCGCGACCGCACTCGGCGGCATCCCGGTCGACCGCGCGAGCGGGGGCCAGGAGTCGTTCGAGCACGCTGCCGTGGCCCTCGAGGGCGGTGAGCTGGTCTGCCTGCTGCCGCAGGGCACGATCCCGCGCGGTGCCAGGTTCTTCGACCCCGTGCTCAAGGGCCGCACCGGCGCCGCACGGCTGGCCGCGATGACCGGGGCACCCGTCATCCCCTTCGGCCTCTGGGGCACCGAGGACGTCTGGCCACGGTCCGAACCGGTGCCGCGGATGTTCAACCTCACCGACCCCCCCACCGTGCGGGTGCGCGTCGGCCCGCCGGTCGAGCTCAAGCGGCGATCGCCGGCGGCCGACACCCGCCGGATCATGGCGGCGATCAGCGACTGCCTGCCCCCCGAGGCCCGTGAGCAGCGCGAGCCGACGGAGGAGGAGATCCGGCTGGCCACTCCGGCCCGCTGACGGCCGTTCCAGCCGTTCCGCAGGGCGACCGCGATTTGACCGTCCGACTGAATTAGGGTTACCTAACTGAGGTAAGCCTTACCTCAGTTAGATGGAGCCGGGATGTTCGTCAGCAACGCCCTGATCGGGCTGCGGGAGGGCCTGGAGGCCGCCCTGGTCGTCGTCATCCTGCTCGCCTTCCTGACGAAGACGAACCGTGGCTGGGGGGTCCGGTACGTCTGGCTCGGCGTCGGCACCGCGATCGGGCTCTCCGTCGTGCTCGGCGCCGCCCTCACGTACGGCACCCGGCAGCTGTCCTTCGAGGCGCAGGAGCTGGTCGGCGGCACCGCGAGCATCATCGCCGTCTGCTTCGTCACGGCCATGGTGTTCTGGATGAAGGCCGCCTCGCGCACCATCTCCGGCGAGCTGAAGGGCAAGCTCGACCGAGCCCTCGACCTCGGACCGCTCGCCGTCGCCCTCGTCGCCTTCCTCGGCGTCGGCCGCGAGGGGCTCGAGACCGCCGTCTTCTTCTACGCCACCGCCTCGGCCGCGGGCGCCGGCAACAACGTGCCCCTGCTCGGCTGGGTCGTCGGCTTCGCCGGCGCGGTGCTGCTGGGCTGGCTGCTCTACCGGGGCGCCCTGACGATCAACCTCGGCGCCTTCTTCAGGTGGACCGGCATCGCGCTCGTCCTGGTCGCGGGCGGCATCCTCTCCTACGGCATCCACGACCTGCAGGAGGCCGGTGTGCTGCCGGGCCTGAACAACCTGGCCTTCGACGTCTCCGGCACCATCGACCCGGGCACCTGGTACGCCGCGCTGCTCAAGGGCACGCTCAACTTCACCCCGGCGACCACCGTGCTGCAGGCCGTCGCGTGGGTGCTCTACGTCGGCACCGTCCTGTTCTTCTTCCTGCGGCCCCCGCGCCCGGCGGCCGAGACCCGGGCGCCCGCCCCGATGCCGACCGCGCAGGTGCCGGAGTCCTCCTCCTCCGCCTGAGCCGCCCCGACGTTCCCGCCCCCAACGGCCCAGCCCAGGAGACCCACCCGTGCGCATCCGCCCCCTCGCCCTCGCCACAGCCCTTGCCGTCCCCGCGGCGATCGTGCTGACCGGCTGCACCAGCTCCGCGGAGACCTCCGAGAGCGGCTCCGCAGGCCCGATCTCGGTCAGGGCCGACGACACCACGTGCGAGGTCTCGCGCGGAGAGGCCCCCACGGGAACCGTGGAGTTCACCATCACCAACTCCGGCACCAAGGTCAACGAGTTCTACGTCTACGCCGAGGGCGACCGGATCATGGGCGAGGTCGAGAACGTCGCTCCCGGCCTGACCCGCACCTTCCTCGTGGAGCTCGCCGAGCCGGGCACGTACCAGACCGCGTGCAAGCCGGGCATGGTCGGCGACGGCATCCGGGCTCCGTTCACCGTCACCGGCACGTCGCCCGCCCCCAGGAGCGACGACCAGAACCTCGCCGCCGCCGTGGCCGAGTACCAGCGTTACGTCGCCTCGCAGTCCGACGCGTTCCTCGCCGAGACCGCCACGTTCGTCGCGCTCGTCAAGGCGGGAGAGGTCGACGAGGCCAAGGCGCTCTACCCGACCGCCCGGTCCTACTGGGAGCGCATCGAGCCGGTGGCGGAGTCCTTCGGCGACCTCGACCCGAAGATCGACGGCCGCGCCGAGGTCGTCGACGAGGGGATGGAGTTCACCGGCTACCACCGGCTCGAGAAGGACCTGTGGGTCGACGGCCTCCAGGCCGACTCCCCGGCGATCGCCGACCGGCTCCTCGCCGACGTCACCGAGCTGGTCGCCAGGGCCAAGGCCGTCGAGCTCAACCCGCTCCAGCTCGCCAACGGTTCCAAGGCCCTGCTCGACGAGATCGCCACCGGCAAGATCACCGGCGAGGAGGAGCGCTACAGCCACACCGACCTGTGGGACTTCGAGGCCAACTTCGAGGGCTCCAAGGCCGCCATCGCGGCGCTGCGGCCCTACCTGCAGACCCAGGACCCCGCCCTCGTCGTGAGCATCGACGAGAGCGGCAAGGCGCTGGGCGACCTCCTCGAGACCTACCGCGAGGGTGACGGGTTCGTGCTCTACCCCGCGCTGACCCCGGCCGACGTCAAGGCCCTGACCGACGCGCTCGACGCCTTCTCCGAGCCGGTCGCCAGGGTCGCCGGGTCGGTGGCGAAGGGATGAGCGACTCGACCCGGCGGGCGGTCCTCGCCACCGGTGCGGGTGCCGCCCTCGCCGGAGCGGCTGCCGGGTTGACGTACGTCGCGCGGCCGGCATCCGCCTCCACCTCCGGTGCCGCTGCGGTCGAGGCTGCCGACGACGGCACCGTGCCGTTTCGTGGGGAGCGCCAGGCGGGCATCACCACGGCCGCCCAGGACCGGCTGCACCTGGTCGCGCTCGACGTCGTCACCGACGACCCCGACGAGCTGCGCGACCTGCTGACCCGCTGGACACGGGCGGCGGAGCGGATGACGCTCGGCGCCGAGGCCGCCGCCGGTGGTGTCGTCGGCGGCGGGCCGTGGAACGTCCCCCAGGACACCGGTGAGGCGCTCGACCTCGCCCCCGGTCACCTCACCGTCACCATCGGTTACGGCCCCTCGTTGTTCGACGACCGGTTCGGCCTCGCCGACCGTCGCCCGCAGGCGCTGCGCGACCTTCCGGCGTTCAGGGGCGACGACCTCGACCCGGCTCGCTGCGGCGGGGACGTCGTCATCCAGGCCTGCTCGGACGACCCGCAGGTGGCGGTGCACGCGGTGCGCAACCTCGTGCGGATGGGCTTCGGGGTCGTCTCCGTGCGCTGGAGCCAGCTCGGATTCGGGCGCACGTCGTCGACGTCGCAGGCCCAGGTGACCCCGCGCAACATGTTCGGGTTCAAGGACGGCACGGCGAACATCACCTCGGAGGACACCGCCGCGCTCGACGAGCACGTCTGGGTGGCGCCGCCGGACGTCCCGGGCGCGGCAGCCTGGATGGCGGGCGGCTCCTACCTCGTGGCCCGCCGGATCCGGATGCACATCGAGATCTGGGACCGCACCCCGCTCATGGAGCAGGAGCAGATCGTCGGCCGCGACAAGAAGGTCGGTGCGCCGCTCGGTGGCGCCGCTGAGTTCGACGAGCCCGACTTCGCGAGGCTCGGCACCGACGGCGAGCCCCGGATCCCGCTGGTGGCCCACGTCCGCCTCGCGCACCACAGCACGCTCGACGGGGTGCGGATCCTGCGCCGGGGCTACAACTTCACCGACGGCACCGACGGGCAGGGCCACCTCGACGCCGGGCTGTTCTTCCTCGCCTTCATGCGAGACGTCGAGAGGCAGTTCGTGCCGATGCAGCGCGCGCTGGCCCGCGCCGACGTCCTGAACGAGTACATCGAGCACACGGGGTCGGCCGTGTTCGCCTGCCCACCCGGCCTCGGACCGGACGACGACTGGGGCGCCCAGCTCTTCGCGTGATCTCGCACCTGCGACCGGTGGTTGACGGGGTCACGGTGACGGCGGGGAACTTCCGCCGTGGCGGAGCAGCTTCCCCGACACGGTCCAGCTACCCCGCCATCACGGTGACGTCGCGGAAGCTCCGGCCGGAAGCTCAGCTGCCGAAGGTCTCCATCAGCACCCGGCGCTCGGCGTCGGTGAGGTTGGTCGCGATCAGCGTGCTGTGCATGTGCAGGCGCTCACCGACGCGGTCGAGGTCGCCCTCCTCGGTGACGACGAACAGCGCGGAGGTGCCCGGGGTCACCTGGGTGCGGATGGTCTCGAGCTGTTCCTTGCTGATGCCGGCGCCGGCGGTCATCTTGCTCAGCGCACCGATGCCGGCGCCCACCACGCCGCCGATGACCGGCACGAAGAACAGCGCCCCGATCAGCACACCCCACAGGGCACCCCAGCCGCTGGCGTGCCAGCGCTCCTCGTGACCCTCGTGCGTGGTCGGCTTCGAGGCCCCTTCCGGCCACGTGACGACGGCATGGTCGACGATCTTCACCATTCCGTCGCGCTGGCACTGCTTGAGGGTCTCGGCGGCCTGCTCCGCGCCGTTCGGACCTTCGAACTTCCACACCGTGAACGCTGCCATCGCGTGCTCCTCGGGACTTGGTGAACCGACGATACCGCTGCAGCCGGCGTCGACACAGGGGTAGCGGGCGGCATCTGCTCGCGACAGGCTGTGCCCATGACCGCGCCCACGACCATCGTCCTGTTCGGCGCCACCGGGGACCTCGCCAAGCGCAAGCTC
>DASQEZ010000127.1:0-10637 GCA_035633415.1 Ornithinibacter sp. | reverse complement strand
ACGACCTGCTGGTGGGCCGCCGCGGTCGGCTCGCCGACCGGGTCGCCGGTCCGCTCGAGGCGGCCCGCTGCCTGCGGTGTGACGAGGTCTGCGAGATCTGCACCGAAGTGTGTCCGAACCGGGCCAACATCGCGGTCACCGTGCCGGGCCTCGCCGACGTGCGGCAGGTGGTGCACCTCGACGGCCTGTGCAACGAGTGCGGCAACTGCGGCACGTTCTGCCCGCTGGCCGGCCTGCCCTACCGTGACAAGGTGACGGTCTTCTGGTCACGCCAGGACTTCGAGGGCTCGCGCAACGTGGGCTTCCTGCGCCGCAGCGAGGACTACCTCGTGCGGCTGCCCTCGGGTGACGTCGTCACCCACCGCCGCGGCGACGACGGCCTGCCCGTCCCGCTCGAACGCGTCCTGGCCGCGCTCGAGGCCGACCATCCCTGGCTGCTGGACACCACTCCCGCCGAGCTCGAGGGGGTGGCGCCGTGATCGTCACCGGAGCGCACGTCATCACCGGGGACCCCGGCCGGCCGGTCGTCGGCGGCGGTGCGGTCCTCGTGCGCGACGGGTTGGTGGTGGAGGTCGGGGCGTCCGGGAAGCTGCGGACCGCGCACCCCGACGAGCCGGTGGTCGACACGGGCCGGGTCGTCCTGCCGGGCCTGGTGAACGCGCACACCCACGCCTACAGCGCCTACGCGCGGGGTATGGCGGTGCACTCCCCCACCCGGAACTTCGACGAGATCCTCGGGAACCTCTGGTGGGCGCTGGACCGCCTCCTGGAACCGGAGGACGTGCGGTTGAACGCGACCACCACGTTCATGGAGTCGGTGCGACGCGGCGTCACCACCGTGTTCGACCACCATTCCAGCCCGAACGCGGTTCCCGGGTCGCTCACGGCGATGGCCGGCGCGGCGCGACGGGTGGGCGTGCGCGCCTGCCTCTGCTACGAGACCTCCGACCGGGACGGCCCGGGGGTGTTCGCCGAGGCGGTGGCGGAGAACGTCGGCTTCATGCGGGTCGCGAACACCACCGACCAGCACCGTGTGCGCGGGCTGTTCGGGATGCACGCGTCCTTCACGCTCTCGGAGGCGAGCCTCGACACCATCGCGGCCGCAGCGGAAACGGTGCCCGGTGGCTACCACGTGCACGTGGCCGAGGGCCCGGCCGACCAGCCGCGCACCGTCGCCCTCAGCGGGCGCGGGGTCGTCGACCGTCTGGCCGCACGCGGCATGCTCGGCCCCGACGGCCTCGCCGCGCACTGCGTGCACGTCAGTCCCGCCGAGATCGAGGTGCTCGCGCAGCTCCGGGCCAACGTCGTCCACAACCCGCACTCGAACCTCTCCAACGCGGTGGGCGTCGCCCCGGTCGTCGAGATGCTGCGCCGCGGCATCCGGGTCGGGCTCGGCACCGACGCGTACACGCCGGACGTGCTCACCTCCATGCAGGTGGCCAAGATCGTGGCCAGCGGCCACCGGCTCGACCCGACGGTCGGCTTCGCAGAGGCCGTGGCGATGCTCTTCGAGCACAACCCGGCGATCGCGACGGCCGTGTTCGGCCGCGACATCGGCGTCCTGCGGCCCGGAGCGGTGGCCGACCTGGTGACCCTCGACTACCGCCCACCGACCCCCCTGGACTCCCGGTCGGTCTGGGGTCACGTCGTGTTCGGCATGAGCGGTGGTCAGGTGGCCGATGCGATGGTCGACGGCGAGTGGGTGCTGCGCGAGGGCGAGTTTCCCCGTCTCGACGAGGCCGAGGTGCTCGCCCACTCGGCGGAGCGCGCCGAGCGGGTCTGGAAGGAGCTGTGAGGTGACCCTGCTGCGCGGCGGCCGCGTCGTCACCCCGGACGGGGTGCTCGACGGGGGTGCGGTGCGCCTCACGGGCGCGACCATCGCGGGGGTCGGGTTGCTCGACCCCGACCCGGGCGAGGACGTGCTCGACTGCTCGGGCTGCGTCGTGCTGCCCGGCGGCGTCGAGTCCCACTGTCACCTCGACCTCGAGGCCGGCGACCAGGTGACGGCCGACGACTTCGCGAGCGGCACGCGTGCCGCCCTCGCCGGGGGCACGACGACGGTCGTCGACTTCGCCACCGCCTTCCACGGCCAGTCCCTCGGGACGGGGTTCGACCGCTGGAGCGCGAAGGCGTCGGGCCGCGCCGTCACGGACTACGCCTTCCACCTCGCGATGACGCAGTGGCGGGACGGGCTCGCCGACGAGATGGCCGAGATGGTGCAGCGCGGGGTGACCTCGTTCAAGCTCTACCTGGCCTACCGCGACACGATGATGGTCGACGACGACCAGATCCTGGCGGCGCTGACCGCCTCGCGGCGGTTGGGCGCCACCATCGGGTTCCACTGCGAGAACGGCCTGCTCGTCGACGCCCTCGTCAGGGCGGCCCTGTCGGCCGGTCACACCACCCCCCACTTCCACGCCCGCACCCGGCCGGCCGAGCTCGAGGCCGAGGCCGTCGACCGGCTCGAGGTCATCGCTGCCCTGGCCGGCGCCCCGCACTACGTCGTCCACCTCTCGTCGGCCCTGGGGCTCGAGGCGGTGCGACGGGGTCGCGCCGCGGGCAACACCGTGGCCGCGGAGACCTGCCCGCAGTACCTGCTGCTGGACATCGACGCGTATGGCGGCCCCGACGACGACAGCCTGCACGCCCGGGCGTTCGTGATGAGCCCACCACTGCGCACGGCATCCGACCGGGAGGCGCTGTGGGCCGCCCTGGCGAGCGGCGACGTGCAGTTCGTCGGCACCGATCACTGCTCCTTCGACCTGGTCGGACAGAAGGACCGGGCGGCCGACTTCTCGCACGTGCCCAACGGCATCCCCGGCATCGAGCTGCGGATGGCCCTGATGTACTCGGCCGGGGTCGCAGCCGGCCGGCTCGACCTGACCCGGCTGGCCGAGGTGACCGCCACCAACGCGGCCCGGTACTTCGGGCTGTACCCGCGGAAGGGGGCCCTGCTGGTGGGGTCCGACGCGGACGTCGTCGTGATCGACCCTGCCCGGAGGTGGACCGTCACGCACGCCGCACTGCACGAGAACGTCGACCACACCCCCTACGAGGGCATCGAGGTGCAGGGGAGCGTGCGCGACGTGTTCCTGCGCGGCCGGCCCGCCGTCGTCGACGGCCACCTCGCCGCCGACCTGCCCGCGGGGTGCTTCCTGCCCTGCGGGACACCCGACACGGGGGTGCGGTGATGACGGGCCGACGGCGACCACACGCACGAGCGGGCCCGCCCGGCGACCACGAAGGAGACGAGCCGATGACCACCACGGTGAACGGGCTGGCGCACGACCCACCGGCCGGGACGACGCTGCTGACCTGGCTGCGCGAGGAGCTCGACCTCACCTCGGTCAAGGAGGGCTGCACGGACGGTAGCTGCGGTACCTGCCTGGTGCAGGTCGACGGCAGGACCGTGAAGGCGTGCACCCGTGACGCCTCCACCGTCGCCGGCAGGCAGGTCACGACCGCCGAGGGGCTACCGGAGCGCGAGCGGGTCGCGATCGTGTCCGCCTTCGAGCAGGAGGGCGCGGTGCAGTGCGGCTTCTGCATGCCCGGCTTCGCCATGACGACCACGGCCCTGCTGGACCGAAACCCCGACCCCACCCGCGACGAGGTGGTCCGTGCCCTGCGGTCGAACGTCTGCCGCTGCACCGGCTACCGGATGGTCGAGGACGCCGTGCTGCGCACCGGCCGGATCCTGCGCGGTGAGGAGGAGGTCGTCCTCCCGCCCGAGCAGATTCGGATGTCGGACCGCGCGCCCCGACCCGACGCCGCAGCGAAGGTGCTCGGCGCGGGCCTCTACACCGACGACATCCGCCTCGAGGGGATGGTGCACGCCAAGGCGCTGCGCTCGGCGTACCCCAGGGCCGTGGTCGACGCCCTCGACGTGGGTCGCGCCCGCGCACACCCCGACTGCCTCGCGGTGCTGACCGCCGCCGACGTGCCGGAGAACGTCATCGGCCACCTCGTGAACGACTGGGACGTGCTCGTCGCCGAGGGGGCCACCACCCGCTACGTCGGGGACGCCCTCGCGCTGGTCGTGTGCGAGCACGAGGCGGCCCTGGACGAGGTCATCGGGCTCATCGACGTGACGTACACCGAGCTCGAACCGGTCACCAGCCCGCAGCAGGCGCTGGCGCCCGGCGCACCCCTGCTGCACCCGGACGGCAACGTGCTCACCCGCGAGGAGGTCGACCGCGGCGACGCGCAGGCGGCGCTCGCGGCGTCGGCCTTCGTCGTCTCGAACACCTTCCACACCCCGTGGCAGGAGCACGCCTTTCTGGAGCCGGAGTGTGCGGTCGCGCAGCCGTGGGGCGACGGCGGCGTCGAGGTGTTCACCTCCGGGCAGTCGGTCTACGACGAGCAGCGCGAGATCGCCCGGATGCTGTGCCTGCCGCTTGGGCAGGTGCATGCCCACTCGATGCTCGTGGGCGGCGGGTTCGGCGGCAAGGAGGACATGAGCGTCCAGCACCACGCGGCGCTGGCGGCCTGGCACACCGGGCGACCGGTGAAGGTGAAGTTCTCCCGCGACGACAGCCTCGCCTACCACGTCAAGCGGCACCCGATGGACCTCGAGATGACCCTCGGCTGCGACGCCGACGGCCGGCTCACCGCACTCGAGGCGCGGATCGTGGCCGACACCGGCGCCTACGCGTCGCTCGGTGGGCCGGTGCTGCAGCGGGCGGTGACGCACGCCGGCGGTCCGTACGACTACCAGAACTTCCACTGCGTGGGCCTGGCCGTCTACACCAACAACCCGGTGTCGGGCGCCTTCCGCGGCTTCGGGGTGGCCCAGAGCGCCTTCGCGCTGGAGAGCAGCATCACCCTGCTGGCCGCGAAGGTCGGCATCGACCCCTGGGAGTTCCGTCACCGCAACGCCATCCGGCCCGGCCGGGAGCTGCCCAACGGACAGATCGCCGACGCGGCCACCGGGCTCGTGGAGTGCCTCGAGGCGCTCAAGCCCGACTACGACGCCGACCCCCTCGCAGGCCTGGCCGTGGCGTTCAAGAACAGCGGGCTCGGGATGGGCGTGCCCGACACCGGGCGGGCCCTGATCTCGGTCGAGCAGGGCGTCGTGCACGTGCGCACCTCGGCGGCCGGCATGGGCCAGGGCGTGTCCCAGATGGCGACGCACATGCTCTGCGAGACCGTGGCCGTCCCTCCCGACCGGGTCGTCGTGGAGGCACCCGACACCGAGCGCACCCCGGATGCCGGCACGTCCACGGCATCCCGGCAGACCGTCTTCACCGGCGAGGCGGTACGACGCGCGGCGCTGGCGCTGAAGGAGGCCCTCGTGGCCGCGGGAGGTCCTGACGCGCTCCACGGGCCGGGCCTGCTTGCGGCCCTGGAGTCGGTGGAGGGCCGGGTGTTCGAGGGAGAGTTCTCGCCGGCGACCGACCCGATCGGCTCGGACAAGGTGAACCCGGTCAGCCACGTCACCTACGGGTACGGCGCGCAGCTGGTGCACCTCGACGACGAGGGCCGGGTGCGCAAGGTCGTCGCCGCCTACGACGCCGGCACCGTGGTGAACCAGCAGGCGCTGCAGGGGCAGGTCGAGGGCGGCATCGTCATGGGGCTGGGATATGCGCTGACCGAGGAGTTCGTCGTCGTCGCGGGTCGGCCGCGGACGACGTTCGCCAAGCTCGGGCTGATCCGCTCGACCGCCACGCCCGAGATGGAGGTGCGCACGGTGCACGGGCCGGGTGTGCTGCCGTTCGCGTACGGCGCCAAGGGCGTCGGCGAGATCTGCCTCATCCCGACGGCCCCCGCCGTGGCGCACGCCTACCTGCGCCGCGACGGCCGTGCCCGGCTGCGGCTGCCGCTCGAGGGCACCTTCTACAAGCCCTGATCGGGCAGACTGCCCGCATGTCGCTCCCCGACCCGGCGCTCGTCGTGCTGGTGGGCGCCTCCGGGTCCGGCAAGTCGACCTGGGCGGCGCAGCGCTACCGCGCCGAGGAGGTCGTCTCCTCCGACGCGCTGCGCGGCGTGGTCGGCAGCGGGCCGCACGACCTCGACGCGTCCGCCGACGCGTTCGCCGTGCTCGAGGCCGTCGTCACGGCCCGGTTGGGCCGCCGCCTGACGACCGTCGTCGACACCCTGGGCTTCGACACGGACCGGCGACGCCGCTGGCTGTCCCGAGCGCGCGCGGTCGGGCTGCCCGCGGTGCTCGTGCTGCTCCAGACGCCCGACCACGTGTGCCGTGACCGCAACGCCGCACGGGACCGCCCGCTGCCTGCGCGCGTGCTCGCGGGCCAGCTGGGCCGCCGCCGGGCGGTGGCCGACGAGGTCGAGGACGAGGGGTGGGACCACGTCCTGACCGTCGCCTCGGACCCGGCCCCCACTGACGCGGACGCTGCACCGGAGCCCGGTCGGGCGCGAGCGGCCGGCGAGCGCACGGCATCCACCGGGGTGGAGGTGCTCCTCCAGCTCTCTCGCTTCCCGTGGGGAGAGGATCCGATGCCCTGGCTGCGCGAGGTCGCGCTCGCCGCCGACGAGGCCGGGTTCGCCGGGCTGGCCCTGATGGACCACCTGGTCCAGATCCCCCAGGTCGGCCGGGCCTGGGACCCGATCCCCGACCCCTGGGTCGCGCTCGGCGGGATCGCGGGCCTGGGCACCGGCCTGCGGCTGGGGACGCTGTGCACGCCCGTCACCTTCCGGGAACCCGGAATCACGGCCAAGGCCGCCGCCACGCTGTCCGCCCTCAACGGTGGCCGGGTGTTCGTCGGCATCGGGGCAGGGTGGTGGGAGCGCGAGCACGCGGCCTACCTGCTGCCGTTCCTCCCCGCACGCGAACGGCTGGATGACGTCGACCGCGCCATCCGCGTGATGCGGGCGCTGTGGGCTCCCGGTACCAAGGAGTACTCCGACGGCGTGGTGTGGCTGCCCGAGACGACCTGTTACCCGCGGCCGGTGGCCCCGGTCCCGGTGATCGTCGGTGGCGGCGGCGAGCGCCGGACCCTGCGGATCGCCGCCGAGCTGGGCGACGCGTGCAACCTGACCACCACCGATCCCGTGGTGCTGCACCACAAGATCTCGGTGCTGCGCCAGCACTGTGCCGAGGTGGGGCGTGACCCCGCCGAGGTCGCCGTGACGGTGCTCGACCTGCCGGTGGTCGGTCGTGACCGCGACGACGTCTGGGCCCGGGTGGAGCGCTTCCGGGGGCGTACGGCGGCCGCAGGCTACGCGGCTCGCACCCATGCGGGCACCGTGTCCGAGCACCGCGACCGACACGCCGAGCTGGCCCGTCTGGGGGTGTCGACGGTCTTCGTGAGCACACCCGACCTCGACGGACCCGAGGCCGTCCTGGAGCTGGCCGGGCTCACCTCGTGAACGAGAGCCAGGTGGTGGCCCTGGTCGCGTGCCTGGCCATCGTGGTCGCCACCAACGTCTGGCTGCACGTCGGCCCGGCCCGCTGGCAGCCGGTGGCGGGGCCGGCGGTGGCAGGCCTGCTCCTGCTGGTCGGGCGGCTGGCGGGCCTCTCCTGGGCGCAGCTGGGCCTGGGGGAGGGCTCCGTCGTGCGGGGTCTGGTGTGGGGCGGCGCCGCCGTGGCGTGCGTCGCCCTGGTCTACGCGGTCGGTGTCGCCCTGCCGGTGACGCGCGGGCTGTTCCGCGACGAACGGCACCGGGTGGCGCCGAGATCGGCGATCCACCGGGCGGGCCTGGTCGTGCCGCTCGCGACGGTCACGGTCGAGGAGGTGGCGTTCCGCGGGGTGCTGTGGGGGCTGCTCGAGGTCGCTCACGGTGCGGTCTGGGCAACGGGGGTGACGGCCGTCCTGTTCGGGGTCTGGCACGTCCTGCCCGCCATCGACGGGGCACGCGCGAACTCGCCGACCGGCCGCCTGGCCCGTACCGACCTGCTGGGGCGGGTGGGCGGGACGGTGGCGTTCACGGTGGTGGCCGGCGCGGTGTTCGGGGTGCTGCGGGAGCAGAGCGGGAGCCTGATCGCGCCGGCGCTGCTGCACTGGGCGGCCAACGGGCTCGGCATCCTCGCCGCGGCACTGGCGTGGCGATCGGCTCCGCCACGGTGACCGTCCCTCACCCGAGGCCGCCGGAGTGTGCGACGACCGGGACCGGGTAGAGGAACTCCAACTTCCTGCCGACCCTGCTGGGGCCGGCCACCGTGGGGCGCTCGCTTCGCGCACCACCCAGACCTTGGAGATGACGAATGTCCGGATACAGCACCGTGGTGCGCGCCACGCACCTGGTCACGAACGCCGCCTGGTTCGGCGGGTCCCTGATGGGGGCCGTCGCCCTCAACCGCGCGGCGCGCGAGGGAGACGACTCACACGAGCAGGCCGAGATCGCAGACGCGGGGTGGACTCGCTGGGGTCCGGTGCAGGGCGCCGCCGTCGGCCTGCACCTGGTCTCCGGTGTCGCCATCCTGGCCGACAACCGGCGACGGGTCGTCGCGCACACCCCGACCACCGTCGCCGTCGTCGCCAAGACGGCCCTCACCGGCGCAGCCGTGCTGGCGAGCGCGGCGGCCTACCGGATCGGTGCCGAGCTCGGCGAGGCCAAGGAGCGGGCCGACCAGGACCCGGCGGCGGCGGGACGGGCCCGTCACCTCGCCACGACGATGCGGTGGTTGCAGTGGGCCACGCCCGCGACCACCGCCGGCATCCTCGTGCTCGATGCGTACCTCGGTGAGCAGCAGCGCGGCACGGCCGGTCTGCTCGACACCCCGACACGGCTTCGATCGAGGGGGGCATGACGGTTCAGCCGGCGCAGCCGCGAGGTGCAGGCGCGCCCTCGAGAGCCCCGGGGCTGCTCTTCGGCCTCGGCCTGGGCGGCTTCGTCGACGGGATCGTGCTGCACCAGCTGCTGCAGTGGCACCACATCGTGAGCGACGTCGAGGCCTACCCCACCACCACGGTGGCCGGTCTCGAGATGAACACCCTGGCCGACGGGTTCTTCCACGCGGTGATGTGGTTCGTGGTGCTGGCCGGCTCCATCGCGATGCTCAAGGCGTGGCGGGAGGGCCGCGTGGCCCCCAGCTGGTCGTTCCACTTCGGCCTGGTGCTGGCCGGCTGGGGCATCTTCAACGTGCGCGAAGGGCTGGTCAACCACCAGGTCCTCGGCATCCACCACGTGCGTGACGACCTGGGTGCCCCGCTGTCGTGGGACATCGGGTTCCTCGTGGTCTCCCTGCTGCTCATCGTCGGCGGCCTGGCCCTGTACCGCCGCGGTGCGGCGTCGATCACGGACGGGGACACGGCCGACTCCACGGTCGACGCGGCGGTCGGCACCGCGAGCCGGGGGCGCTGACACCTCAGCGGGCGTCGGGTTCCGCCCCGGGGGGTGCGGCGAGCGAGAACCGGTCACCCCGTCCGAGGGGATGAACCCGTTCGCGCAGCCCCACGTCGGCCGCGGCCTCGAGGAAGTCCTCGAGCGAGGACGTGAAGACGTCATAGTCGTCGTAGTGCACGGGGATCGAGGTGCCCGCGTCGATGAGCTGCACCGCCTGGATGCCCTGGTCGGCATCCATCGTCACCAACAGGCCCATGACCCTGGTTCCACCGAGATGGAACACGCCCACGTCGAGGCGCGGGTACCTGCGGGGGATCTCGGCGAGGTCGTCGACCAGCAGGGTGTCGCCACTGATGTACATCCGGCGCCGCGCGTCCGCCCCGCCGAACTCGATGACGCTGCCCATGACGTCGGGCAACACCAGGTCGCTCACCCCCGGCCCGTGCCTACCGGGGCACGCCGTGACCCGCAGCCGCCCGGCCCCCTTCGTGAGCGTGACGCGGTCCCAGGTGTCCAGTCCGACCGCCCCGCCGAAGCCGAGCTCGCGCAGCCGGAGAGCCGACTGCCGGGTGGTGAGGATGGGGACGGACCGGGGCAACCGCTCCTGTGCCACACGGTCGAGGTGGTCGCCGTGCAGGTGGGACAACAGCACGAAGTCGATCGGGGGGAGGTCGTCGAACTCGATCGCGGGGTCGGTCAGGCGGGTCGTGTGCGGGCCGTACCCGAGTGGCACCGACTCGTGGCGGTGGACGAAGGTCGGGTCGGTCAGCACCGTGAAGCCGTTGACTCGGATGAGCATCGTCGCGTTGCCGACGAACAGCAGGGAGTCCTCGGTGCCGTCGCCGGCAACCGGAGGGGCGAGGGTGATGACGTGGTCCATGCCGTCCGCCTACCCGCTCAGGTACGGGCCATCCGCATCGCCCCGTCAGCGGCGGTGTGTTGTACCCGGTCCCCCTGGGCGGGTGTGGGCCGCAGCGCGACCGGGTAGGGAGACGTGGGCAGTCCTGATCCCGGCCGCGACCGATGTCCAGAAGCGCGGCGTGTCCGGGTCGTCACGGTGGCGCCGAAGCCGCGAGGCAAGGGCGGTCACGAGCGAGCTCGGGTATGGCGCGACAGGGTCGTCGATCTTCCCCGTGAGGGCATCCTGACGTCCCCGGCGTCGGTGGAGGCTGCCTGAGCCGCCCCGGGTTTCAGGGAGTGACGATCGCGAAGTCCGGGTCGGGAGAGTCCAGCACGGCAACCAATCGGGCCAGTGCGCCGGCGTCGCCCTCGAGCTGGATCCCGAGGTCGTCGAGCACGTGTGGCTCGACCTGGCCCCCGAGCAGCGCAGGTAGCGCCGCCAACGGCATCCGCAGTGTCACGTCGGCCGGGACCGGCTGCGCCGCAGTGGAGTA
>DASQEZ010000126.1:0-7394 GCA_035633415.1 Ornithinibacter sp. | reverse complement strand
CGTCGATGACCTCAGCGGCCTCTCCGAGACGTCCGGACATCCACAGCGCGATGGCGAGGTTGATGGCGGTGTAGTCCATGAACCCGACAATCCCTGACCGACGTGCAACCTCGAGACCCTCCCGGGCCGCCGCCTCGGCTTCGACGAGATCCCGGCTGGCCTGCTGGGCCGCCAGGTTGTTCAGCGCCTGCGAGAGCACCGCCGCGAGGTCGTGGTCACGGGAGAGTCGAGCCGCCGCCTCGACGAAGGCTCGCGAGGTCTCAGGGGCCCCCGTGTTGCCGTAGCCGGTGCCGAGCGCCAGCATCGCCTGAGCGATCAGCTCGGGGTCGCCGGACGCCTCGGCGCACCTCAGGCGTCGGTCGGCCACCGCCCAGGCCGCGTCGGTGTCGCCGAGGTCCGCGTAGGCACGCCCCAGCCCCGCCGCGAGCTTGATCAGCGACTTCTGCGCGCCTTCAACGTCCTGCAGGGCATCCCAGCGGGGTCGGGCCAAGGCGATGGCCTCGGCCGGGTCCAGAAGGAAGGTCGTGCTGTCAGCGGCCAGCCCGGCCGCGTACCCCGCGTCGAGCGGGAGGTCGAGGTCGTCGTAGAGCGAGGTGGCCGAGATCGCGAGGTCGCGCGCGGCGGCGTAGTCGCCCGCGCTGGAGGCCGCGGCGGCGGTGGCCAGGGTGAGCCGCGCACGGTCCACCGGATCGATGGCGCGCTCGAGCGCAGCGCCGAACAGCCGGCGAGCCTCGGCCATGGACCCCAGGGCCCGCGATCGATGACCTGCCTTCTCCAGCAGGCTGCACGCCTGAGCACTGAGCTCCTCGGTGTCAGTGTCGCCCGACGAGGACGCGTCGACGGCATCGATGAGGTGCTGTCCGATGACCATGGCCAGGTCGCCGTCCGCGTCGGGGAGCCCGCCCATGTACGCGGCCACAGCGAGGTGACGCGACTTCCGGTCGCGCCGGGACTGGGTGCCGTAGACGACCTGTCGGACCACGGACTGCACGAACCGGAACTGTCCCCGGTCGGCCGCGAATCGATCCTGCTGGACGGCGAGGATCTCCTTGCGCTGCAAGGACTCCAGGCACCGGGCGAGGACCTCTGGTTCGTTGCCCAGGGCCACCAGCCCCTCGCGGGTGAACACCGCACCGAGCACGCTGGCGTCGGCGACGACGCGACGCTCGTCCGACGAGAGCGCGTCGACCCGGGCCGCCACGAGGGCTTGCAGCGAGGCCGGCGCGCCGATCCCGGCGAGGTCGATCACCGCGCCGGCGGCGGGCACGTAGCGGCCGTCGCGAGGGACCACGGCATCGCGGTCGATGAGGGCGCGCACCGTCTCCACGGCGAACAGGGGCACCCCTTCCCCCCGCGCCACGAGGGCATCTCGGCTCTCAGCGGACAGTCCCACCACGAGGCCGTCGACCAGGCGTGCCATGGCAGCGTCGTCGAGCGGGTCGAGCCGGATCACCGACGTACGGCGACCCCCGAGATCGAGCCGCCGGGCGAGCAGTTCCGGTCTGGCCAGGGCGAGCACGAAGATCGCTGACTGGGCGTTGGCGAGCAGGTGCTCGAGGAAGTCGAGCAGCGCGTCGTCGGCGTGCTGGGCGTCGTCGACGACCAGCACCACGGAACCGGAGTCCGCACCGACGCGCTCGAACCACGTGGTCCAGGCGATGAAGAGCTCCGGGCGGGTGAAGGTGCCGACTGCCCCGCCGCCGATCAACGCAGCCAGTCGCGGCCGTAGCCACTCGCGCTCTTCGAGGTCGGGCACGAAGGCCGCCAGCCCGTCGTCGAGCTTGTCGGAGACGACCGGGCCCGAGTCGCCCTCGGTCAGGCCCAGCCGCGCCCGCACAGCCTCGGTCAGGGGCCAGAACGCGACGGCGTCGCCGTAGGACAGGCAGCGGCCGCGATGCCAGCGCGTGACTGTGGAAAGGCCGTCCGCGTACTTCTCGAACTCCCAGGCCATCCGGGACTTGCCGACTCCGGCCTCGCCGTCGAGGACGACGAGTCGGGGGCGTTCTGACTCCTCGGTGGCGTGGAAGAGCTCTTTGAGCAGGCGCATCTCTCGGTCGCGGCCGGTGAGTGGGGCTTCGAGGCCGTCGACGCGTTGGGCGCCGCCGACCTCGGCGACCACGGCGCGCGCCACGTGCAGGCGCATCGGCTCCGTCTTGCCCTTGAGCGCGTGCTCGCCGGTGTCCTCGTAGGCGATGGCTGCTGCGGTGAGTGATCGGGTGGTTTCGTCGACGTAGACGCTGCCCGGCTCGGCGGCGCTTTGGACCCGCGCGGCGGTGTTGACTGCGTCGCCGGCCACCATCCCCTCGGCCGTCGCACCCACGGTCACGGCTACTTCGCCGGTCACGACCCCCACGCGCATGGACAGGCCGGGAGCGCCGACGTCCTCGCCGATCCCGGCCACGACAGAGGTGAGCTCGAGGCCGGCGCGGACGGCGCGCTCGGCGTCGTCCTCGTGAGCCGTGGGTACGCCCCACACGGCCATCACGGCGTCGCCGATGAACTTCTCGACCGTGCCGCCGTAGCGGCCGATCACCGTGCGGCACTCGGCGAAGTAGCGCGACAGGAGCTCGCGGACCTCCTCGGGGTCGCGGCTCTCCGAGAGCGGGGTGAAGCCGACCAGGTCACCGAAGAGCACCGAGGTGATCCGCCGCTCGGCGACCGGGGCTGACCTGGACGCCGACCCACCAGGCGCCGGCGCCGACGCCGGGTCCAGAGGCGTACCGCACTCGGCGCAGAACCGCCCGGACTCAGCGGGGGCCCCGCAGGAGGCACAGGTCCGGCTCTGGACGGCCGCGCCGCACTCACGGCAGAACTTGGACCCCTCCGACATCTCGGCGGAGCAGCTGGCGCAAACGATCACAAGCAACCATAGCCAGGCACCGACCAGCGGCGCGGGCCTTCGGTTCGCTAGAGGGCGTCAAGCTCGAACCAGACGGCCTTGCCCAGAGCATTGCCGTCCCAGCCCCATCGGTCCGCCAAGGTCGCCACGAGCTGGAGGCCACGCCCGCCGTCCTTGAGCACGGCGCCGGGGAGGGAGGGGGCGACCAGCATCGGCGGGTCGGAACCGCCGTCGTGCACCTCGACGCGCAAGCCGCCGTCGCGGGTCAGCGCGTGCAGCGCGAGGGGTGGCTGCGCGTGCCGGATCGCGTTGGTCACCAGCTCGCTCACGAGGAGCACCGGCACGTCGTGGTTGTCGGAGGGGGTGGGCTCTTGGTCGCAGAGATAACCCCGAAGGAGGCGCCGGGCGACGGCGACCTCACCCGGTTCAGCACGCAAGGAGGCACGCAACTCCACGAGTGGCCCTCCCCTCACGCACTTCCCCTTGCCTCAACGGTACGCCGCGGACTCCGTCTCGGCCCAGAACTCGACGAGCAATCCCGCCGTGGCGTCCGGGGCCTCGGCGGCGGGGGAGTGCCCCGAGTGGGCCACCACCTCGCGTCGTGCGCCGAGCCGCACGGCCATCTCCGACTGGACCTCGGGCGGCCAGGCGTCGTCGCGCTCGCCGTACGCCACGAGCACCGGGACCCGGGACCCGGCCAGCTCGGCGGTGCGGTCCGGCGCGTTGGTGAGCGTCCTCGCGAACGCCGCGAGTCCGAGCGGGTCGTTGGAGACGAAGCGGGCGCGAAGGAAGTCGGCGAGCGCGGGGTCGTCGGGCAGGTGCAGGCCGTTGGCAGCGTCGTGGGCGACCTTCGCGTCCCAGACCGCCTCGATCGGCATCGACTCCAGCGCCGTGGCGAAGACGTGGGCGACCTGCGCGGTCGGCCCGCCGACCCCGCCGGGCCCGGACGACAGCAGAGTCAGCGACACGACGCCGGAGGGCGCGGCCAAGGTGGCCTCCCGCGCCACGAGCCCACCGAATGAGTGCCCGACCAGGTGGACGGGGCCGACCCGCACGGCATCGGCCACGGCGAGCAGGTCGGCGGCCAGGGCCGGCAGGCCGTAGGACTCCGGGGGAGCCTCGGCACTCCCGGGTGTCTCGTGCTGCCCTCGCTGGTCGTAGGTGACGACCCGCCAGCCGGCGCCGGAGAGCGGGGCCAGGACGGCGACGAAGTCCTCCTTGCTGCCGGTGAAGCCCGGCACGAGGATGGCTGTGCCCCGTGGGGACCGACCCTCCGGGTCGAGCACCCAGGCCGCGAAGCGACCCCGCGAGGTCTCGAGCGGTTCGGCGCACGTGCCGGGAGGAGGTGCCAGGAACGGTGGGGTGCTCACAGGGGGCAGAATAGGCGGCAACGCCTGCCCGGCCCGCTGCTCAGCACCAGGGGAACTGTGACCACCACCACCACGATCGCCGTCGTCAACCAGAAGGGCGGCGTCGCCAAGACCACCACAGTGGTCTCGCTGGGTTCGGCCCTCGTCGAGCTGGGCCACCGAGTCCTCCTCGTGGACCTCGACCCCCAGGCCTGCCTGTCGTTCTCCGTCGGCCTGGACCCCGAGGCCCTCGAGCTGTCGGTGCACGACGTGCTGCTCGGCCGGGTCGGAGCGGGGCTGGCTGTGCGCACGACCGACGACGGGCTGGACGTCCTTCCGGCGACGATCGACCTGGCGGGTGCGGAGGCGCACCTGCTCATGCGAACCGGTCGCGAGTACGTCCTCGCGGAGGCGCTGGAGGAGATCGCGCCCGACTACGACTTCGTGCTCCTGGACTGCAGTCCGTCCCTCGGGGTCCTGACCCTCAATGCGCTGACCGCCGCGGACGTCGTGCTCATCCCGCTGCAGTGCGAGACCCTCTCCCACCGCGGGGTCGGGCACCTCCTCGACACCGTGCGCGAGGTGCAGAAGCGCACCAACCGCGAGCTCGAGGTCCTCGGGGTGCTGCCGACGCTGTTCGACAGCCGTACCAACCACTCGCGCGCGGTCCTCGCCGACGTGACGGGGAGGTACGGCCTCCCGGTGCTCGAGCCCCCGATCCCGAAGTCCGTGCGCTTCGCCGAGGCGCCGGCCATCGGTCGCTCGGTGCTCTCGACGGCACGGACCTCCAAGGGGGCCGAGGCCTACCGCGAACACGCCCGCCTGCTCGTCGAGCGGTTCTCTGTGGCGGAGGTGGGCGCATGAGCCCCGAACCTCGGTTCGACCGCATCCGGCCACGCACGGTGGCGCCGGAGCCCGAGCCCGTCCTTTCCGAGATGCCCACCGACCATGACGGTCGGCACGCGCTGTGGAGCGACGTCGTCGAGCCACCTTCGTTCGGGTCGGTCACGGTCGAGTGCTCGTCCTGCCAGCAGACCAGCGTGGTGGGGCTGCGCGCGGCCACGCGCGCTGTTCTCCCGTCGTTCCACCTCCTCGTCGGGCCGAAGCGGCACCGTTCCTGGATGCGCTGTCCCGCGTGCGGTCGTCGGACGTGGGTGCGGCTCGGGGTCCGGCTCTAGACGGGTTGGTCGCTCACGGCCTTCGCGTCGCCGGAGCCACCCGTCGAGGTCGAAGCGGTCGCGGACGACCCACCACCCTTGCCGCGGCCACCGCGCCGGCGCCGCCGACCGGTTGAGGGAGCACCCTCGCCGTCGAGCGTGCGCGGCTGACCGCCGTCGTGGTTCTCCGTGGTGGTCGCGGCGACCGGCGCTCCGCTCCTGGTGCGCTGACGCTGACCCGAACGGGTCCGTGCGGGACGCGGCTTGCTCTCGGGCGCCGGCGAGCTCTTCCCGGAGCGGGAGCCGCTGGGCGGCTGACCTGCATCTCCACGGCCGCGGGCCTTGCCGGTCTCGCCGAGGTCCTCGACGGCCTCTGCCTCGAGCCCGGCACGGGTGCGCTCCGACTTGGGCAGCTCCCCGCCCGCATGGCGCGGGATGTCGAGCGCCTCATAGAAGTGGTCGGAGGTCGAGTACGTCTCCGCCGGGCTCTCGAAGTCGAGCCCGAGAGCCTTGTTGATCAGGGTCCACCGAGGGATGTCGTCCCAGTCCACGAAGGTGACGGCCGTGCCCGAGGCGCCGGCGCGAGCCGTACGCCCGATGCGGTGCAGGTAGGTCTTCTCGTCCTCGGGGCACTGGTAGTTGACGACGTGCGTCACGCCCTCGACGTCGATGCCTCGAGCCGCCACGTCGGTGGCGACCAGCACGTCGACCTTGCCGTTGCGGAAGGCGCGCAGGGCCTGCTCGCGCGCCCCCTGGCCGAGGTCGCCGTGCACCGCGCCCGAGGCGAAGCCGCGGATCCCCAGCTCGTCGGCGACCTTCTGCGCGGTGCGCTTGGTGCGGCAGAACACCATGGTCTGGCCGCGGCCCTGCGCCTGCAGGATGCGGGCCAGCATCTCGACCTTGTCGAGGGCGTGCGCTCGGAAGACGTGCTGCTCGACGTTGGCGACCGTGAGCCCGGCGTCCTCGGGGTCGTGGGCCCGGATGTGCGTGGGCTGGGTCATGTACTGGCGCGCAAGGGAGATGACGGGGCCGGGCATGGTCGCGGAGAACAACATGGTCTGGCGGCCGTCAGGGATGAAGCGCAGGATCCGCTCGACGTCGGGCAGGAAGCCCAGGTCCAGCATCTCGTCGGCCTCGTCGAGGACGAGCATCCGCACGTGCCCGAGGTCGAGGTGCTTCTGGTTGGCCAGGTCGATGAGCCGGCCAGGGGTGCCGACGACGACCTCGATGCCCTTGCGCAGGGCCTCGACCTGGGGCTCGTAGGCGCGTCCTCCGTAGACGGCGAGCACGCGTACGCCCCGCAGCCCACCAGCGGTCTGGATGTCGCGCGTCACCTGCACGCAGAGCTCGCGGGTCGGCACGACGACGAGGGCCTGGGGCTTGCCAGGGTCGGCGAGGTCTCCGAAGCCGGTGTCCTGGGGTCCGGTCACTCGCTGCAGCAAGGGGATGCCGAAGCCGAGGGTCTTGCCGGTGCCCGTCTTGGCCTGGCCGATGACATCGTTGCCCGCTAGGGCGACGGGGAGCGTCTGCTCCTGGATGGCGAAGGGTTCGG
This sequence comes from Ornithinibacter sp., assembly GCA_035633415.1. Taxonomy (GTDB): domain Bacteria; phylum Actinomycetota; class Actinomycetes; order Actinomycetales; family Dermatophilaceae; genus Fodinibacter. The sequence continues at coordinate 497 of DASQEZ010000126.1, read as the reverse complement.
TGATGCCGATGGCCTCGAGGGCCGCGCAGGTCTCGGGTAGGACCCCGAGGTCACGGAAGGTGGTCAGGGGAAACGCCTCTATTCGCATCGCGAGCTGTCGAGCGCGGAGGCGGGGCTGCGCCTTGGCAGGGCGCCCACTGGCCTGTCGGAATCGCGCCCGCGCTCACGGGTACACCATCAAGTGTAACGGCTGTCCCCCGGCGGTCTGGCTACGCTGCGCCCATGAGTGACGTGTCGCACGCATCCTCCGCAGACGTTCCTTCCGTGGGCCTCGATCCCCTCGACGACGAGGGTTACCGGGCCGCTGTCGTCGACCTGCTCGGCGTCCTCGCCTACGGCGAGCTCAGCGCCTTCGAGCGACTCGCGGCCGACGCCGCCCTGGCACCGACGGTCGGCGACAAGGCCGAGCTCGCCGGCATGGCCGTCGCTGAGTACCGCCACTTCGTGACCCTGCGGAACCGACTCGTCGAGCTCGGCTGCGACCCGGACGTCGCGAT
>DASQEZ010000125.1:0-21162 GCA_035633415.1 Ornithinibacter sp. | reverse complement strand
AAGGGCGGGCACGAGGCGCCGCACGCTGTCGCCGAAGCGGCGTTCCGAGAGGGATCGCGCCACCTCGGCCGCACCACTGCGGGCGTGCCGGCGGGCGAGTCGCCAGAACCCGGCGTACCCCAGCGTCGCCGCCAGGTCGCGTGCGTCGAGGCGGCCCCAGTCGTAGCCCTCGCGGGCAAGTGCGAGCACGGCGTTCGGCCCGGCGTGCACGTGGTCGTCGATGCCGCGGGTCAGGTGCACCCCGAGGAAGGGCAGGTCGGGGTCGGGCACCGGGTAGACCAGTCCCCGCACGAGATGGGCCGCGGCCGGGGTGAGCTCGTGGTACTCGCCACGGAAGGGCACGATCCGCACCGAGGGCTGGTGGCCGAGCAGCCGCGCGACGCGGTCGGCGTACAGGCCCGCGCAGCTGACCACCGCGTCGGCGGCGAGGTCGCCGCGCGTCGTCTCCACGGTGACCTCGCGCGGCCCGTCGGCACCGCCGACCACCTCGGCGCCCGGGAGCAGGCGGGCACCCGCGTCGCGCAGCCGACGGACGAGCACGGCGCACACCCCGCGGTAGTCGATGATGCCGGTCTCGGGCACGTGCAGCGCTGCCAGGGCCGCCACGTGGGGCTCGTGCTCACGCGCCTGTGCCGCAGTGAGCCGGGTGACGGCCAACCCGTTGGCGAGCCCGCGCCGCTCGAGAGCGACCAGTCGGTCGAGCTCGGAGGCCGCCGTGGCCACCACCAGCTTGCCGGTGACCCGGTGGGGAACCCCCTCCTCACCTGCGAGCGCGAGCAGCGACGTCGCCCCCGCCCGGCACCATCGCGCCTTGCGGCTGACGGGCGGGTAGTACAGGCCCGAGTGCACCACCCCGCTGTTGCGGCCGGTCTGGTGGCGCGCCCAGTCGTGCTCCTTCTCGACGACCGTGACCCGCGCCGAGGGATCGTCACGCAGCACCCGTTCGGCCACGGCCAACCCGACGATACCGCCGCCGATCACGAGGACGCGGCGCCCGCGCGTCACGGCATCCGCCGCAGGCTCAGCGGGCGTGGTGGGCGGCGAGGATGCGGGCGTACTCGAGCCCGGAGTCCTTGACCGTGCGCACCTGGGTGCCGTAGTCGACGTGCACGATGCCGAAGCGCTTGTCGTAGCCCAGCGCCCACTCGAAGTTGTCCATCAGGCTCCACGCGAAGTAGCCGCGCACGTCGACGCCGCCCTCGATGGCGTCGGCGACGGCTCCCAGGTGCCCGTGAAGGTACGCGGTGCGGTCGGGGTCGTGCACGTGCCCGTCGGCCCCGACCGTGTCGGCCCAGGCCGAGCCGTTCTCGGTGACGTAGATCGGCAGTCCGCTCTCGCGCGCCGACCGCTCGATGATGAGGCGGTGGCTCTCGGGGGACTGCTCCCATCCCATGTCGGTGAGCGGCGGTCGCGGGGCCACCTGGACGACGCCTTCGCAGCCGGGCATCGCGCGGAAGTCGTCCTCACCGTCGCGGGCGGCGCGCACCCGGGTCGGGAAGTAGTTGTTGACGCCGAGGTTGTCCAGCGGGGCCGAGATCGTCGCGAGGTCAGCGTCACGGACGTACGCGTGGTCGGTGAGGTGCGCGGTGTCGTCGAGGAACCCGTCGGGGTAGGCGCCGTGGAACAGCGGGCCGAAGAAGATGCCGTTGAGCGCGTTGTCGCTGCGGCGCACGGCATCCGCGTCGCGCTCGTCGCCGTCGTCGGGGCCCCACACCTGGGTGGGGTTGAGGGTGATCGACACCTGCGCGCCCGGGGCGCTCTCGCGGATGACGGGCACCGCGGTGCCGTGGGCGAGCATCAGGTGGTGGGCTGCCACCATCCCCTCGAGGGGGTCCTGGTGGCCGGGGGCGTGGGCGCCGAGCGAGTAGCTGAGCAGCGAGGAGCACCACGGTTCGTTGAAGGTGGTCCAGTTCGTGACCCGGTCGCCCAGTGCCGCGACGGTGGCGGCGGCGTAGTCGGTGAACCACCCCACGACGTCACGGTTGAGCCAACCTCCGCGGTCGCCGAGCACCTGCGGCAGGTCCCAGTGGTACAGGGTGACGACCGGCCGGATGCCGTTCTCCAACAGCGTGTCGACGAGCCGTGAGTAGAAGTCGAGGCCCTTGGCGTTGACCGCCCCGGTGCCGGTGGGGACCACGCGGGGCCAGGCGACGGAGAAGCGGTAGGCGTCCAGGCCCAGGTCCTTCATCAGGGCGACGTCCTGCGGCATCCGGTGGTAGTGGTCGCACGCGACGTCGCCGGTGTCGCCGTTGGCGACCTTGCCGGGGGTGCGGCAGAAGGTGTCCCAGATCGACGGGCTGCGCCCGTCCTCGTCGTGCGCGCCCTCGATCTGGTAGCTCGCCGTGGCGGCGCCCCAGAGGAAGTCGTCGGGAAAGCTGCGCGCGAAGGTCTCCATGGCGATCACGCTACCGCCCGGGCGCGACCTCGTCGCCGACCCTGACCACGCCGCGGGACTCCGGCACGAGCTGCACCGCGAACCACGTCGCGCCGTCCCACTTGCGGTACCTGGCGAGGGTGCGAAGCGGTTCGTGCCAACGGTCGAGGGTCGAGGGGTCGAGGGTCGTCATCACGCAGCGGTCGACCGGTTTGACGACCCGGAACTCCACCGGACCGACCTGCACCCCTCGCCAGCCGTCCTCCTCGAACGGGTCGAGGTCCCCGTCGACGACGAGGTTGGGTCGGAAGCGCTCGACGACCAGCGGAGCACGCGGCTCCTCGCCGCGTTCGAGGGCGGTCTCGGCCACCCAGTCCCGCAGCCGGCCCAGCGAGGCCGCCGACGCGAGCGTCACCGGGTACGCGTCGGCGAAGGCCGTGGCCTCGCCCGGCCGGGCGTGGGTGGGGCTGAGCGGTCGCGGGCTGTGGACGTGGACCAGGCGCAGGTCGGCGCGACCGAGCACCTCACCGAGCCAGTCGGCGGCCTCGGCGGTTGCCGCGACGCCCTCGAGACCGCGGCCGTGCACGCTCACCGGCACCGCCGGTCCTCGTGGCTGCTCGACCTCGAGCGGCTCGTGGCCCGGTGCGCGCAGGCGCAGGGCGGCGGTCAGCCCGGGGTCGGTCGCGACGGTGTCGGCGGTGACGGCGAGCAGGGTGTGCTCCTCGCGGGCCGTGACGCACTTCCCAGCATCGTCGACGACCATCCAGCGACGGTCGCCGCGCAGGCCCCACGGCTCGACGTCACCGCGCAGAACGGGCCGCCCCGCGGTGCTCTTGACCGGGTGCAGGTGGATGCCGTCGAGCCGGATCACACGTCGATTCCGACGTCTCCGATGGTGCGGACCACCTTGGCCTCGCCGTCGGCCAGGTCGTACTCCGCGCCCACGACACCGAGGGTTCCGGAGCGGATCCGGTCGGCGATGAGGGTGGAGCGCTCACTGACCAGGTCGCAGGTGCGCTCGACGTGCTCGCGCTCGATCTGCTCGATGGTGGGGGTACGGCCCCCCCTGGTGGCGGCCAGGACGCTGGGGATGACGCGTTCGACGATGTCGCGCACGAAGCCGCCGGGCACCTCGCCGGTGCGCACGGCCACCTCGGCGGCCCTGACGGCACCGCACGAGTCGTGGCCGAGCACCACGATGAGCGGGCAGTTGAGCACGTCGACGCCGAACTCGAGCGAGCCGAGCACGCTGGGGTCGATGACGTGTCCGGCGGTCCGCACGACGAAGAGGTCGCCCAGTCCCTGGTCGAAGATGATCTCCGCCGCGACCCGGGAGTCGGCACAGCCGAAGAAGATCGCGAAGGGGTTCTGCTTGGCCGCCACCCGGTGTCGAAAGTGCACGTCCTGGTGCGGGTGTGCGCGTTCGTCGGCCATGAACCGGGCGTTGCCGGCGGCCAGCACACGCCAGGCCTCCTCGGGGGTGCGGGGCCGCGTCCCCGGCTGCGTGCGGTGCCGCTCGATCACGCTCCGGACGCTACCAGCGGTCCCACCCGCGGTCAGCCTCGACGAGACGAGGTCCCACGACGCGCTGACGATCCGCGCGGAGGATCAGCGTGTCGCGGGACCTCGACCCGGTCGGGCAAGGGGGTGGCCCACGACGCGGTGGTCAGAGCAGGCCGGTGCGCTTCTCGATCGTGAAGGCGACGGGCGTGGTGACCGAGGCGAAGAAGTCGTTGCCCTTGTCGTCGACGACGATGAAGGCGGGGAAGTCCTCGACCTCGATCTTCCAGATCGCCTCCATGCCGAGCTCGGGGTACTCCAGCACCTCGACGCTCTTGATGCAGTCCTGGGCGAGCCGCGCGGCCGGGCCGCCGATCGATCCGAGGTAGAAGCCGCCGTGAGCCCGGCAGGCGTCGGTGACCTGCTGGCTGCGGTTCCCCTTGGCGAGCATGACCATCGAGCCTCCCGCGGCCTGGAACTGGTCGACGTAGGAGTCCATCCGGCCGGCGGTCGTCGGGCCGAACGAGCCCGACGCCATGCCTACGGGAGTCTTGGCCGGGCCGGCGTAGTAGACCGGGTGGTCGCGCAGGTAGGCCGGCATCTCCTCGCCCGCGTCGAGGCGCTCCTTGATCTTCGCGTGCGCGATGTCGCGGGCGACGACGAGGGGGCCGCTCAGCGACAGCCGGGTCTTCACCGGGTGCCTGGAGAGCTCCTCGAGGATCTCGGCCATCGGGCGGTTGAGGTCGATCGAGACCACGGCGCCCTGGCCGGTCGACGCGGCACCCACGGCATCCGCGTGCTCGTCGGCCAGCCCGGTGTGGGTCTGGTCGGGCAGGAAGCGTGCGGGGTCGGTCTCGAGCTGCTCGATGAACACGCCGTCGGGGGTGATCTTGGCGAGCACCTGGCGGTCGGCCGAGCAGGAGACCGCGATGGCGACGGGCAGCGAGGCCCCGTGCCGGGGGAGCCGCACGACGCGCACGTCGTGGCAGAAGTACTTGCCGCCGAACTGCGCCCCGATGCCGAACTGGCGGGTCAGCTCGAGCACCCTCTCCTCGAGCTCGGTGTCGCGGAACCCGTGTCCGGTGGCCGGGTCGCCCGCCTTGGGCAGCTGGTCGAGGTACTTCGTGCTGGCGTACTTCGCTGTCTTGAGGGCGAACTCGGCACTCGTGCCGCCGATGACGATGGCGAGGTGGTAGGGCGGGCAGGCTGCCGTGCCGAGACCGCGCAGCTTCTCGTCGAGGAAGCGCATCATCGCGTCGGGGTTGAGGATCGCCTTGGTCTCCTGGAACAGGTAGGACTTGTTGGCGCTGCCCCCGCCCTTGGCCATGAAGAGGAACTTGTAGGTCGTCTCGTGCCCGGCAGCGGTGTCGGCGTAGAGCTCGATCTGGGCCGGCAGGTTCGACCCGGTGTTGCGCTCGTCCCACATCGTCACCGGCGCCATCTGCGAGTACCGCAGGTTGAGCCGGGTGTAGGCGTCGTAGATGCCGCGGCTGATCGGTTCCTCGTCGCGCCCGGGGGTGAGCACGTGCTGCCCGCGCTTGCCCATGACGATGGCGGTGCCGGTGTCCTGGCACATCGGCAGGATGCCGCCCGCGGCGATGTTCGCGTTCTTGAGCAGGTCGAGCGCCACGAACTTGTCGTTGTCGCTCGCCTCGGGGTCGTCGAGGATGGTGGCGAGCTGCTGCAGGTGCGCCGGCCGCAGGTAGTGGGCGATGTCGTGCATCGCGGTCTCGGTGAGCAGGCGCAGCGCCTCGGGCTCGACCTGGAGGAAGCGGCGCCCGCCCGGACCGTCGACGACCGAGACCCCGTCAGTGGTCAGCAGCCGGTAGGGCGTCTCGTCGGCGCCGACCGGCAGCAGGTCCTCGTAGCGGAACTCGGTCATCAGATCTCCTCGCGGGAGGGGGCGTAGGCACCGGCGTGGCGCACCGTCTGGTCGCTGGTCGCCAGAGCGCGGTCGATGGCGGGGCGCACGAGGGCGAGCCCGGCCGCGCGCAGCCGGTCGCGCGCCTCGGGACTGCCGAGCAGGTCGTCATCGAGCAGGCCCGACACCAGACCGGCCATGAACGAGTCCCCGGCGCCGACGGTGTCGACGACGGCGATGTCCTGGGCCGGCTCGCTGTCCTCCTCGCCCGTCGCGGCACGCCAGGTGACCCCGCGCGGGCCGAGGGTGACCACGGTCAGTGCGGCGCCGAGCCCCGCCCAGCGGCCCATGACCTCGGACGGTGACGACCCGGGATAGAGCCACTCGATGTCGTCCTCGGAGCACTTGACGACGTCGGAGAGCGCCACGAGCTCCTCGACGCGGCCACGCACGGCGTCGGGGCTCCCCATGATCGTCGGGCGCATGTTGGGGTCGTAGGAGATGGTGCCGGCCGCTCGGGCCAGGTGCACCGCGGCGGTGACCTCCTCGTCGCCGGGGCGCAGGGTCGTGCCGATCGAGCCGATGTGCAGGTGGCCGGTGCCCTCGGGCAGCTGCACGGGCGGCAGGGTCCAGTGCAGGTCGAACACGTACGTCGCGGCACCCGACTCGTCGAGGGTCGCGGCTGCCGTGGACGTCGGGTGGCTGGGGCTCGTGCTGCCGGGCAGCAGCTGCACGCCGCCGGACTCGACGTGCTCGGTGCACCGGATGCCGCGCGCGTCGGTGCCGACGAGCGTCGCGAACCAGGTGTCGTGCCCGAGCCGGGCCAGGCCCAGGGCCACGTTGGCCGGTGACCCGCCGACGTGCTCGGCGGTCTGGCCGTCGGGGGTGTGGACGATGTCGACGAGGAGCTCTCCGACGACGACGACCGGGGCGGTGCCGGCGCTCACGGCTCCGTCCTCGGGGTGCGGCGGGCCGGCGATGAGGTCGAGGTCGTGGTGGGCATCTCGTCCTTGTCTTCCATGACGTGGGGGCGACGGTCCAACCCTATCGTCGGGGCGATTGGGCGTCCCGGGCGCCCGTCGGCGACGATATGGGGGTGACGACGCCCGCACCTGCCCGCAGCCGGTACTCCCTGGGGTCCGCGAAGAACCTCGTGCTGTCGCTGCTCGCCGTCCTGGGCATGGTGCTCGTGCTCGTGCTCGTGGTGCCGCGGGTCAGCTCGGTGAGTGGCCCGCCGGTCGACGTCCACGCCGTGGCGGTCGACGTCCGGGAGCGGACGGGCTGGCCGATCGTCGAGGCGGTCGGTCTCCCCGAGGGCTGGAGCACCACGTCGGCCCGGTTCGTGCGAACCACCGACGGTTTCTCCACCTGGCACGCCGGCTACCAGACGCCGTCCGGCACCTACGTCGCCGTGGAGCAGGCGATGGACCCCACCTCGGCGTGGGTCGAGGCCCAGACCAACCGCGCCCCACGGGTCGGCACCCTCGAGGCGGGCGGCCGCACCTGGACCAAGTACGAACGGGACACCAAGGTGCAGAACAGCCTGGTCGAGGACCCGCAGGCCGCGGGGCAGCTGACGACGCTCGTCACCGGCACGGCGAGCTTCGAGGAGATGGCCGACTTCGTGACCTACCTCCAGCCGGTCACCCCCTGAGCGCTCAGTCGCCGGCGGTGAGCCGCGCCTCGGCGGAGTCGAGCCAGGTGGAGCAGTGCGCGGCCAGCGCCTCGCCTCGCTGCCACAGGTCCATGCTCTCCTCGAGGCCGGCCTGGCCGTTCTCCAGCCGGGCGACGATGTCGACGAGCTCGTCGCGGGCCTGCTCGTAGGACATCGCCGCGACGTCGGCGTGCTCGGCGTGCTCGGCGCGCGACGCCGCGCCCTCGGGGGTCGCGGCGCCGGAGATGCCGGGGTCGGCCACGTCGGCCCTCTTCGCCATGCCCGGCAGCCTAGTCGCGCTCGCCGACGGTGCGCGCCCCGAAGTCTCCACGGGCCACCCGCACCCGCAGCAGCTCGCCGGCCTCGAGGTCCGACGGATCGCTGACGACGGAGCCGTCTGACCGCGCGACGATGGCGTAGCCCCGGTCGAGCGTCGACTGCGGTGACAGCGTGCGCACCTGGGCGCGCAGGTGCGCGGTGTGGTCGCGGGCTCGGTGCAGCTGCCCCTCGACCCGCCGCCGGGCGCGGTCGCGCAGCGCTTCGACGACGTCGCGCTGACTGCGCACGAAGGCGCCCTTGTCGGTGAGCACCGGCCGGCTGCGCAGCTCGACGAGGCGGCGCCGCTCGTGGTGCAGCCGGCCGGCGAGCGCCCGACGGGAGCGGTCGCGGGCGCCGGTGACCGCGGCACGCTCGGCGACGGCATCCGGCACGATCGCCTTCGCGGCGTCGGTGGGCGTGGAGGCGCGGTGGTCGGCGACCAGGTCGAGCAACGGGGTGTCGACGTCGTGGCCGATCGCGCTGACGACCGGGGTGCGCGCGGCCGCGACCGCCCGCACCAGGGTCTCGTTGCTGAACGGCAGGAGGTCCTCGACGCCGCCGCCGCCGCGGGCGATGACGATGACGTCGACCTCCGGGTGCGCGTCGAGCTCGGCGAGCGCGGCGGTCACCTCGGCCACGGCGGTGGCGCCCTGGACGGCGACCGGGCGGATCTCGAAGCGGGTGGCGGGCCAGCGGCGGCGGGCGTTCTCGACCACGTCGCGCTCGGCGGCGCTCGCCCGGCCGCAGACCAGGCCGACCCGCCTCGGCAGGAACGGCAGGGGGCGCTTGCGGTCGCGGTCGAACAGCCCTTCCTGGGCCAGGTGGCGCTTGAGGTACTCGAGGCGGGCGAGCAGCTCACCGACGCCGACCGGTCGGATCTGACGCGCGTCGAGCATCAGTGAGCCGCGCTGGGTCCAGAACGCCGGCTTGGCCTGGAGCACCACGCGCGCGCCCTCGCCCAAGGGTCCCGGCATGGCGTCGAGGGCATTGACGGAGATCGACACCGACAGGCTCATGTCGACATCGGGGTCGCGCAGGGTGAGGTAGGCGGTGCGCGCGCCCGGTCGCCGGTTCAGCTGGACGACCTGGCCCTCCACCCACAGCGTCGACATCCGCTCGACGTACTCGCCGATCTTCATCGAGAGCAGCCGCACCGGCCACGGCTGCTCGGCCGTCGTGTCGGCCGCCTTCTCGGGCAGCGGACCGCGGCCCTGGGGCGCCGGCGTGCTCATGCGTCGAACTCTAGGCGGACCCACCCCCAGGGTGAGCTCAGCGGGTCTGGCGCCGCCGGGCCGAGCGGATCATCGCGCGTTGCAGCTGGCGGGGCGCGGGGGCCGGGGGGAGCGGGGTGGGCGCAGCGGCGCGGCATCCGTCGAGGACGAGGGCGACGTGCCGGCGCCAGGCGTCGGGCACGTCGTCGCGGGTCGCCTCGAGGATGCCGGCGATGGCGAACGACACGACGGGGAGGTCCTCGGGCGTGAGCTCGGGGCGGACTGCGCCGGCCTGCTGGGCGCGGCGGACGACCTCGACGACCGCCTGGTAGCCGCGCTCTCGCTCACCGCCGGGACCTCGCAGTGGCCGGATCGCGGACTGGACGAGGTGGGTGAACCCGCGGTTGCGGGCCTCGATCTCGCCGAGGTCGGTGACCAGGGCCGCGAAGGCAGCCCAGGGGTCGGGGTCGGCGAGGGCGCGCTCGTGGCTGCGGTGGAACTCGGCCAGCGCGTCACCGAACGCCTCCTGCACCAACGCGTCGCGTTCCGGGAAGCGCCGGTAGAGCGTTGCGATGCCCACCCCGGCCTCCGCCGCGACGGCCGTCAGCGGGGCGGAGACGCCGTCGCGCCCGAACACCCGGCGGGCGGCGTCGACGATCCGCTCGCGGTTGGAGGCCGCGTCCGCGCGCAGGCGGGCGGCACCGCAGTCGGGGGCGGAGGGCATGGGCGCCACTGTAGGACTTGGCCCAACCAAGTGGAATAGACCCTCCGGTTGCCGGGTTGTCGCTTCCGTTCTTGTGGAGGAGGCCCTCCACTTCCGTCGGACAAAGGGTTGGCCATGAACACAGTGCTCTGGGTGCTCCAGATCGTCCTCGCGCTCGCCTTCGGCCTGGCGGGGGTGGGCAAGCTCACCCAGCCTCGCGAGAAGATGCAGGAGCGGATGGGCTGGGTGGAGGACTTCTCGCCGCGAACGGTCACGCTGATCGGTGCGCTCGAGCTGCTCGCCGCGATCGGTCTGGTCCTGCCGGCGGCGACCGGCATCCTGCCCTGGCTGACTCCGCTCGCGGCGCTCGGCCTCGTGGTGATCATGGTGCTGGCGATCCCGGTGCACCTGCGCCGCGGCGAGACGCCGATGGTGGTGGTCAACGTCGTGCTCGCGCTGATGGCGGCCTTCGTCGCCTGGCAGCGGTTCGGCCCCAACGCCCTCTGACCGGTCTCGCGGATTCGGGGGCCGGCACCGCGCCGCTTACCATGGAGAGCATGGCTGACTCCACCAAGCGCGTGCTCCTCGCCGCCCCCCGTGGCTACTGCGCGGGGGTCGACCGAGCCGTCGTCACGGTCGAGAAGGCCCTCGATCTCTACGGCTCGCCGGTCTACGTGCGCAAGGAGATCGTGCACAACAAGCACGTGGTGACCACGCTGCAGAAGCGGGGCGCGATCTTCGTCGACGAGACCGACGAGGTGCCCGAGGGCGCGACGGTCGTCTTCTCCGCGCACGGGGTCGCTCCGGTCGTGCACGAGGAGGCGCGTGCGCTGTCACTGCGCACCATCGACGCCACCTGCCCGCTCGTCACCAAGGTGCACCGCGAGGCCGTGCGCTTCGCCGACAGCGACTACGACATCCTGCTCATCGGCCACGAGGGCCACGAGGAGGTCGTGGGCACGGCCGGCGAGGCGCCCGAGCACATCCAGCTCGTCGACGGGCCGGAGGACGTCGCCAACGTGACCGTGCGTGACCCCGAGAAGGTCGTCTGGCTCTCGCAGACCACGCTGTCGGTCGACGAGACGATGGAGACCGTCCGGCGGCTGCGCGAGCGCTTCCCCTCGCTGCAGGACCCACCGAGCGACGACATCTGCTACGCCACCCAGAACCGCCAGCTCGCCGTCAAGCAGATGGCCGCCGAGTGCGACCTCATGCTCGTCATCGGATCGCGCAACTCGTCCAACTCGGTGCGCCTCGTCGAGGTTGCCCTCGAGCACGGCTCTCGCGCAGGCCATCTGGTCGACTACGCCGACGAGATCGACGAGGCGTGGCTCGATGAGGTGTCGACGGTGGGCGTCACGTCCGGGGCCTCGGTGCCCGAGATCCTGGTCCGTGAGGTTCTCGAGTACCTGGCCGCCCGAGGGTTCGGCGACGTCTCGCCGGTCGTCGCCGCGCAGGAGTCGATCATGTTCTCGCTGCCGAACGAGATCCGCCGTGACCTCAAGGCGGCCGGCAAGAGCGACAAGATGCGCCACGACGCGAGCTTCGCCGAGTCCGGTTCGTTGCACTGAGGAGATCGGGGTGGTCCGGTGAGCGAGGCGTACGGGTGAGCGGGGCGGATGCCGTGCCGCCGCCGGTCGCGCTCGCCCGGGGGGTCAAGGCGCTCGCCGTCGCCGGGCGGTTGCTGCACGACTTCAACACCGAGTACGACGACCCGAGCCCGGGCCCGCGGGTGCTGGCCCGACGGCTGCGCGAGCTCGTCGCGGCGGGGGACACCGAGGTGCTCGTCGTCGGACCCGTCGCGGACGCCGGGGGAGTCGCCGTGCTCCGCTTCCGACCCTCGCTGTGGAGCGAGGCGAACGAGTGCTACCTGGCCGAGCTCTACGTCGTGCCCGAGCGGAGGGGGCGCGGCCTGGGTCGTCTGCTGCTGCGCGCCTGCGTCGACCGGGCGATCGCCCGGCGCTGCGACTTCATCGACCTGGCGACGAGCGAGGACGACGTCGCGGCCCGCCACCTCTACGAGTCCGAGGGGTTCCGGCGCACCGAGGGAGAGGGCGGGCCCCTGGCCTTCCACTACGAGCAGGAACTCTGAGCGCGCACGGCCGCCGGTCGCCGACGGGGCCACGCGTCATCCGGGACGCCGGTCGGCGCCCGTCACCCGGGCTGGGTGATGACCACCGGCTCCCACGTCGCGACGATCACGGGTAGGCCGAGGAGCGTGCGCCGTGCACGGGAGTCCGGTTCCCCGTGGAAGGAGGTGGTCGCCCGATGACCGCGCCCGCCACGCCGCCGCAGGCACCGCCGCGCACCGGGGTGCTTCGGGAGTTCGTCCCGGGGATCGCGCTGTTCCGCAGCTACCAGCGCGGCTGGCTGGGCAAGGACCTCGTCGCAGGGCTGGTGCTGTCGGCCCTGCTCGTGCCGCAGGGCATGGCCTACGCCGAGCTGGCCGGTCTACCGCCGGTCACCGGCCTCTACACCTCGATCCTCTGCCTGGTCGGCTACGCGATCTTCGGCCCGTCGCGAATCCTCGTGCTCGGGCCCGACTCCTCACTGGGGCCGATGATCGCCGCGACGATCGCGCCGCTGGTGCTGGCCGGCGGAGACCCCGACAAGGCGGTCGCCCTGGCCTCGGTGCTCGCCGTGCTCGTGGGCGTCGTGATGACGGTTGCCGGTCTCGGCCACCTCGGCTTCGTGGCCGACCTGCTCTCCAAGCCCACCCAGATCGGCTACATGAACGGGCTCGCGCTCACGATCGTCGTGGGGCAGCTGCCCAAGCTCTTCGGCTTCTCGGTCGACGCCGACGGGCTGATCGAGGAGGCCAGGGCCTTCGTCACCGGTGTCGCCGACCAGCTCGTCAATGCCACCGGCGCCACCATCGGGGTGCTCTCGCTCGTCGGCATCCTGCTGATGCAGCGGTTGATGCCGAAGGTCCCCGCCGTGCTCGTCGTCGTCGTCCTGGCCGCGCTGGCCGTCAACCTCCTCGACCTGCAGGCCGACGGGGTGAAGACGATCGGCGTGCTGCCCCAGGGGTTCCCCCCGTTCACGATCCCGACGGTCGCCTGGGGCGACCTGCCCGAGCTGTTCCTGGGTGCGGTGGCCATCGCCGTGGTGGCCCTCGCCGACACGATGTCGACCGCGTCGTCGTTCGCGGCCCGGCGCGGGGAGCGGGTGCACGGCGACCAGGAGATGATCGGCATCGGCGCCGCGAACATCCTCGCGGGGCTGTTCCAGGGCTTCCCCGTCAGCACCAGCGGGTCGCGCACGGCCGTCTCGGAGCAGGCCGGCTCGCGCTCGCAGGTGACCGGGATCGTGGGTGCGGTCGTCATCGGGTTCGTCCTGGTCTTCGCGACCGGGGTGATGCAGTACGTGCCGCAGCCGACCCTCGGCGCCATCGTCATCGCCGCGGCGCTCTCGCTCGCCGACCTGCCCGCGACGCGACGCCTGTGGCACCAGCGCCGCACCGAGTTCACGCTCTCGACCGCGGCATTCCTCGGCGTGGCGCTCCTGGGCGTGCTGCCCGGCATCCTGCTGGCGATCACGCTGTCCATCCTCAACGTGTTCCGGCGGGTCTGGTGGCCGCACCAGGCCGAGCTCGGCCGGGTCGAGGGGCTCTCCGGCCTGCACGACACCGGCACCTACCCGCACTCCGAGCTGCTCCCCGGCCTGGTCGTCTACCGCTTCGACGCACCGCTGATCTTCGCCAACTCGCGGATGTTCGGCGACACGGTCCGCGCGATGGCCGAGGAGCGCCCCGACCTGCGCTGGGTGCTCGTGGCGGCCGAGCCGATGACCGACGTCGACACCACCGCCGCCGACATGCTCGCCGAGCTCGACTCCTGGCTCAACGCCCGCAACGTCTCACTCGCCTTCGCCGAGGTGAAGGACCCCGTTCGGGCGAAGATCGTGCGATACGAGCTCGACCGCACCATCGACCCGGCCCACTTCTACCCCACCGTCGACGAGGCGGTCGCCGCCTACATGAGGGAGACCGGCGAGACGTGGCAGGAGCCGGCCCGGGAGACCCGAGAGGAGCAGCGATGACGCGACAGCCCGAGGAGCGAGTCGTCCCGACCCCGAGGCAGCGGGCGGCGGCGTGGGTCGCCTACGGCAGCCTGGCGCTGGCCGTCGTCTACCTGGTGGTGGTGCTCATCCGTCGGTGGGATGTGCTCCTCGTCGGTCTGGCGACGCTGGCGGTGCTGGTCGTGGCCGCCTGGTTCGCCGTGTCCCGGCGCGGGACGCCCCGCCTCATCGCCCTGGGCGTCGGGGCGGCCGCGCTGGTGATCTTCGCCGTGGTCATGGTGGCCAGCGGCAGCGTGCGCGTGCTCGTCGTCGGCGTGGCCCTCGCCGCGGCGTCCGCGGCCGCGGCGCGCCTGGCCCTGCGGCCGCCGAGCGTCGACCCCTCTGCGGTGGTCGCGGTACCTCGAGCCGGTCACGCGGTGCTGATCATGAACCCGTGGTCCGGGGGAGGGAAGGTCGAGAAGTTCGAGCTCGAGCGACTCTGCCGGGAGCGAGGCATCGAGCCGATCGTGCTCTTCAAGGGCTCGGACCTGCTCGCGCTCGCCGAGGACGCCGTCGCCAGGGGTGCCGATGTCATCGGCATGGCCGGGGGCGACGGGTCGCAGGCGCTCGTGGCCTCGGTGGCGAGCCGGCACGGCATCCCGATGGTGGTGATCCCCGCAGGGACCCGCAACCACTTCGCCCTGGATCTCGGCATGGACCGCGCCGACGTCGTCGGTGCCCTCGACGCCTTCGACGACGGCGTCGACCGGCGGATCGACCTCGCGGAGGTCAACGGCCGGGTCTTCGTCAACAACGCGTCGATGGGCCTGTACGCCAAGATCGTGCAGTCGCAGGAGTACCGCGACGCCAAGCTGCGCACGGCCGCCGAGACCCTGCCCGACCTGATCGGGCCGGCCGCGGTGGCGCTCGACCTCCGCTTCACCCTCCCGTCGGGGGAGCAGGCCACGTCGGCGAACCTCGTGCTCGTGTCGAACAACCCCTACCAGCTCTCGCACCTGCGCGGCGCCTCCACGCGCCCCGTCCTCGACACCGGACGGCTCGGTGTGGTGTCGGTGCTGGTGCGCGGCGCCGCGGATGCCGAGAAGTTCGCCGCGCTCGAGGCCGCCGGCCAGGTCGGCCGGTTCTCGGGCTGGAACGAGTGGACCGCGACCGAGTTCGAGGTGGCGTCGGGCGGGCCCGTCGAGGTCGGCGTCGACGGCGAGGCCCTCACCATGGACCCACCACTGCGCTTCGTGATCCGGCCGGGCGCCCTCACGGTGCGGCAGGCCAGGGCCGTGCTCTCGAACCCCGTCGCCGCACCTGCCGTGCACGTGGTGTCCGCCTCCACGCTGGGGGCCCTCTGGGACACCGCGCTCGGCCGACCGGTGGTGCCGGTGTGAGCGGCCCGGCCGTGGGAGTGCCGGACGAGACCCTCGGGGCCGTCGAGCCGGTCGAGCCGGTCGAGCCGGTCGAGGAGCGTCTGGCCCGGCGGCTCGACGACCGGGCCGCGGCGGGTCACCCGGTGGCGGCTCGCACCTCCGGGGTGCTCCACCGTCTGGGGCGCTACGACCGCGCGGCCTACGTGGCCGTGGCCCGGCTGTCGACGCCGGGACTCGACATCCCGCTGAGCCGGTTGTCGCACTTCGCCAACCACTCCAAGCCGTGGTTCCTCGTGGCGGGCGCCCTGGCGCTGTTCGGCGGCGGTACCGGCCGGCGGGCGGCGCTGAACGGCGTCGCCGCGATCGGGGCAGCCTCCCTCGTCGTGAACCAGCCGATGAAGCTGGCCGGCAACCGCGACCGACCGGACCGAGAGGGCCACGAGGTGCCGGAGGCTCGCTGGGTCGAGATGCCGACGTCGACGTCGTTCCCCTCCGGCCACTCGGCGTCGGCCCTGGCGTTCGCGGTCGCCGTCGGCGACGTCATCCCGGCGCTGCGCTGGCCGCTGCGGGTGGCCGGGGGCACCGTGGCGTTCTCGAGGGTCTACACCGGCGTGCACTACCCGGGTGACGTCCTCGTCGGCGCGGTGACCGGCGCACTGCTCGGCCGGGTGGTGAGCCGCCGGTCCGCCAGGAGGCGTGCCCGCCGCTGACCGGTACGTCACGATGGGGTCATGACGGCACTGACGCTTCGTGGCCAGGACGTGGTGCTGCGCGCCCACCACGACGCCGACCGCGTGGCCCGGCAGCGGCACGGGTGGCACCGCGAGATCGAGCGCGGCTACGGCTCGGACTGCCCAACGCGCGCCATGACCGATGACGAGGTCGAGGCGTGGGTCGAGTACCTGGCTGCCAAGTCGGCCGTCGGCGCCATGTGCTGGGCGGTCGAGGCCGACGGCGACCTCGCCGGTGCGGCATTCCTCGGCGACGTGCGGGAGGGCGGCCGCAAGGCCCGTCTGGCGATCGGGATGTACGCGCCGCAGTTCATCGGTCACGGGCTGGGTGCGCAGGCCATCGTCCTGGTCCTCCGGCACGCCTTCGGCACGCTGGGGATGCATCGGGTCGACCTGCGGGTGCTGGACTTCAACGAGCGCGCCATCGCCGCCTACCGTGCGTGCGGCTTCGTCGAGGAGGGGCGGGAACGGGAGAGCTGCTGGGTCGAGGGCCGGTGGCACGACGACGTCATCATGGGTGTGCTCGACCGGGAGTTCGCGGTCGCCGACGGCGTGCGCGGGTGACCGAGGCCCCGCGCAGCTGTCGTGCTCGTGACCAGCGCCCGGGTGGTCAGAGCCGCTTCGCGAGCTGACCGACCCCGGGCCCGCCGAGCTCCTCGAGGGCGACGTGCCGACCGGAGAGCGCCAGCAGCAGGGCGAGCGCCGGCCCGGACACGGCAGGACCGTCACCGATGGAGACGTCGGTGTCGGTTGCCGTGACCCGGACCGCGGACACGATCTCCTTGGCGCCCCCGAACTTCATGGGCGTGCTCGACTGGAGGTGCAGTGCCCGCGCGACGGCCTCTCGCGGGTAGGAACGAGTGAGTCCCAGGGGCCGGCGGATGTCCTCACCGTGGACGACCTCCTCGACGATGCGGCTGTCGAGGGGCGCCGGTGGTGACGACGTCCGCGCTGCCACGTCGCGAAGCCGCACCAGGGTCGCCTCGGGTGACACCCCGCGCTCGCGGCGCACGCCGCGGTCGTTCTGGAGGTCGAAGTCGAACCGTGCGCGGGCAAGGCCGAGGATGAACCCCACCCGTGTCGTGCGAGCCGAGTCCACGAGGTGCGCGACCACGTCGTGCACCGTCCACCCGTCACAGAGCGAGGCTTCACCCCAGGCAGCGTCCGGGAGCAGCTCGAGATCGGTGATCAGGGCCGCGCGTTCTGCATGAACGATCGACCAGACGTCAGCCATGGTTCCCTCCCTGAGGTGGCCGATTCAGCGTGCCGGACCGACTCCCACCGTAGGAGTCCGTTGAAGGGTGCACCAGGGACACCACCGCTCAGCCCGCGTCGCGGATGCCGGGCGCTCGCCGCGGTGCCGGCAGGCCGAGGTCGAGCACCAGCTCGGGGCGGTCGTCGGCCGACGTCGCGGCGTCGATGAGCTCCTGGGACGTCAGGGGCCGGGGCGCGGTCTCGACGGGCGTGAGCACCGGGATCTCGTCACCGACCAGGTCGAGGTCGTGCATCCGCCGAGCGGTGACCATGACCCGGGACTCCAGCGTCCCGACCATCGCGTTGTAGGCCTCGACGCTGGACTGCAGGCTGCGGCCGACCTTGGCCGTGTGCGCGCCGAGGGTCGCGAGGCGTCGGTGCAGGTCGCGGCCGAGGTCGAGCAGCTCACGTGCGCTCGCCGACAGGGCGTCCTGCTGCCAGGTGAAGGCGACCGTGCGCAGCAGCGCCATCAGCGACCCCGGGCCGACGAGCACGACCCGCTGTGCCAGTGCCCGCTCGTGCAGCGACGGCTGCGCCGCCAGCGCGGCGCCCAGCATGGCGTCGCTCGGGACGAAGCAGACCACCATCTCGGGGCCCTCACGAAACGCCGACCAGTACTCCTTGGCGGCCAGGGCCGCGACGTGCCGCCCCAGCCCGGTGGCGTGGTCGACCAGCAGCGCCGCCCGCTCGTCGTCGGGCAGGTCCTCGGCCTGCGCGTCGAGGAAGGCGTTCATCGGGGCCTTGGCGTCGATGACGAGCACCTTGGCGCCGGGCAGCCGCACGACGACGTCCGGCCGCACCCCCCGGTCATGGGCACTGACCGCGGTGACCTGCTCGTCGAAGTCGCACCGCGACAGCATCCCGGACGCCTCCAGCACCCGACGAAGCTGCACCTCGCCCCAGGCGCCGCGCACCGTCGAGGAGCGCAGTGAGCCGGCGAGTGAGGCCGTCTGACGGCCCAGGTGCTGGGTCTCGCCCTCGACCCGCGCGAGCAGCGCGCGCAGCGAGCCGAACTGCTCCATGCGGTCGCGTTCGAGCGAACCCACGTGCGTCTCGACCCGCACCAGGGCGTCCTTGAGCGGCGCGAGGAGAGCGGCGGTCTCCATGTCCTCCGCGAGCGAGGTCTCGAGGTCGAGCACCCGCTCGCGCAGCAGGTCGCGCTCGGCGACGACGGCGGCCGAACGTGCGGCGTGCAGCAGCCGGCCCACGGCCACCGCCATGCCCACCCCGACGACCAGACCCACCAGGCCCCACATCCATCCGCTCATGACGGGACTCTCGCACGCGCCACCGACAGCCCGGCGGACCTCGGCGGCGCCCGGTGAAACCGACACCGCCCGTCGCGCGTTGGGACCGGCATGGACTCGACGGCATCCGGTGACACCGACCTGGCGGACCGCGCCGGCCACCGGCTCGGTCGGCACCATGACCGCTTCGTCGTCGCCGAGGTCGCGAACGGCGTGGCGCGCACCGCGCAGGTGGGCCTGCCCGGCGGGTCCGACCTCGAGATCGGGTCGGTCTCCAAGGGACTGACGGGGATGCTCTTCGCCGACTCGCGTGAGCGCGGGGAGACGCGCGACGACACCCGGCTGGGCACGCTCCTCCCGCTCGACGGGACCGCCGCGGCCGACGTCACCCTCGGTGACCTCGCGACGCACACGTCCGGGCTGCCCCGTCTCGCCGCGGGCACCGGAGCGTTGCGCGCCACGTGGGAGCTCTGGGCGCACGGCACCAACCCCTACGGCGAGACGCTCGACGAGCTGCTGGACGCGAGCCGGCGCACCCGCGTCGGCCGTCGGCACCCGAGCTACTCGAACCTCGGCGCCATGCTGCTCGGCCACGCGCTCGCCTCCGCAGCCGGCACCACCTACGCCGACCTGCTGCGGGACCGCCTCACCGGCCCGCTCGGCATGGCCGCGACGTCGGTTCCGGCGACCCCGGCCGAGCTCGGTCCGGCTGCCGTGGCCGGACGGTCGCGGCGGGGCCGCCCGGCCCAGGCGTGGACGGGTGAGGGCCTCGGGCCGGCGGGCGGAATCCGGTCGACCGCCGAGGACCTGGGGCTGCTGCTGCGGGCGCTCCTCGACGGCAGCGCGCCGGGGCTCGCCGCGCTCGAGCCCGTCAGACGGTTCACCGGCCCGTTGCGGATCGGCGCGGCCTGGCTCACCCTCGATCGCCGGGGCACCCTCCTCACCTGGCACAACGGCGGCACCGGTGGCTTCCGCAGCGTGGTCGTGCTCGACCGTGCGGCGGGCGCCGGGGTCGCCCTCGTCAGTGCCACGGCGCGTTCGGTGGACCGGGCTGGGTTCGCCCTGCTGGAGGAGCGCGCCGGGGCGGGCCGTTAGGGTCGGGTGATGGCGCCACGCAGTGAGACCGAGCGGGAGCGCCTGCGGCGCATCGCGATCCTCAACGCGCGTCTGCCCAGGAAGCGCACCATCGCCCAGGGGCTGCTGCGCAACCCGGCCGGTGAGGTCCTGCTCTGCGAGCTCAGCTACAAGAGGGAGTGGGATCTGCCCGGGGGAGTCGTCGACCCGGGCGAGTCGCCGGCCACGTGCGTCGAGCGCGAGGTGCAGGAGGAGCTCGGCATCACCGTGACCGCCGGGCGGCTGCTCGCCGTCAACTGGCTGCCGCCATGGCGAGGCTGGGACGACGCGCTGCTCTACCTGTTCGACCTCGGCACGCACGACACCGGCGAGCTCGACCCGGCGCTGTTCCTGCGCCGCGAGATCGCCGACGCCCACTGGCGCACCGTGCCGGATGCCGCGGCGCACGTCGCGCCATACACCGCGCGGATGCTCGAGGTCGCACACGAGGCCGAGCACACGGCATACCTGGAGAACAGCGAGCCGGTCGGCGGCTGAGCCGGCCCACCCCGGCCGCGGCCGAGCGCACCTGCGCGCGCCGGTAGACTCTCGGCCTCGTGGCACTTCAAATCGGAATCGTGGGTCTCCCGAACGTCGGCAAGTCGACGATGTTCAACGCCCTGACCAAGAACAACGTCCTCGCGGCGAACTACCCGTTCGCGACGATCGACCCCAACGTCGGCGTCGTCCCGCTGCCCGACGAGCGGCTCGCACGGCTCGCCGAGATCTTCGGCAGCGAGAAGATCCTGCCGGCCACGGTCTCCTTCGTCGACATCGCCGGCATCGTGCGCGGCGCGTCCGTGGGGGAGGGGCTGGGCAACAAGTTCCTCGCCAACATCCGTGAGGCCGACGCGATCTGCCAGGTCGTGCGCGCGTTCGAGGACGGCGACGTCGTCCACGTCGACGGCAAGGTGTCACCGAGCTCCGACATCGAGACGATCCACACCGAGCTGGTCCTCGCCGACCTGCAGACCCTCGAGAAGGCCGTCGTGCGGCTCGAGAAGGAGGCGCGGATCAAGAAGGAGTCCAAGCCCCTGCTCGAGAACGCCCTCGCCGCCCAGAAGGTGCTCGAGGAGGGATCGACGCTGTATGCCGGGGGCGCGGCCGCCGGTGTCGACCTCGGCCTCGCGTCGGGGCTGGGCCTGCTCACCACCAAGCCGTTCATCTACGTCTTCAACCTCGACGAGGAGCAGCTCGCCGACGCCGACCTCCACGCGCGGCTGGGTGCCCTGGTCGCCCCGGCCGACGCGGTGTTCCTCAACGCCAAGCTCGAGATGGACCTCATGGAGATGTCCGAGGAGGACGCCCTGGAGATGCTGCAGTCGTTCGGTGCCGAGGAGTCCGGGCTCGACCAGCTCGCACGCGTCGGCTTCCACACCCTCGGGCTGCAGACCTACCTCACGGCCGGGCCCAAGGAGTCGCGGGCCTGGACCATCCACCGTGGCTGGACGGCCCCGCAGGCGGCGGGCGTCATCCACACCGACTTCCAGCGCGGCTTCATCAAGGCCGAGATCGTCTCGTTCACCGACCTGGATGCCGCCGGCTCGATGGCCGCGGCGCGTGCGGCCGGGCGGGTGCGCATGGAGGGCAAGGAGTACGTGATGCAGGACGGCGACGTCGTGGAGTTCCGCTTCAACGTCTGAAGCGGAGCGTTTGCGCAGGTCAGGTTGGGTGTGACTTCTCCCAGTCCGCACAGAGTCCGCAAGAAGTTCAGCGCGATGTGCTCGATCTGCCCGTTCTGAGGGCCTATGTCCGGACCCCGCTGCGGCCATGTGATCCACCCACGACGTGACCCTTTGGGAGGCGGTATGCAGCAGG
>DASQEZ010000124.1:0-7531 GCA_035633415.1 Ornithinibacter sp. | reverse complement strand
CACTGGCGGCAACACCGATGCGACCAGGTCACCTTCTTGCATACGGCGGTAATGGTCCCCCTCCTCGACGACGAGCCGGTCGACACCTCGGTGGTCATCGGTCCGGCGGCGGCCAAGCCGCTGCACCTCGACATCCCGGTCTTCGTCTCGGACATGAGCTTCGGCGCGATCTCGCAGGAGGCCAAGACCGCGCTCGGGCGGGGTGCCGAGGGCGCCGGAACGGCGATCTGCTCGGGTGAGGGTGGGATGCTCCCGGAGGAGAAGGCGGAGAACACGCGCTACCTCTACGAGCTGGCCTCGGGCCGGTTCGGTTGGGATGAGGGGATCCTCGACCAGGTCCAGGCGCTGCACCTCAAGCTGGGCCAGGGCGCCAAGACGGGTACCGGTGGTCACCTGCCCGGCAGCAAGGTCGTCGGCCGGATCGCTCAGGTGCGCGGTTTGCCCGAGGGGACACCGGCGGTGTCCCCGGCTCGGTTCACCGACTGGAGGACCCTGCTCGACGCGAAGGACCTGGTCGACCACATCAGGGCGCGCTCGGGCGGCATCCCGGTCGGGGTGAAGATGTCGGCCCAGCACGTGGAGGAGGACCTCGACGCAGCGCTCGACCTCGGCATCGACTACGTCATCCTGGACGGACGCGGCGGCGGGACGGGAGCGGCGCCAACCATCTTCCGCGACACGATCAGCGTGCCGACCATGGCGGCGCTGGCGCGGGCGCGACGGCACCTCGACCTCGCCGGAGCCCGGGACGTGACACTGGTTGCGACCGGTGGCCTGCGCCGGCCGCACGACATGGTTAAGGCGCTCGCCCTGGGCGCCGACGCAATCGCTGTGTCGAACGTCGCCCTCCAGGCCATCGGCTGCGTCGGGATGCGGGCCTGCCACACCGACAACTGCCCGGTCGGCATCGCGACCCAGAAGCCGCACCTGCGAGCACGGCTTCCGGTGCCCCGTGCGGCCGAACAGCTGACCCGCTACCTGGTGTCCCTCACCGAGCTCATGGTCGTGCTCGCGCGCGCCTGCGGCCACGACTCCCTGTCGCACTTCACCCCACGCGACCTGACCAGCTGGAAGCGCGACGTCGCCGACCTCGTCGGTGTCTCCTACGCCGGGGTATCCCGATGACGTGGCACCGGATCGAGGAGGTGCCCGACGAGGGCCGCGTTCGCACCGCAGTCGTCGACGGGCGCACGGTGGCGGTGAGCACCTGCGGCGGGCGGGTCGGCGCGCTGGAGAACCACTGCCCCCACCAGGGCGGGCCGCTGGGCGAGGGGTCGATCGAGGGCGGCCTGTTGCGGTGCCCGTGGCACGGCTACGACTACGACCCGGCGACCGGGCTCCCGCCCGAGGGCTTCTCGGACGCCCCGACCGCCTACGACGTCGAGCAGCGACCAGATGGGGTGTGGGTCGACCTTCCCGACGTCACCGAGCGGCCACGCAGCGTCTCCGACGTCCTGGTCGAGACCCTCGTCGCGTGGGGCATCGACACCGTCTTCGGCATGGTGGGCCACTCCAACCTGGGGTTCGCCGAGGCCCTGCGCCGGGCCGAAGAACGGGGCGAGCTGCGCTACATCGGCATCCGGCACGAAGGTGCGGCGGCGTTCGCCGCATCGGCCTACGGCAAGCTGACCGGGCGGCCCGCCGCCTGCGTCGCGATCGCGGGGCCGGGATCGACGAACCTGCTGACCGGTCTGTACGACGCCCGCCTCGACGGCGCCCCCGTCGTCGCGATCTCCGGCCAGGTGCCGTCCAAGGTCCTCGGCCGCGGCGCGTTCCAGGACGTCGACCTGTCGGCTGTGTTCCGCGACGTCACCCTGTCGACGGTGACCGTCCACGCCGGATCCGACCACGCCGAGCTCGCCGGAGCAGCGGTCAAGCGGGCGACCGACGGGCGGGGCGTCGCCCACCTCGTGCTGCCAGACGAGGTGCAGGACGCGGCGTCCGACGCACCGGCCGGTGGCCCCACCGGTCGACGCGCCGACCTCGCCGTCGCCCCATCGCCGTCCACCCTCGGCCAGGCCCTCGACCTGCTCCGTGCCGCGAGAAGGCCAGTGCTCATCGTGGGCGAAGGAGCCCGTGGGGCGTCCGACGAGGTGCGCTCCCTGGCGGAGCGGCTCGGGGCCCCCGTGCTGACCACGTTCCGCGCCAAAGGGCTGCTCCCGGACACCCACCACCTCGCCGGAGGCGTGCTCGGGCGCTCGGGCACGCCCGTCGCGTCGTGGCTGATGAACGAGTCCGACCTGCTCCTGGTCGTCGGAGCCTCATTCGCCAACCACACCGGGATCGCCCCGTACAAGCCGATCGTGCAGGTCGACGACGCTGCGAGTGCGATCGGGCGCTTCGACCCTGTGGCCGTCGGCGTGCTCGGGGATGCCGCGGTCACGCTTCGAGCGCTGTCCGCCGGGTTGGATGCCGGGGCCGCGCCAGCGGCCGTGGACCAGGGCGCAGACGTCGCCGCCCGCTGGGCGATCTGGCGGGCCGAGAAGGCCCGTCGAGCGGATGACGACCGGGGCCAGGGCGTCGCAAGCGCGGCAGTCTTCGCGGCCCTCGGGTCGCACTGCCCGGCGGATGCCGTGATCGCCGTCGACGTCGGCAACCACGCTTACTCCTTCGGCCGCTACTTCGAGAGCACCGGCCAGCCGGTGCTGATGTCGGGTTACCTCGGCTCGATCGGCTTCGGGTACCCCGCCGCGCTGGGTGCGTGGGCGGCGCGCCCCGACCGGCCGGTCGTGGCGGTGACCGGCGACGGCGGGTTCGGGCAGTACCTGGCCGAGCTCACCACCGCCGTGAAGTACGGCATCCCGGTCAAACACGTGCTGCTGGACAACGGCGCCCTCGGGAAGATCAGCAAGGAGCAGCTTGCCGGGCGGCTGCCGGTGTGGCAGACCTCGCTGGTCAACCCGGACTTCGCGGCCTACGCCCAGCTCTGCGGCGCGGTGGGCATCCCGGTACGACACGCCGCCGAGCTCGACGAGGCGATGGCCCGGTTGTTCGCCGTCGACGGTCCGGCCCTGCTGCACGTGCATGCCGACGCGGAGCTCGTGTGACCCCCTTCAGGACGAGGCAGGCGCTTCCCGCCGGGAGCGGTGCCGGGCTACGTTGCGACAGTGATGACGGAGGACGAAGTCCTGGTCGACCGGCTGCGTGCCGGCGACGAAGCGGCCTTCGCGGCCGTCGTGCGCGCCTGGTCCCCGGCAATGCTGCGCGTGGCCAGGACGCACGTCCGTTCCGACGCGACCGCAGAGGAGGTGGTCCAGGAGGCGTGGGTGGGGGTGCTTCGCGGTCTGCGGTTGTTCGAGGGACGGGCCAGCCTGCGCACCTGGGTCTTTCGCATCCTGGTCAACACGGCGCGGCGTCGAGGGCGTGGTGATGCGGTGGTGATGGCCGAGCTCGCCGGGCCCACCGTCGACCCCGGCCGTTTCCGCGGCGCCGACGACCTCTACCCCGGCGGCTGGCGGGAGACGGCCACCCCGGCGTGGTGGGGGCCGGAGGCACGAGTGCTGTCCGCCGAGCTGCGCGCGGTTCTGACCCGGGCCCTGACCGAGCTGCCCGAGCGGCAGCGTGCCGTCGTCGAGCTGCGTGACGTGCACGGGTTCCCAGCGCCCGAGGTGTGCGAGCTGCTCGACCTGACCCCGCAGAACCAGCGGGTGCTCCTGCACCGCGGTCGGGCACGGTTGCGCAGCATCCTGGAGGTGGCTGCGCCATGACCCCCCCGTCGGCACGCGACGTCTCGTGCCAGGAGCTCGTCGAACTGCTCGCCGACTACCTCGAGGGGGCGCTGACCCCGGACGAGGTGGCCGCGGTCGAGCACCACCTCGCCCTCTGTGACGGGTGCGCCGCCTACCTCGACCAGCTGCGGGTGACCATCGATGCCCTCGGCTCGGTACCCGTCGACACGCTTCCCGATGGTGCCGTCGACGAGCTGCTTGGGGCACTCCGCGGCTTGTGGCCCTGATTGACCCAGGGCCGGGACACCGATGGTCACGGCTCCACGACGGACGGAAACCGCTGGCCCCTGATGACGTGACATCAGGGCCCAGCCCCGAGCAGGTGCTCCGACAGCGCTCGCACCGTGACGGCGCCCGACGAACTGTGTGCCGTCTACGACCGCGACGATCGGGCTTCGTTGTCGCGCCATCACCACCGCAATCTCCATGTAGGTGGCGTCGGACTCAACCACCGGAAGGTGGAAGAGGTCCTTCCGCTTCGACAGCACGTCGCGCACACTGCGCGCCGTGAACTCGTCACACAGCGCGTCAGCGGAGGTCACACAGGGCGTCCGCGGAGGACTCGTCATAGGCCCGAGCCAACGCCGGATCCTCCCGCACGTAGGTGCCACGATGAACTCAACACCTGCGACCCCGGCTGCACCGTGTACGGCAGCCCGGCATCATCGAGCACGATCAACGCCGGCAACCTGCGACCGGCCAGAGTCCGTGCGCCCTCGAGGGCGCCGGTGTCCAACGTCACCGTCGGGTACAGCCCGGCCAGGCCACCAGCCAACATCCACCAACCACCACCTCGGGCCTCGGGACGGCCGCGAGTCTAGCCACCGGCGGAGCGCCGGCGTCGGAGTGCTGCGGCGACTGTCAGGACCAGAACCACGGTTGCCACGACGACGTACCCTCCCCAGTACGGCCGGTCGAGCAGGGTGGGGTTGTCGGCCCGCGCCCCGAACCGCCCGAGTACCGGCACCGCGACGAGGGTCAGCGGGCCCAGCACCAGCAGAGCCCACACCAGCGGAATGCGCCACGAGGGCGAGGTCCTCAGCACGGCCAGCACCCCGAGCGCCACGACCAGCGGGGCCAGCACCGCGTCGTGCACCACGACCCCGCCGACCACCCAGACGAGCACGGACCTCAGCTGGCCCAGCCCCAAACCGACGACGAGCAGGAGGCCGTACGCCGTGGCCGTCAGCCCTAGCAGCCCGAGCCCGAGTCGCGCGGCTCTCATGCCGGCACCACCTCAAGCTCGTGAACCCACTTCGTCTGCAGCACCCCGGGTCGCGCGGGGGCGATGAGGCGACATGGGTAGCCGTGGTCCGGGTCGAGCGGCTGCCCGGCGAGGGTGAGTGCAAGCAGGCTGTCGGGGTGCTCCACGAAGTTCGCCGGTAGCCGGCTCTCCCGCCACGCGCCACGCGACTGCATGGACCGCACGACCACGGCCTCGCCGGAGCCGGCACCGACCAGAGCGGCGAGGTCGCGCACCGGTACGCCCGACCACTCCCCGCTGGCGCTCCACCCCTCGACACAGGCGATCGGGAGCACCGCGGTGCGCTGGTCCATCGCGCGCAGGTCTTCGAGGGACAGCTCGAGGGTTCGGGCCGGTCCGATGACGCGCAGGCGCCAGGCCGGGTCGTCGAGCTGGTCGGCGACACCAGCGCCGACTGCGCTGCGGTTGACCGGGATTCCCTGCGGACCCTCCCCGGAGCGCACTGCGAGGACGGCCACCCGTCGTAGCCCCGGCAGCTCCGCTGCCGTCGTCGCGACGACCGCGACTGCGGCCGACAGCCAGGTGGCCCGAAGGAGCGTGCGGCGGGTGGGGGCCACGGGGCCGGCGCTGCCCGGCGAACTTGCGGCGACGTCATCGACGGGCTCGGACAAAGCTCGGCGGATGATGGGGAGCTTGACCGCGATGTGAACCACGAGCGACCCGGCGGCCACCCAGGCCAGCGCGTAGTGCGCTCCGACGAACCCGAACGACCACGGATACCACTGGGCTGAGTTGGCCAGGCCGGTCACGAGCTGGAAGATGGCAGCGCCGACGAGCAGGGCGATGGAGACGCGCTCGAGGAGGTGGAGCGCGAGCTCTCGGCCCGGGCGTGGTGGCCGGACGAACAGGCGCGGGAAGACCGACCAGAGCTTGACGAGCAGGAGGGGGACGGCTGCCGTTCCGGCGGCGACGTGCAGACCCTGGGTCACCTGGTAGAGGCGGGAGGGAGCCGTCGGCAGGGCCACGAGGGGAGTCGCCAGCTGGGACGCGTGGCTGTAGAGGCCGGTGACGAAGGCGACCGAGAACGCCACCCCCAGCCACACGCCGACGCGGGCGGCGGTGCGCGGTCCGCGCAGGTCGCTCGTGAACGACTCGGTGTGTGGGATCCGGGCCTCGATGCGGGCCGCGACACCGGACAGGGTGCGCTCCCTCATCGCGCGCGCTCCCCCTCGGCGTCGCTGCTTCGGACGTGGCCCGGCTCGGTGAGCTGGCGCCAGGTGGCGGCGAACCGCGTCCGGGGCGCCTGGAGCGCGACGGCTTGGGCATCCGGGGGCAGGTCGACGTCACGCAGGACCACGGCCCCGACGGCTGGGTGACCCTCGGCAGCAAGCGCCGCCGCGGTCAGCCGGCCGGTGTCCGGACGGCTCATCGGGACACCGGCCAGCACTGCGGCCTGGCCGGCATGGGTCGTGACCAGCACCCACCAGCCGCCGTCGAGAGCCGGCCCCAGCACCGGGCCACCTCGGCGGTGTGCCTCCTGGGCGAGCTCGCGCAGCAGTGCCGCGCTGACTTGGGGTGTGTCCATGCCGATCTGGACCACGGGGCCACCCGCGAGACGGTGTGCTTGCGCATGGCCGTCCACCAGACGCTCGCCGAAGGTCTGCCCGCCCTGTGGCACCACGAGCCAGCCCCGTGCGGCCTCGCGGATCTCGTCGGCCCGGCAGGCGTCGTGCAGGTCGCCGGCGAGCGCCAGCACCCGGCGGCCCGGTGGGAATGCAGCGGCGCCGGCTTCGAGGGTGTCGAGCAGGGCCGCCGCGGCCAGCTGTGCGGCGCCACGGTCACCGGCGACCGCGGCCAGGCGGGTCTTGGCCTGCCCCGCGACGGGCGCCTTGGCCATGACGAGCACGCTGCCCCTCATGGCAGCACCTTCGCGAAGTCCTGTGCCGCTCGCAGGGACCCGCGCACCGAGCCCGACACCTTTGAGCGGGTCCCGGCCGCGCGGGGGTGGTAGGCGATGTCGTGCTCGGTGAGCCGCCAGCCGGCCTGCTGGGCGCGCACGAGGAGCTCGACCGGGTAGCCGAAGCGGCGGTCACGCACGTCCAACGCGAGGAGGTCGTCGCGGCGGCACACGCGCACCGGCGCGATGTCGTGGACGCCCAGCCCGGTGCGACGGCGCAACCACGCGAGGACGACCGCGTTGCCGGCGCGGGCATGCCACGGCCACACGCCACGCGCTGCAGGGCGCCGCCGACCACAGGCCATGGTGGCCCGCCCGGAGCGCACGTCGTCCAGCAGGGGCAGCAGCTCGCTGGGATCCATGGAACCGTCGCCGTCGATGACTGCGACGTAGCGCGCCCGCGCAGCCATGACACCGGTGTGAACGGCTGCGCCGTAGCCGGGTCGGTTTTCGAACACCACGGTGGCGCCCAGGGTCTGAGCCACGTCGGCCGTGCCGTCGGTGGAGCCGTTGTCGACGACGACGACGCGCATGCCAACGGGGACCCGTGCCAGGACCCCTGGCAGTGCCGCCGCTTCGTCACGGCAGGGGATCACGAGGTCGCAGTCGAGGTCCATGCCGCGACCCTAGGTTCGATCAGGG
>DASQEZ010000123.1:0-22506 GCA_035633415.1 Ornithinibacter sp. | reverse complement strand
CTCGACCCTTCAGCTCACGACGGCCAGGGCCACCAGGGCGAAGGTCCCGGCCGGCTACCAGTACTGCTGGTCCGTGCGGGCCCGTGACGTGGCCGGGAACGTCGGCCCCTGGGGCGCCGAGCGGTGCACGGTCGTCGCGATGGACGACCGGTCGCTCACGGCAGGCACGGGCTGGTCGCGCGGCACCTCGTCGGCCTACGTGTACGGCACCTGGACCAAGGCGAGCCGGAGCAAGGCCTCGCTCACCCGAGCCGGGGTCGCGGCCCGGCGGATCGGGATCATCGCCACCACCTGCTCGACCTGTGGCTCACTCGACGTGTGGGTCGGCGGTGCCTACGCCGGGCGGGTGTCCCTGGTCTCCTCGACCCGGCGGACCAAGCAGGTCAAGTGGCTGCCGACGTTCCCCTCGACCCGCACGGGCACGCTCACCCTGCGCACGACCTCCGCGAGGGCGACGATCGTCGACGGCGTGCTCGTCTCGCACTGAGGGGCACCCGCAGCAGGGGTCGGCTGCGCGCCGCCGGTTGGCCCGATGTTCCGGGATGAGGAACGTGCGTGGTCGCGCCCCCGGGCCTCGGCGACTCTCAATGGTGGGACGGCACGGAGCCGCCCCACCACTGAACGCAAGGGAGCGCCGGTGCCGACCGTGACGATCCACCCCACGGGCGAGGTCATCTACCTCGAGCCCGGTGAGACCGTGCTCAGCGGTCTCTACAAGGCGGGGTTCGCCTACACGGTCGGATGCCGGCGCGGTGGCTGCGCGATCTGCAAGGTCGACTGCCGCTCCGGAAGGTTCGACTACAACCATCCCGTCGCCGACACGGTCATCACCGATGCCGAGCGCCATGACGGCACCTGCCTGAGCTGCCGTGCGGTCCCTGAGACGGACGTCACCATCGAGCTCCGGGGCGAGCACGTACGCCTCGTCAGCACCTTTCTGCACCAGATCAACGAGAAGGCCCGGCAGCGCGCCGACGCCTACGCAGCCGCGTCCTCCCCGGCCGGCACCACCCACAAGGAGTAGCAATGGGAGTCATGAGGATGGGCTACGCCCATGTCCGCGTCACGGACATGGCCGAGGCCAAGGAGCACTACGCCAACACGATGGGTCTCTACGAGACGCACGCCGAGGGCAACAAGGTCTACTACAAGGCCTGGGACGAGTGGGACCACCACTCGGTCGTCCTCGAGGAGGGTGGCGTCGGCCTGGTGAAGTTCGGCTGGAAGGTCGAGAACTCCAGCGACATCGACGACATCGAGAAGAAGGCCTCGGCCTTCGGCGTCACCGTCGAGCGGATGAGCAAGGGCGAGAACCCGGAGATCGGCGACGGCATCCGCTTCACGACCCCGTCCGACCACGTCTTCGAGGTCTACCACGAGGCCACCTGCGTCGGCACCGAGGTCGGCACCCACAACCCGGACGCCTTCCCGCGCCACCTCGTCGGAGTCGGCGTGCCGGCCCTCGACCACTCGCTGATCACCGCCGAGGACCCGGGCCTGATGGACCGCTTCCTCACCGCGGTCTTCGACTTCTACCCGACCGAGCGCGTGCAGACCAGCCTGGACTCGGACGCCGACATCATCGCGACCTGGATGACGAGCAACAACCAGATCCACCAGCTCGCCGTGCTCGCCGGCCCCAACTCCAAGCTGCACCACTTCGCGTTCCGGCTCGGTGACTGGGTCGAGGTCGGCCGCGCCGCGGACCTGTTCTCCATGGACGACGTGCCGATCGACATCGGGCCCACCCGCCACGGCATCACCCGGGGCCAGACGGTCTACTTCTTCGACCCGTCGGGCAACCGCAACGAGGTCTTCGCCGGTGGCTACCTGGCGTACCGGGACCGTCCGATGTCGGTGTGGACGCCCGAGGCGCTGGGCAAGGGCGTGTTCTACCACGCCCGCGAGCTCAACGACGCGTTCACCTCGGTCCTCACCTGATCGGTACCTGACCCCATCGTCACCGCCCGGTGACGGCGGCGGGCCGTCGGCCGCCGTCACCGCGGTGGCCCCTGTCCGAACCCGTCCCTGACCGTCGAGGAGGAACCGCTGATGCTCGTGCGCACCGAGACCGCCCTGACGTATGCCGGGGCACGGGTCGCGCTGGACGCGGCCCTCGCCCGGGCGGAGCAGGTCGGTGGCGCGTTCAACATCGCGGTCACCGACACCGCGGGAGGGCTGCTCGCCTTCGCGCGGATGGACGGGGCCTTCGCCGTGTCCGGCGCGATCGCCCAGGACAAGGCCTGGACCGTCGCCGGCTTCGGCGGGTTGCCCACCGACGTCTTCTACGACGCGATCGCCGCCGAGGACGCCGTCCGCGAGGGCATCGGCCAGCGCGGGCGGGTCGCCGCCTTCGGCGGCGGGGTCCCGGTCGTGGTCGACGGCACCTTCGTCGGGGCCGTCGGTGCCTCGGGTGGGTCCGCGGCCCAGGACAAGGACGTCGCCTCGGCCGGCGCCGCCGCGGTCACCGCCGCTTCCCAGGCCGCGCTCGCGCAGGCCGCCGGCACGCACCGACCCAACTCAGGAGAGGACGCACGATGACCCCGTTCATGCTGCGCGTGGCCGAGCTCGTCGGCACGCCCGAGGAGGACCTGCCCGATGTCGAGGAGATCGCCCCGATGCCGGAGACCCGGATCAGCCGCCGGATCGCGACCGGCACCGGCGCTGACCGACAGGTCGCCATCCGCTCCCTGGCCGAACAGCTGGTCAGCGAGGCCAACGCGATCCTCGCCCAGGCCAACGACCGGCTCGACCTCGTCGACGAGACGCTGCCCCACGAGCTCGCCTTCCGCGTGACGCACGGCAACCGAGCGGCCCGGGTGTCGACGACGTTCGAGGACGGCACGGCCTACGGCCGGCTCGTCGGCGACGGCTTCGACAGCGAGCTGCCCCAGGAGCTCGACGGCCCGGACGCGCTTCCGGACCTCATCGTGCGCCTGCTCGTCGAGTCCGGTGTCACCCACCACCACGTCGCCTGACCCATCGCCCCCCTCGTCCCTTCGACCCCCCGCACCACCGAGCCCGGACAACCCGGCGCCCGCGCACCGCTTTTCAAGGAGGCACCGTGCAGTACGAACTGCGAACCCAGGTCATCGAGCCGCCACGCAAGACCTTCACCCACCTCGTGGCGCGCTACGGCGACCGCCCCGCCTCCCGGTACGAGGAGGGCTCCATCGACATCCAGGCGAAGGAGAACTTCCACTACCGGCCGCTGTGGGATCCCGAGCACGACATCTACGACGAGGCGTTCAGCGCGTTCCGGCTGACCGACCCCTACTCGTTCACCGACCCGCGCCAGTTCTACTACGCCCCCTACGTGACCTCCCGGGCCGCGATGGCGGATGCCGTGGCCTCCACGCTGGACTACCTCGCCTCGCGTGACCTGCTCGACCGGATGCCCGACGCCTGGTCGGCCCTCCTCGGCGAGCTCGTCGTGCCGCTGCGGCACTTCGAGTCGGGCGCCCAGATGGTCTCGTGCGACATCGCCCGCTTCGGGTTCGGCACGACGATCACCCAGTGCGCCGCGTACGCGGCGTTCGACCGGATCGGCAACGCGCAGGCGCTCAGCCGGGTCGGCATCGCCCTCGGCGGCGGCACCGCCGAGCTGCTCGGCGAAGCGAAGACCCGGTGGGTCGAGGACTCCTCGCTGCAGGGGCTGCGCCGCTACATCGAGGAGGTCCTGGTCGAGAAGGACTGGGGCAAGGCCCTGATCCGCCTCGACGTCGCGGACCGCCTCATCTACTCGCTGTTCTACGGGCACCTCGACGACGCGGCCATCGACCAGGGCGCCGGTTCGTACAGCCTGGTCGCCCAGCACCTGTCCTCGTGGTTCAAGGACCAGCGCAAGTGGGTCGACGCCCTCTACAAGGCCTGGGTCGCCGACCCCGAGACCGGTGCCGCCAACAAGGCGCTCCTCGCGGACACGACGGCACAGGCCCTCGCCGCCGCGCTCACGGCGATGGCCCCGGTCGTCGCCCGTGCCGACGAGCTCGTCGGCGCCGGTTCCACCGCGGCTCTCGACGCCTCCGCCACCACCGTCCGCGACGCCGTCGCGGCGCTGACCGCCTGACCGGGAAGGACCAGAGCATGAGCACCACCGCCCCAACCCGCCCCGTCGGCGTGGACATCCAGGAGAGCGAGACCAACCGTTCGGTCGTCGAGGCCATCGAGCTGACGAACGACGGCTGCACCGTCCAGCACATGCCGGGGCTCGTGCGGATCACCGCACCCGGCCGCCTCGTCATCACCCGTGAGTCGGTCGAGGAGCGCCTCGGCCGCGAGTGGGAGACGCACGAGTTCCAGCTCGCGATCGTGAGCTACTTCGGGCACATCAAGGAATGGGATGACGACGAGATCGTCATCGCCTGGGACCACTGAGAAAGGCTGCGAGACATGACGATCGCCCCCAAGGCCCCGCGCAAGCTGACCATGAAGCAGCGCTATGAGGCGCTGACCCGTGACCTCGACTGGGAGCCGAGCTACGTCGAGAAGTCCGACGTGTTCCCCCACACCGAGTTCGAGGGGATCACCATCCACGACTGGAGCAAGTGGGAGGACCCCTTCCGCCTCACGGTCGACGCGTACACCAAGTACCAGGCGGAGAAGGACAAGCGGCTCTACGCCGTGCTCGACGGGTTCGCCCAGAGCCAGGGTCACCTGACCCTGACCGAGGCGTCCTACCTCAACGCGATGAAGCTGTTCCTCCAGGGCGTCACGCCGCTGGAGTACCAGGCCCACCGCAACTTCGCCTACCTGGCCCGGCACCTCAACGGA
Source organism: Ornithinibacter sp. (assembly GCA_035633415.1). GTDB lineage: Bacteria > Actinomycetota > Actinomycetes > Actinomycetales > Dermatophilaceae > Fodinibacter. Next base: position 17,733 of record DASQEZ010000123.1, on the reverse strand, counting down.
CCCGGCCCGCGGTTCGCGGCGTTGTGCCAGTCGATCGACGAGATGCGCCACACGCAGACCGAGATCCACACGCTGAGCAACTACAACAAGTACTACGGCGGCTTCCACAACTACCTCGAGCAGCACGACCGGGTCTGGTACCTGTCGGTGCCGAAGTCGTTCTTCGACGACGCGCTGACCGCCGGCCCGTTCGAGTTCCTCATCGCCATCGGGTTCTCGTTCGAGTACCTGCTGACCAACCTGCTGTTCGTGCCGTTCATGTCGGGCGCCTCGTTCAACGGTGACCTGCCGACGATGACCTTCGGCTTCTCGGCGCAGTCCGACGAGTCGCGGCACATGACGCTCGGCCTCGAGGCGATCAAGTTCCTCCTCGAGCAGGACGAGAAGAACGTGCCGATCGTGCAGGCCTGGATCGACAAGTGGTTCTGGCGCGGGTATCGCGTCACGGCGCTGGTCGCCCAGATGCTCGACTACATGCTGCCGCGCAAGGTGATGAGCTGGAAGGAGGCCTTCGAGCTCTACTTCGAGGAGCAGATGCTCGGCGGTCTGTTCCAGGACCTCGCCTTCTACGGCATCACCCCGCCGAAGCACGTCGACGACGCGATCGCCGAGAAGGAGATCCTGTCGCACCAGGTCTACTGGACGCTCTACCAGTTCTCGCACGCCGCGGCCTTCACCACGACGATGCCGGACGCGGACGCCCAGACCTGGCTGGCGGAGAACTACGCCGGCACGTTCGACAAGCTCTACAAGCCGCTCTGGGAGAAGGAGCAGCGCAACCTGGATGCCGGTGGGCGGCACTTCGTGCGCGGCCTGCCCCAGCTGTGCCAGGTGTGCCAGATCCCGATGCTCTTCACCGAGCCCGGCGACCCGACCACCCTGTGCCAGCGCGACTCGGTCTACAAGGGCGAGAAGTTCCAGACCTGCTCCAACGGGTGCCAGTGGATCTTCGAGCGCGAGCCGGAGAAGTACGTGCAGGCGTGGCTGCCCGTGCACCAGATCTACCAGGGCAACTGCGGCGGGCCCACCGTGCCCGACGTCCTGAACTGGTACGGCATCCAGGAGGGCGACGGCGGCGAGTACAAGGGCTCGGTCGACGACGTCAACTGGAAGACGTGGCACAACGCCGCGGACCACTCCCACATCGGATCGGAGGGCTGATCATGGCCGTCAAGAGCATCGGCACGTACGACTTCCCGTCCCGCTCCCGCCAGGAGCTGTACGGCGACGACCAGCTGGTCCACCTGTGGTTCCAGGAGAACCCGTGGTTCTGCGCCGCGGCCTGCTTCCGGGCGCCCAAGGCGATGACCTGGGGCGACTTCTGGAACGCCATCGTGGTGCCGTACGCCGAGGAGGACCCCGACTTCGACCCGGCGGCCCGCCGCGTTTGGACCCTGCACGGCGAGACCTTCGAGCCGCGCGACGACCAGACCCTCGAGCAGATCGGCGTCGAGCACAAGGACGTCATCGGTATGAAGGTCCTCGCCTGAGCGGGGACCCCACCTCCGTCCGCTGACCCGCTTCGTGCGACCCACCCGCGGTTTCCGGAACCGATCCGGCCCGGAACCGTGGGCAGGTCGCACGAAGTCGGGGCCACCCCCGACAGATCCCGAGCAAGTGAGCGAGCCATGACCCAGACCCACACGATCACCGTCGAGCCGCTGGGCCGCGAGGTCGAGTGCCGAGAGGACCAGAGCATCCTCGACGCGTGCCTGCGCAGTGGCGTCTGGCTGCCGCACTCCTGCACCCACGGCACCTGCGCCACGTGCAAGGCCGAGGTGCTCGACGGCGACGTCGACCACGGGGCGGCGAGCACCTTCGCGCTGATGGACTACGAGCGCGAGGAGGGCAAGCTGCTGCCGTGCACGGCCTGCCCGCGCTCCGACGTCACCATCGAGGCCGACATCGACGTCGACGAGTCGGTCGAGGTCTTCCCGGTTCAGGACTACACCGGCACCGTCATCGAGCTCACCGAGATCGCCCGCGACACCGTGCGCCTGGTCATCGACCTCGACCGCGAGATCGGCTTCAACGCCGGGCAGTACCTCAAGTTCCAGGTGCCTGCCCGTGACGGGCTTCCCGCGGTCGACCGCACCTGGTCGATCGCGTCCCCGCCCACCGAGCCGCAGCAGCTCGAGTTCCACATCCGCAACGTGCCCGGTGGCAGGGGCACCGACGGGTGGGTGTTCGGGGGGATGACCCTCGGCGACACCGTCTCGGTCTCCGGGCCGTACGGCCGCTTCGTGCTCAAGACCGAGGACGACCGGCACGCCATCCTCGTCGGCGGCGGCACCGGTCTCGCACCGCTGAAGTCGATGATCCGCTACGCGCTCGAGGACGCCGCCTACGCAGGCCACCTCACCCTCTACCAGGGTGCCCGCTCGCGCGAGTGGCTCTACGACGTCGAGTTCTTCCGTTCTCTCGCAGCGCTCCACCCCGACCAGTTCACCTACCGCCCCTGCCTGTCGGAGGAGACCGCCGACGACTGCGGCGCCGACGCGCCTGCCTACGGCTTCGGCATGGTGACCGACGTCATCGCCGCCGACCACGCCACCCTGGGCGGTTGCGCGGGATACCTCTGCGGGCCGCCGCCGATGGTCGAGGCCGCGCTGAAGACGCTGATGGGCAAGCGCCTCTTCCCGCGCGACATCCACCGCGAGGACTTCTTCAACGAGGGCGACAAGGCGACCGGCGGCGTCCGCTCGCCCCTCATCAAGCGCTGACCTGCGCAGTCCCCGCGGTGAGTGCGGAAGTGGTCGCTCTGGCAGCCACTTCCGCACTCACGGCCGACTTCTGGGTCAGAGGCCGGACTCGCGCAGCAGCCGGCTGAGCGTGAACGCCGCCGTGCGCACCGCCGGCCCCAGGGTGCCCGGGTCGATGGTGCCCGTCGCACCGGTCACCGACAGCGCCGCCATCACCTTGCGGTCGGCACCGAACACCGGGGCCGCGACGCACGAGACACCGACGTGCGACTCCTCGAGGTCCAGCGCCATGCCGATCGAGCGGATCTTGCGCAGCTCCTGGGTCAGCGCTCCCGGCGTGCAGATCGTGCGCGGGGTCAGGCGGGGCAGCCCGGCATCGATCCGAGCCCGCACGGTCGCAGCCGGGGAGTAGGCGAGCATGGCCTTGCCCACCCCCGTGGCGTGCGCCGGCAGACGCCCACCGGTGCGCGAGCCCACGTCGATGCCGGCTGCTCCGAGGATCTCGACGTAGACGACGTCGACCCCCTCGAGCACCGCGAGGTGGATGCGTTGGCGGGTCACCTCGCGCAGGTCCTCCATGAGGGGCAGCGCGGCCTCGGAGAGCGACCGGTGCTCGGGCACGAGCTCACCACGCTCGAACAGCCACATGCCCAGCCGGTAGCCGTCGCCCTGCCGCTCCAGCACCCGCAGGGTCACCAGCTCGGCGACGATGCGGTGCACGGTCGACTTGGGCAGCCCGGTGCGCCGGGAGAGCTCGACCAGGCTCAGCACGGGGTCGCGCTCGTCGAACGCGCCGACGATCGCCGCCGCTCGGGAGAGCAGGCTCACAGGCGGGCTGTTCCGCTCAGTGGAACGCATTGGTTGATCGAACCACGACCGACGGAGCACTGTCAGCACATCGACCCATCTGGCAAGGGAGCCGCAAGCATGTCGATCGTCCTCCAAGAACAGGCGTGGTGCGCCACGACCCCCAAGCGGTCCCAGGGGGACGACCACCACGGCTCCGGCCTGAAGTCGGTCGGCAGCGCGCTCGACGTGCTCGAGTGCTTCGCCCTCGACGGCGACCTCGGCGTCTCCGACATCGCGCGTCGGCTCGGCGTCGCCAAGTCGACGGCACACCGGCTGCTGCAGACCCTGGCCAGCCGCGGCTTCGTCGAGCAGGACGCCCACTCGGGCCAGTACCGCCTCGGCATGCACGTCTACGAGCTCGGGTCGCTGGCCCTGGCCCGCAACGCGCTTCGCCACGTGGCCCTGCCCACCCTGCGCCAGCTCGCCGGGACGACCGGCCTCACCGTGAACTTCTTGGTGCCCGACGGCCCGGACATCGTCTTCGTCGAGCGCATCGAGAACATCGACGGCGTGCGCTTCCTCGGCCACTTCGGCCGCCGCCTCCCCTCGCACACCACGAGCAGCGGCAAGGTGATCGCGGCCTGGAACCCCGAGGCCGACCTGGCCCGCCGCCGTGCCGGCTTCCCTCCGCGGGTGAGCAAGACCGTGCGCAACGAGGGCGACTGGCTGCGCTGCCTCGAGACCGTGCGCAAGAACGGGTATGCCGTCTCGCACAGTGAGTCCTTCGACGGCGCCTCGTCCGTGGCCGTCCCGGTCATCTCCCGCCGTGTCGCGATCGCGTCGGTGTCGGTGTTCGGCCCGACCGAGGCGATCCAGCCGCAGGTCGACCGCCTCGTGCCGGTGCTCACCGCGGCCAGCCGGCGGATCGCCCGCGCGCACACCGCCTGACGACGCGGGCGTTCGGCGTCGCAGCGCAGCCACGCGCCCACACCGGGCGCACGACCGCGATGTTCCCGGGAGCGGAACGTGGCAGGCCCGCGCCCCGGTCCTTACGTAGGTTCGTCTCGGAGGCGCCGCTGCGCCCGGCCCCGCGCCGTCTGCGTGGGCCACCCCAGGAAGGAAGACCCGTGGACTCCCAGACCCGCAGGCAGGTCGCCGACGCGCTGCTCGCGGCCTACGGCTCCAAGGAGCCTCTCGAGCCCCTGACCGCGACCCACGAGGGGATGACCCTCGAGGACGCCTACGCGATCCAGATGCTCCAGATCGAGTCGCGCCTCGCGGCGGGACGCACCGTGCAGGGCCACAAGGTCGGCCTGACGAGCGCCGCGATGCAGCGGCTGCTCGGCGTGACCGAGCCCGACTACGGCCACCTGCTCGACGACTTCTTCCACCTCGAGCACATGCCGATCCCGATCGACCTCTTCGTGCAGCCTCGTATCGAGCCCGAGGTCGCCTTCGTGCTGAAGAAGCCCCTGCAGGGCCCGGGCGTCACCGTGCACGAGGCGCTGCGCGCCATCGACTTCGTCCTGCCGGCGCTCGAGATCGTCGACAGCCGCATCCGCGACTGGAAGATCGGCCTCTTCGACACCATCGCCGACAACGCCAGCTCGGGCGCCGTGGTGCTCGGCTCGACCCCGACCGACGTCGGCGCGGTCGACCTGCGCCTGGCCGGCGCGACCTTCCACCGCAACAGCGAGGTCGTCGGCACCGGCGCCGGTGGCGCGGTGCTCGGCTCACCGCTGAACTCCCTGGTCTGGCTCGCCAACACCGTCGGCGCCCGGGGGGTCACCCTCGAGGCCGGCCACGTCGTGCTGCCCGGCTCGGTCTGCGCCATGTCCGCGGTCGCCGCGGGCGACACCTTCACCGCGACGTTCGCCGGGCTCGGCAGCGTCACCGCTCGATTCGTCTGAACGATCCGATCCGTCTGAGGAGCGCCATGTCCACCACCCCGAGGACCAAGGGCACCGCCGCCATCGTCGGGCCCGGCAACATCGGTACCGACCTGATGTTCAAGCTGATGCGCCGCAGCGACGTGCTCGACCCGCGCTGGATGATCGGCGTCGACCCGGCATCCGACGGGCTGCGCCGCGCGAAGTCGCTCGGCCTGGAGGCCAGCCACGAGGGCGTCGACTGGCTGCTCGCGCAGGACGAGCTGCCCGACATCGTCTTCGAATGCACCTCGGCCAAGGCGCACGAGGCGAACGCACCGCGCTACGCCGAGGCCGGCATCCTCGCCGTCGACCTGACCCCCGCGGCGGTCGGGCCGTACCTCTGCCCCCCGGTCAACCTCGACTTCAACCTCGACGCGACCAACGTCAACATGATCACCTGCGGTGGCCAGGCGACGACGCCCATGGTCAAGGCCGTGTCCTCCGTCGTCCCGGTGCCGTATGCCGAGATCGTCGCCTCCATCTCGAGCAAGTCCGCGGGGCCGGGCACCCGCGCCAACATCGACGAGTTCACCGAGACCACCGCCGCCGCCCTGGAGGTCGTCGGCGGCGCCGAGCGGGGCAAGGCGATCATCATCCTCAACCCGGTCGAGCCCCCCCTGATGATGCGCAACTCGGTGTTCTGCGCGATCCCGCCGGAGGCCGGTGAGCCGGGCCCGCTGCAGGACGCCCTGCTCGAGTCGATCCACTCGATGGTCGCCCAGGTGCAGGACTACGTGCCCGGCTACCACCTGCGCGCCGACCCCCAGTTCGACCACGCCCGCGACCTCTGGCAGGGCATGGCCCGGGTGTTCGTGCCCATCGAGGTCAAGGGCCGCGGCGACTACCTGCCCGACTACGCGGGCAACCTCGACATCATCACCGCGGCCGCGGCGCGGGTCGGCGACATCCTGGTCGCCCACCGCCTCGGCGTCGCGTCCACGTGGAAGTCCTCGAGCCAGCTCGGCGACGTCCCAGACCCGCTCGTCGGCGCCGGCGCCGGTGCGCAGAAGGCAGGAGTGTGAGCCATGGGTGACATGACCATCCGCCCCGAGGACGCCCCCGTCGTCACCACCGAGGTGACCGAGACCGACGTGCTCGCCCTCACCCCCACCGGAGGCGGCGAGCGCGACCTGCGGATCACCGACTCCACGCTGCGCGACGGCTCGCACGCCATGCAGCACCAGTTCACCGAGGAGCAGGTGCGCGGCGTCGTGCACGCCCTCGACAAGGCCGGGGTGCAGGTCATCGAGGTCTCGCACGGCGACGGCCTCGGCGGCTCGAGCTTCAACTACGGCTTCTCCAAGGTCGACGAGATGAAGCTCATCGCGGCGGCCGTCGACGAGGCCACCCAGGCCAAGATCGCCGTCCTCATGCTTCCCGGGCTCGGCACCCTGCACGAGCTGAGGCGAGCCCGCGAGGCCGGTGCCTCGGTGGCCCGCATCGCGACCCACTGCACCGAGGCCGACGTCTCCATCCAGCACTTCGGTGCGGCGCGCGCGCTCGGCATGGAGACCGTCGGGTTCCTCATGCTCAGCCACAAGGCGACGCCCGAGAAGCTCGCCCAGCAGGCCCGGATCATGGTCGACGCCGGCGCCCAGTGCGTCTACGTCGTGGACTCGGCCGGTGCGCTGGTGCTCTCGGACGCCCAGGAGCGGATCACGGCCGTCATCGACGAGATCGGGCCCGAGGCGCAGGTCGGCTTCCACGGCCACCAGAACCTCAGCCTGGGCATCGCCAACTCGGTGCTCGCCTACCAGGCCGGTGCCCTGCAGATCGACGGCGCGCTGTGCGCCCTCGGGGCCGGTGCCGGCAACAGCCCCACCGAGGTGCTGGCGGCGACCTTCGAGCGGATGGGCATCCGCACCGGCGTCGACCTCGGTCAGGTGCTCTCCGCCGCCGAGGACGTCGTCAAGCCGTTCATCCCGCGCCTGCCGTGGATGGACCGCGCGTCGATCACCCAGGGCTACGCGGGTGTCTACAGCTCGTTCCTGCTGCACGCCGAGCGGGCCGCCGCGCGCTACGACGTCCCGGCCCACGAGATCCTGACCAAGGTCGGCGAGTACGGCTACGTCGGCGGCCAGGAGGACATGATCATCGACATCGCGCTCCAGCTCGCCGAGGAGAAGAGCCAGCTCATCGAGCTCGGCGACCTCGCCGGCATGGGCGTGCGCTGATGGCTTCCGAGACCACGCCGGGCGCCGCCCCCGGCGCCGCCCCCGCGGGTGGCTGGGACGTCGAGTCCGTCGCCGCCGAGCTGCTGCGCTGCGAGGACGAGCGCCGCGAGCGCCCGCCCTTCACCGACGAGTGGCCCGGGCTCGACCTCGACACCGGCTACGAGATCCAGGACCTCAACCTCGCCGCCCGCCTCGAGCGCGGCGAGAAGCTGATCGGCGTCAAGCTGGGCCTGACCAGCCGCGCCAAGCAGCAGCGGATGGGCGTGCACTTCCCCTTCGTCGCCTGGCTCACCGACGCGATGATCCTGCCGGTCGGCGACCCCGTGCCCCAGGACCGGCTGATCCACCCGCGCATCGAGCCCGAGATCGTCTTCGTCATGGGCGACCGGCTCTCGGGCCCGGGCGTCACGTGTGCCCAGGCGATGGGTGCCGTCGAGTCCGTGTGGGGCGGCGCCGAGGTCATCGACAGCCGCTACCAGGACTTCCGGTTCACCGCGGGTGACGTCGCGGCCGACAACGCCTCCTCCGGCGCCTTCGTGACCGGGCCGGTCGGGCTGCCCCCCGCCGACCTGGACCTGGCGCTGGAGGGGGTCCTCGTCGAGGTCGGCGGTGTGGTCGTCGACTCGGCGACCGGCGCCGCCGTGCAGGGGCACCCCGGCGAGGCGCTGGCCCTCGCGGCCAACGACCTGGCCCGCCGTGGCCACGCCATCGAGGCGGGCTGGATCGTGCTCACCGGCGGCATGACGGATGCCGTGTTCGCACCCCCCGGCTCGAGCACCGCGCTGCACTTCAGCAACCTCGGCTCGGTGTTCCTCAACGGTGGGAAGGGCTGAGCGCCATGCCACTCATCGAGGTGACCATGGTCGAGGGCCGCACGCCGCAGCAGGTGCGCGCCCTGATCTCCGCCCTGACCTCCGCCACCGCCGAGACCGTCGACGCGCCGGTCGAGAGCATCCGCGTCGTCGTGCGCGAGGTGCCGACCACCCACTGGGGTGCCGGCGACGTCACCATCGCCGAGCGCCGCGGGGCACCCGACCCGCGCGACAACCCCGCACCTGCGGGGTTGTCGCCGTCAGATCCGCCAGGTGACAGCAATAACCCCGCACGTGCGGAGGCGACCGGCGAACGCTAGGGGCGCACCCGGCATCCGCACCGCTTCTTCAGACCACCACCACACGACCCCACCGCAGAAGGTGAACCCATGAGTGAGCTCCAGTTCTTCGGCCACATCATCGACAACGAAGAGGTCGAGTCGATCGACGGCAGGCGCTTCGACGTCTGGAACCCCTGGACGCGCGAGGTGTGGGCCCAGGCGGCGGAGGCGTCCGAGAAGGACGCCGAGCGCGCCATCGTGAGCGCGCGCAAGGCCTTCGACGAGGGGCCGTGGCCGCGGATGGGGCGCGTGGAGCGGGCCAAGGCGATCCACCGGCTCGCCGACCTCATGGAGGAGCGCGCCGACGACCTCGCGCGTCTGGACTCCACGAACATGGCCAAGCCCTTCGAGCAGGCCAGGCACGACGTCGCCCGCTCGGTGTGGAACTTCCGGTTCTTCGCGGACCACCAGCGCGACGCCGTCGGCGAGGTCTACCCGATGGACTCCGGGCACCACACCTACAGCGAGTTCGGCCCGGCGGGTGTCGTCGCGGCGATCAGCCCGTGGAACTTCCCGCTGATGATGGCGTCGTGGAAGATCGCGCCGGCGATCGCGTGGGGCAACACCTGCATCATCAAGCCGAGCGAGGACACCCCCGCGTCGGTGACGATGCTCGGGCGCCTGGCGGCCGAGGCCGGCTTCCCGCCCGGGGTGCTCAACGTCGTCAACGGCTACGGGGCGCCGGCGGGCGCCACGCTCACCGGTGACGACCGGGTCGACCGGGTGACCTTCACCGGGAGCTCGACCACCGGCAAGCACGTGATGGCCTCGGCGGCCACGCACCTGGCGCCGGTGTCGCTCGAGCTCGGCGGCAAGGGCGCGAACATCGTCTTCGAGGACGCCGACGTCGACAACGCCGTCCACTGGGCGGTCGAGGCGATCTTCCGAAACGCCGGGCAGATCTGCCTGGCCGGGTCGCGGCTGTTCGTGCACTCCTCGCTCTACGACGAGTTCATGAAGCGGTTCGTCGCGGCGGCCGAGGCGCTGACCATCGGCGACCCGTTCGACCCGGCGACGAAGTTCTCGTCCCTGGCGAGCAAGCGGCACTTCGACAAGGTCGTCTCCTACGTCGAGGGCGCCGAGGCGCTGGGCGGCACGATCCACACCGGTGGCGTCGCCGACGACGGCTCCTGGGTGGTGCGCCCGACGATCATCGACGGGCTGGCGCTGGATGCCGCGCCGTACTGCGAGGAGATCTTCGGCCCGGTCTGCGTCGTCAACCGCTTCGACACCGAGGCGGAGGTCGTGCACCTCGCCAACGACACCCGCTACGGCCTCAACGCGATGCTCTTCACCGAGAACCTCTCCCGCGCGCACCGGGTCGCCTCCCAGCTGCGGGCCGGCACGGTGTGGGTCAACTGCTTCTTCATCCGTGACCTGCGCACGCCCTTCGGTGGGGTCGGCGACTCGGGTGTCGGGCGCGAGGGCGGCAACTTCTCGCGGGAGTTCTTCACCGAGCCCAAGGCCGTCGTCATGCAGATCGACCGCGGCTGAGCGCTCTCGACCGAGGTGTGCCCCGCCGGCCCGCCTGCGGTTCCGGTAGCCGGTGTCGGTGCAGCGGGGCAGGGTGGGCGCATGCCGTCCAGCCAGCCGCCGCATCAGCCCGACCCGCCGCCGTGCTCGATCATCCCGCCCTACCTGCTCGAGGCGCTCGCGTCGTCCGACGACCCGCACCTCGCGGCGCACGCCCAGGCCACGCTCGACGTCGACGCCGAGCGGCGCCAGAGCCGTCGCACGGCGGGCCTGCGGCCGAGCGGCCCGATGACCGCGCGGCCGCGGCCGGCGCGGGGCACCGCCGAGGGCCCGCAGCGCGCGGTGCACGACGCGAAGCAGGGCACCTCCCTCCCGGGCACACTGGTGCGCGCCGAGGGCGACCCCGACACCGGTGACCGGGAGGTCACCGAGGCCTACGACGGGCTCGGCGCCACGTGGCGGCTGTGGCAGGAGTCGTACGGCCGCAACTCGCTCGACGGCAAGGGACTGCCGCTGGTCGCGACCGTGCACTTCGGCACGAGCTACGACAACGCCTTCTGGGACGGCACCCAGATGGTCTTCGGCGACGGTGACGGCGTCATCTTCCTGCCGTTCACCCGCAGCGTCGACGTCATCGGCCACGAGCTCGCGCACGGCGTCACCCAGTACACCTCCGGCCTGAACTACCAGGACCAGTCCGGCGCCCTCAACGAGTCGGTCTCCGACGTGTTCGGGGTGCTCGTCAAGCAGCGGCTGCTCGGGCAGAGCGCCGACCAGGCCGACTGGCTGGTCGGGGCCGAGCTGCTCGCACCCGGGGTCGGCGGCGTCGCGATCCGCTCGATGGCCGCACCGGGCACCGCCTACGACGACCCGCGCCTGGGCAAGGACCCGCAGCCGGGCCACCTGCGCGACTACGTCGACACCACCGACGACAACGGTGGCGTGCACATCAACTCCGGCATCCCCAACAAGGCCTTCCACGTCGTGGCCACGACCCTGGGCGGCAACGCCTGGGAGGTCGCCGGCCAGGTCTGGGTCGACACCATCACCGGCGACATCAGCGCCGACTGCGACTTCGCCACCTTCGCCCGGCTCACGGTGGCCGCGGCCACCGCCCGCCACGGCGAAGGGTCCGAGGTCGTCGCCGCGGTGCAGGCGGGCTGGGATGCCGTCGGCGTCGCCTGGGGTGCCACCGCACCGGCCACCCCCGGCACCTCCACCCCCACCGGGTCGGAGCGGGGGCCCGAGGCGGGCTCGGGCGACGAGTCAGGCGATGCGCCCGGGCCGAGCACCGAGGTGATCGTGCGACGCACCGGGGGCTTCGCCGGGCGCACGCTCGAGCGCACCGTGGCACTGGGCCAGCTGTCCGACGGCGACGCCCGGGCCTGGCAGTCCCTGCTCGCCGACGACGGTCTGCCCGCCCTGGCCGAGGCCGTCGCGGGGCGCCCCCGCGTGCCCGACGCCTTCTGCTACGGGGTGCGTTGCGCACGACCGCCGCTCGACCTCGAGCTGCCCGAGCCCGAGCTGTCCGACGACGTGCGCAGCCTGCTCGAGCGCACCCTCGGGCGGTCCGGCGGCTGACGTCCCGGGCCTACGATCGGACCCATGACCGAGCCGGACCCACGCGCGCTGACGCGCGCCGACTTCGATGCCGTGCGGCCGGTGCCCACCCGCTGGTCCGACAACGACATGTTCGGGCACCTCAACAACGCGGTGTACCTCGAGCTGTTCGACAGCGTGCTCAACTCCTGGATGCAGTCCGAGACGGGCATCGACGAGAACGTCGCACCCACGCTCGGCGTCGTGGCGGAGACCAGCTGCCGCTACTACCGCGAGGTGTCCTTCCCCGTCACGGTCGACGTCGGGGTCCGCGCGAACCGGCTCGGTCGAACCAGCGTGGTCTTCGAGTTCGGCGTCTTCCTGCCCGACGACGAGTCGATCGCGGCGCACGGGCTGTGGGCCCAGGTCTACGTCGACCGCGAGAGCCGGCGCCCGCTCCCGATGCCGGATGCCGTGCGCACCCACCTCGAGGCCGCCGCCGCCAGCCGCACGAGGAGCACGGCGGAAGCACGGCCCGAGGGCCGGCACCGCATCCGATGAAGGCCTGTCAGCGGCCCTGAGGGGGCCGGTCGCGTGACGGGGGTCGGATCCGGGTCTCATTTCCCCGGAAAAGTGCCCGCACGGGCCTCCCCGGGGCAGGTCCTGACGGTCCTGACCGGTAGACTGGGAGGCGAAACCACGCCCAAGGCGTTCGACGCCCTTGGGCGTGCGCCATGAGTCCTGCCGGTCGCTCGGTGGGGCCAGCCCACGAAGGAGACCCGTGGCGGACCAGCAGCCCGACCAGCCCACCGACTCGACCCCGGAGCCGACCGTCGACCCGGCTCCCGAGGTCGTGGTCCCCGAGGCAGAGGGCCAGGCCTACGACGCCGGTTCGATCACCGTCCTCGAGGGCCTCGAGGCGGTCCGCAAGCGCCCCGGCATGTACATCGGCTCCACCGGCGAGCGCGGCCTGCACCACCTGGTCTGGGAGATCGTCGACAACGCGGTCGACGAGGCGCTCGCCGGCTACGCCGACACCATCGACGTCATCCTGATGGAGAACGGCGCGGTCCGCGTGAAGGACAACGGGCGCGGCATCCCCACCGACATGCACCCGACCGAGGGCGTCAGCGCCGTCGAGCTCGTGCTCACCCAGCTGCACGCCGGCGGCAAGTTCGGCGGCGGCGGCTACAAGGTGTCCGGCGGCCTGCACGGCGTCGGTTCCTCGGTCGTCAACGCGCTGTCCACCCGCCTCGACGTCTGCGTGCGCCAGAAGGGGCACGCGTTCCGGATGTCCTTCGACCACGGCGTGCCCGTCGACAGCCTGCAGATGATGGAGGAGACCGACCGCACCGGCACCACCATCACCTACTGGGCCAACGCCGAGATCTTCGAGACCGTCGAGTACGACTACGAGACGATCCGCGCCCGCTTCCAGCAGTACGCCTTCCTCAACAAGGGCCTGCGCATCAACCTCCTCGACGAGCGGGTGCCGGCCGCCCCCACCGACGGTGAGCCCGACCTCGACGGCGTCGACGCCGACATCGAGGTCGTCGAGGACCACGAGGACGAGGACGCCGGCGGCGAGACCCGCACCACCACCGCCCGCGCCGTGTCCTACCGCTACGACAACGGCCTGGTCGACTACGTCAACCACCTGGTCAGCTCCAAGAAGAGCGACCCGGTGCACAGCGACGTCATCAGCATCGAGGTCGAGGACCCCACGCGCAGCCTGGCCCTCGAGCTCGCGATGCAGTGGACCACCGCGTACTCGGAGTCGGTGCACTCCTACGCCAACACGGTCAACACCCACGAGGGCGGCACCCACGAGGAGGGCTTCCGCGCCGCGCTGACCAAGCTGGTCAACGACTTCGCGCGCAAGCAGAACCAGCTCAAGGACAAGGACGAGAACCTCACCGGCGACGACGTCCGCGAGGGCCTGACCGCGGTCATCTCGGTCAAGCTCGGCGAGCCGCAGTTCGAGGGCCAGACCAAGACCAAGCTGGGCAACTCCGAGGTCAAGGGCTTCGTGCAGAGCGCCATGACCCACGAGTTCGGCGCCTGGCTCGACAGCCACCCCAACGAGGGCCGCGAGATCGTCCGCAAGGCGATCCAGGCCTCCGCCGCCCGGATGGCCGCCCGAAAGGCTCGCGAGGCCACCCGCAAGCGGGTGCTCGAGAGCGGCGGCCTGCCCGGCAAGCTGCGTGACTGCCAGGCCAAGGACCCCGCGGTCTCCGAGGTGTTCATCGTCGAGGGCGACTCGGCCGGCGGCTCGGCCGTGCGTGGCCGCAACCCGCACAACCAGGCGATCCTGCCCATCCGCGGCAAGATCCTCAACGTCGAGCGCGCGCGCCTCGACAAGGCCCTGGGCAACCAGGAGGTGCAGGCCCTGATCTCGGCGTTCGGCACCGGCATCGGTGAGGACTTCGACATCGAGAAGGCCAGGTACCACAAGATCGTGCTGATGGCCGATGCCGACGTCGACGGCATGCACATCCGCACCCTGCTGCTGACCCTGCTCTTCCGGTTCATGAAGCCGCTCATCGAGGCGGGCTACGTCTACCTCGCGCAGCCGCCGCTGTTCCGCCTGAAGTGGAGCAACGCCCCGCACGAGTTCGCGTTCACCGACCGCGAGCGCGACGCCCTGATCGCCGAGGGCCAGAGCAAGGGCCGGCGCCTGCCCAAGGACAACCCGATCCAGCGCTACAAGGGTCTGGGCGAGATGGACTACCAGGAGCTGTGGGAGACCACGATGAACCCCGACTCGCGGGTGCTGCTGCAGGTCACCCTCGACGACGCGGCCGCCGCCGACGAGATCTTCTCGATCCTGATGGGCGAGGACGTCGAGTCGCGCCGCTCCTTCATCCAGCGCAACGCGCGAGACGTCCGCTTCCTGGACATCTGACACCCGGATGCCGTGCGCGCGTCGCCGCGCGTCGCGCCCCAACGCTCGACCTCCCGAAGAACAGCTAGGCAAGGAATCCGATGACTGAGCAGCCCCCGGTCGAGACCGACCGCACGGAGCCGATCGACCTCAACACCGAGATGCAGCGGTCGTACATCGAGTACGCCATGAGCGTCATCGTCAGCCGCGCGCTCCCCGACGTGCGCGACGGCCTCAAGCCGGTGCACCGCCGGGTCGTCTACGCGATGTACGACGGCGGCTACCGCCCCGACCGCGGCTTCAACAAGTGCAGCCGCGTCGTCGGCGAGGTCATGGGTCAGTACCACCCGCACGGTGACCAGTCGATCTACGACGCGCTCGTGCGGCTCGTGCAGGACTGGAGCCTGCGCTACCCGCTGGTGCAGGGCCAGGGCAACTTCGGCAGTCCGGGCGACGACCCGGCCGCCGCCCCGCGGTACACCGAGTGCCGGATGGCGCCGCTGGCCATGGAGATGGTCCGCGACATCGACGAGGAGACCGTCGACTTCCGCCCCAACTACGACGGCAAGACCCTCGAGCCGGTCGTCCTGCCCAGCCGCTTCCCCAACCTGCTGGTCAACGGCTCCGCCGGCATCGCCGTCGGCATGGCCACCCAGATCCCGCCACACAACCTGCGTGAGGTGGCCGCGGCCGCCCAGTGGGTGCTCGCGCACCCGGCGGCGACGCGCGAGGAGATGCTCGACGCGGTGATGGGCGAGATCAAGGGCCCGGACTTCCCGACCGGCGCGCTGATCATGGGCAGCAAGGGCATCGACGACGCCTACCGCACCGGCCGCGGCTCGATCATCATGCGCGCGGTGGTCGAGGTCGAGGAGATCCACAACCGGCAGTGCCTCGTCGTCACCGAGCTGCCCTACCAGGTCAACCCCGACAGCCTGGCCCAGAAGATCGCCGAGCTCGTCAAGGACGGCCGCCTCAACGGCATCGCCGACATCCGCGACGAGACCTCGGGCCGCACCGGCCAGCGCCTGGTGATCGTGCTCAAGCGCGATGCCGTCGCCAAGGTCGTGCTCAACAACCTCTTCAAGCACACCCAGCTGCAGACCAACTTCGGCGCCAACATGCTCGCCCTGGTCGACGGGGTGCCGCGCACGCTGCCGATCGACGCGTTCATCCGGTACTGGGTCGAGCACCAGCTCGACGTCATCCAGCGCCGCACGGCCTACCGGCTGCGCAAGGCCGAGGAGCGCATCCACATCCTGCGCGGGCTGCTCAAGGCGCTCGACTCCCTCGACGAGGTCATCGCGCTCATCCGGCGCTCGCCCACCGTCGACGAGGCCCGCACCGGGCTGATGGAGCTGCTCGCGATCGACGAGGTGCAGGCCCAGGCCATCCTCGACATGCAGCTGCGCCGCCTCGCAGCCCTGGAGCGCCAGAAGATCATCGACGACCACGACGAGCTCGAGTCGATGATCCTCGACTTCACCGACATCCTGGCCAAGCCGGGTCGCCAGCGCGACATCGTGGCCGAGGAGCTCACCGAGATCGTGCGCCGCTACGGCGACGAGCGGCGCTCGCGGATCATGCCCTTCGACGGCGACATGTCGATGGAGGACCTCATCCCCGAGGAGGACGTCGTCGTCACGATCACCCGTGGTGGCTACGCCAAGCGCACCCGGGTCGACGCCTACCGGTCGCAGCGGCGTGGCGGCAAGGGCGTGCGCGGGGCGTCGCTGCGTGGCGAGGACATGGTCGACCACTTCTTCACCACGACCTCGCACCACTGGCTGCTCTTCTTCACCAACCTCGGCCGCGTCTACCGCGCCAAGGCCTACGAGCTGCCGGATGCCGGCCGCGACGGCAAGGGCCAGCACGTCGCCAACGTGATGGCGTTCCAGCCCGGCGAGCAGATCGCCCAGGTGCTGGCCGTGCGCGACTACGCCAGCGCCGCCTACCTCGTGCTCGCCACCAAGAGCGGTCTGGTCAAGAAGACCCGTCTCGGCGAGTACGACAGCCCGCGCAGCGGCGGCCTGATCGCGGTCAACCTGCGCGACGGCGACGAGCTCGTCGGCGCCGGCCTGGCCGAGGCCACCGACGACCTGCTGCTGGTCTCGCGCAAGGGCCAGTCGGTGCGCTTCCACGCCGACGACGCGACGCTGCGCCCGATGGGTCGCGCCACCTCCGGCGTCACCGGGATGAAGTTCCGCGGCCGCGACTCGCTGCTCGCGATGTCGGTCGTGCACGAGGGCACCGACCCCGACGTGTTCGTCGTCTTCGAGACGGGCATGGCCAAGCGCTCCAAGGCGTCGGACTGGAACGTCAAGGGCCGTGCCATCTACGGCGTCGCCGTCGCCAAGCTGTCCGACAAGGGCGGTGACCTCGTCGGGGCGCTGACCGTCGACGAGGACGACGAGGTGCTGGTGATCTTCGAGAAGGGCAACGTCGTGCGCTCGCGCGTCGACGAGGTGCGCCTGACCGGTCGCAACACCATGGGTGTGCAGTTCGCCAAGGCCGGCAAGAACGACACGATCGTCGGTGTCGCCCTCAACCCCGAGCGCGCGGTCGAGGAGGCCGTCGAGGCGGTGGAGGCAGTGGAGGCAGAGGACGGCGTCGGTGACGATGACGTCTCGGTCCCCGGGCCCGCCGGGTCAGGTGTCGCAGACGGGGCGACCGATGCCGTACCGTCGTTGGACGACGAGGACACAGGAGGTCGTGAGTGAGCACCGCAGAAGACGCGGCGGGAGGCCAGGTGCGCCCGCCGGCCACCTCCTCAGGACCCTCCCGTCGTGCTCCCTACGCCGACGGTGGCTCCGGGGCCCGGGCCGGTGACGGCGGCGCGGTGCGACGGACGGCCGATGGCGACGCCGGCTCCACCGCCAGTGCCCCGACCACCCCCGTGCCGGTGACCCGGTCGGCCGCCGCTCGTCAGTCCCCGGCTCCCGCGCCGGCCACCCAGCCGACCACCAGCCCCGCCCGCCAGGGTGCCGCGGCCGGCACCGGCGCACCGCGGCCGGCGCCGCGCCCGGCATCCGCGCGCCGCGTGCGCCTCACGGTGTCGCGCGTCGACCCGTGGTCGGCGATGAAGATC
>DASQEZ010000122.1:0-22735 GCA_035633415.1 Ornithinibacter sp. | reverse complement strand
TCCTGCCGCTCGGCCTCGGCTCCGTCCGCGACCGACCACTCGCCGAGATCTACCGCGACCACCCCACCCTGCGGGCCATCCGCGCCGCGCAGTTCAGCGGTCGCTGCGGGGTGTGCGAGTACGCCGACCTGTGCGGAGGGTCCCGCGCCCGCGCCTACGCCTCGAGCGGTGACCCCCTCGGCGAGGACGCCGCGTGCCTCCACCAGCCCGCTGTCCAGCACGCTGCCTCACCCGCGTGAACCAGCCCGGCTCGCCTCGCCACCCTCGACCGAGTAGCCCGGTCAGCCGGTGCCGCCGGCCGCCACCCGGCACGAGGGCGTCGCACTCGGCGGGGTAGATCCGTATCGTCCCGCGGTCACCGAGTCTCAGCATGCGGGACTGACGGCTCCCGGAAACCCGATGCTTACACCCGGCGTCACGATGCAACACGACGGAAACACAAGGGCGCGGGTCGCGAAACCCCGTGCCGCCACCGTTGTCGCCATGAGCACACCACTGATGCCCTTTGCGGAGGCAGCAGACCAGATCGACTACGCGTCCACGGCGTTCGTCATCCTCTGCGCTTCCCTCGTCCTCCTCATGACGACTCCCGGTCTCGCGCTGTTCTACGGCGGCATGACCCGGACCAAGTCGGTCCTCAACATGATGATGATGTCGTTCGGCGCGATGGGCGTCGTCGGCCTCGTCTACGTCCTCTACGGCTACTCGATGTCGTTCGGCAGCGACAACATCGCCGGCATCATCTCGAACCCGTTCCAGCACTTCGGCCTGAGCGGCACCACCGACACGATCGTCAACCCCTTCGGCTACGAGGGCTACGGCAACATCCCCGAGCTCGCGTTCGTCGGCTTCCAGCTGACCTTCGCGGTCATCACCGTCGCCCTCATCAGCGGCGCCCTGGCCGACCGCGTCAAGTTCTCGACGTGGCTGGTCTTCAGCGCCCTGTGGGTGACGTTCTCGTACTTCCCGATCGCCCACATGGTCTGGGGCGGCGGCCTCCTCTCGGCCAACGAGACCAGCCTGTCCTCCCTGCTCTTCGGTTCCACCGACGGCACCGCCAACGTCGTGCCGATCGACTTCGCCGGTGGCACCGTCGTGCACATCAACGCGGGTATCGCCGGCCTGGTCCTCGCCCTCGTCGTCGGCCAGCGAATCGGCTTCGGCAAGATCGCGATGCGCCCGCACAACGTGCCGCTCACCATGATCGGCGCCGGCCTGCTCTGGTTCGGCTGGTTCGGCTTCAACGCCGGCTCGGAGCTCGCCGCCGACGGCACCGCCGCCCTGGTGTGGATCAACACGACGACCGCAACCTGCGCGGCCATGGTCGGCTGGCTCCTGGTGGAGAAGCTGCGCGACGGCCACGCCACCTCGGTCGGTGCCGCCTCCGGTGTCGTCGCCGGCTTGGTCGCCATCACCCCCGCGTGTGGCGCGCTCAGCCCGCTCGGCTCGATCGCCCTCGGCGTCGTCGCCGGGTGCCTGTCGGCGCTCGCGGTCGGCCTGAAGTTCCGCTTCGGGTACGACGACTCGCTCGACGTCGTCGGCGTGCACCTCGTCGCCGGCCTCTGGGGCACCATCGGTGCCGGCCTGCTCGCCACCTCCACCGGTCTCTTCTACGGTGGTGGCATCGACCAGACCGTCGTCCAGATCCTGATCGCCCTGTCCACCATCGTCATCTCCGGAGTCGTCACGCTCGTCATCGCCCTGGCCCTCAAGGCGACGATCGGCTGGCGCATCCCCGAGGACGTCGAGGTCGCCGGCATCGACCAGGCCGAGCACGCCGAGTCCGCGTACGACCTCGTGTCCGTCGGTGGCCGCGTGGGTGCCGCCAGCTTCGGCGGCGCGCACGCTGCGCCCTCCGACTCCAAGAACCTCGAAGGAGCCCAGTCATGAAGCTCGTCACCGCAGTCATCAAGCCCCACCAGCTCGACGAGGTGAAGGAGGCCCTCGAGGCCTTCGGCATCCAGGGCATGACGATCAGCGAGGCGCACGGCTACGGACGCCAGCGCGGTCACAGCGAGGTCTACCGCGGTGCCGAGTACACCGTCGACTTCGTGCCGAAGAGCCGCATCGAGGTGCTCGTCGACGACATGGACGCGAGCTCCGTCGTGGACGTCATCCTCAAGGCGGCCCAGACCGGGCGCATCGGTGACGGCAAGATCTGGGTCATCCCCGTCGAGGATGTCGCCCGGGTCCGCACCGGGGAGCGCGGCGTCGAGGCCATCTGAGCATGTCCACCCCCTCGAGTGAGATCGGCTCGCGCCGGCTCGACCTGGCCGGCACCCGCGACTTCGCCGTCGCGGGTGCCGGCCCGGCCCGCCGGGCGGCCCTCTCCGCGTTCAACCGGGACTGGCTCGCACAGGTGTGGCGGGCCGCGACCGGTGGGGCGCAGATCGAGGGGATCGCGCTCGCCGCGGTCGGCAGCATCGGCCGCGGCGACGCGGGGCCGCTCAGCGACTACGACCTCGTCCTGCTCCACTCCGAGCGCTCGCTCCCCGCCAAGGAGCTGACCGCTCTCGCCGACCGCATCTGGTACCCCATCTGGGATGCCGGGGTGCGGCTGGACCACAGCGTCCGCACCGTCACCCAGTGCCGCCAGGTGGCGGCCGCCGACCTCACGGCAGCCGTCGGCCTGCTCGACCTCGCGTCCCTCGCGGGCGACGAGCAGCTCGTCGCCGCAGCCCGTTCGACCGTCGCCCACGACTGGCGCGGCAACGCCCGCAAGCGGCTGCCCCAGCTCGTCGAGGCGGTCGTCTCGCGCCACCAGCGCCAGGGCGACCTGGCGCAGTCCATCGAGCCCGAGCTCAAGGAGGCGCACGGCGGCCTGCGCGACATGACCGTGCTCTCCGCCCTGGCCGAGGCGTGGCTCGCCGACCGCCCCCACGGCGGGGTCGATGCCGCCCACGCACTCCTGCTCGACGTCCGGGATGCCGTGCACGTCGTCACCGGCCGTGGCCGCGACCGCCTCGGTCGTGAGGAGCACGACGCCGTCGCGGCGCTGCTCGGCCACGACGACGCCGACGACCTGCTCACCGCCGTCTCCCGGGCCGGGCGGCACATCGCCTACGCCCTCGACGGCACGCTGCGCCGGGCCGGTCAGTCCCAGCGCGCGCGCACCCTTCGGGTCGGCCCGCGCCGACCGCAGATGACCCCCCTCGGCCACGGCCTGTTCGCCAGCGACGGTGAGGTCGTGCTCGGCTCGGCGCGCCTCGCCGAGACCGACGAGGGGATGCCGATGCGCGCCGGGGTCGTCGCAGCGCGCGGGGGGCTGCCGATCGCGCCGGCGACCCTCGACAACCTCGCCCGGCACGCGCCGGTGCCGTCCGACCCCTGGCCCGCGCCGCTGCGCGACCTGTTCGGCGACCTCCTGGCCTCCGGCCCCGGGCTCACCACCGTGTGGGAAGGGCTCGACCAGGTCGGCATCGTCGACACCTGGCTGCCCGAGTGGGCCGCCGTGCGCTCACGTCCGCAGCGCAGCGCGGTGCACCGGCACACCGTCGACCGGCACCTCGTCGAGGCCGTGGTGCGCGCTGCCGGCCTGGTGCGTCGGGTCTCGCGACCCGACCTGCTGCTCGTCGCCGCCCTGCTCCACGACATCGGCAAGGTGAGCGGCTCGCACGACCACTCGGTGACCGGCGCCGACCTGACCCGCGGCATCGTCACGCGGTGGGGGTTCCCCCCGCGCGACGTCGACGTGCTGGTCCTCCTCGTGCGCGAGCACCTGACCCTGATCGAGCTCGCGACCCGCCGCGACCACCAGGACCCGGCGACGGTCGACGCGGCCGTGGCGGCCGTCGACGGCGACCGCGAGGTCTTCGAGATGCTGCTCGCACTCACCGAGGCCGACGCCTCGGCCGCCGGTCCTGCGGCGTGGACCGACTGGCGCGCCACCCTCCTCGACCAGCTCGCGGTCGCGGTGCGGGAACGGCTCGACGGATCCTCGAGGATCGGCACGCCGGTGGACGGCGCCGCCGCGGACGCCGCCGACCCCACCGGTCTCCTCGACCCCATGGTGCTCGCCGGGGTCCGCGCCGGGGAGCCGAACGTCCGCGTCATCGCGACCGGGGGCTCGCACCGGCTCGACATCACCGACCTCGACCGGGTCGGCCTGTTCGCCGACACGGCCGGCCTGCTCGCGGCGGAGGGGCACACCGTGCGCACGGCGATCCTGCGCACCGTCGACCACGTCGCCGTCAACGAGTGGCACGTGGAGTCGCCCAGCGGTGCCGTCCCCGACCCCGCCCGCATCGAGCGAGGGCTGGCGCGCCTCGGCCGCGGCGACCGCGGTCCGCTGTCCACCCTGGACCGCCGTCGGGCGCACGTGTCACGGCCCTCCGGCCAGGCGTCGATCGGCACCCCCGGCCAGGCCCGCGCCCTGGTCGTGCCGGGAGCCAGCAGCGACGCCACGGTGCTCGAGGTGCGCGCCCAGGACCGGCCCGGCCTGCTCCACGAGCTCGGGGCCGCCCTCGCGGCGGCCGGCATCTCGGTGCGCTCGGCGCACATCGCGACCTACGCCGGGCAGACCCTCGACACCTTCTACCTCACCGGCGCCGACGGGCTGCCCCTGCCACCCGCCCGGGTCGCGCAGGCGGTCAGCCTGGTGATCGACACCTGCGACGGCATCTGACCCACCCGGCTCGAACCGCGAACGTGGGTGAAGACCGCCGTGGACCCGGCGATCTTCACCCACGTCCGCGGTGGGGGAGCGGCGGTCCGGAGCGATCGTTCCCAGCCGTTAGCCTTGACCAGTGTTCAACAGCCTCTCCGACCGCCTGACCGAGACCTTCAAGAACCTCCGCACCAAGGGGCGTCTCTCGGAGTCCGACGTCAACAAGACGATCCGCGACATCCGCCTGGCTCTGCTCGATGCCGACGTCGCGCTGCCCGTCGTCAAGGAGTTCACCCACGCCGTTCGCGAGCGGGCGCTCGGGGCCGAGGTCAGCGAGGCGCTCAACCCGGCGCAGCAGGTCGTCAAGATCGTCAACGAGGAGCTCGTCGGCATCCTGGGCGGTGAGACCCGCAGCATCCGGTTCGCGAAGCAGCCGCCGACCGTCATCATGCTGGCGGGCCTGCAGGGCTCGGGCAAGACGACTCTCGCCGGCAAGCTCGCCCGCTGGCTCAAGGACCAGGGCCACACCCCGATCCTGGTCGCCGCCGACCTGCAGCGGCCGAACGCCGTGACCCAGCTCGAGGTCGTCGGCGAGCGTGCCGGCGTGCCGGTCTTCGCCCCCGAGCGCGGCAACGTCTTCGGCCACGACGTCGTCACCGAGACCGGTGAGGGGACGCGCAGCCACGGCGACCCGGTTGCGGTCTCGCGCGCCGGCATCGAGCAGGCCCGGCGCAGCCAGCACGACGTCGTCATCGTCGACACCGCCGGTCGCCTCGCCATCGACACCGAGCTGATGCAGCAGGCCGCCGACATCCGGGCCGCGATCTCGCCCGACGAGGTGCTGTTCGTCATCGACGCGATGATCGGCCAGGCCGCCGTCGAGACCGCCCACGCCTTCCAGGAGGGCGTCGACGTCACCGGTGTCGTGCTCACCAAGCTCGACGGCGACGCCCGCGGTGGAGCCGCGCTGTCGGTCGCCTCGGTCACCGGCCGCCCGATCATGTTCGCCAGCACCGGCGAGGGCGTGAAGGACTTCGAGGTCTTCCACCCCGACCGGATGGCGTCGCGCATCCTCGACATGGGCGACGTGCTCACCCTCATCGAGCAGGCCGAGCAGGCCTTCGACCGCGCCGACGCCGCCGAGATGGAGCGCAAGTTCCTCGCGGCCGAGGACTTCACCTTCGACGACTTCCTCCAGCAGATGGCCGCCATCAAGAAGATGGGCTCGCTGAAGTCGATCCTCGGCATGATGCCCGGCATGGGCCAGATGCGCGCCCAGCTCGAGGCCTTCGACGAGAAGGAGTTCGACCGGGTCGAGGCGATGGTCTTCTCGATGACCCCGTTCGAGCGCAACCACCCCAAGCTGATCAACGGCTCGCGCCGCGCACGCATCGCCAAGGGTTCGGGCGTCAGCACCTCGGAGGTCAACCAGCTGCTGGAGCGCTTCGGTGAGGCGCAGAAGATGATGAAGCAGATGGCCAAGGGCGGCGGTGTCCCCGGCATGCCGGGCCTGCCCGGGGGCGGCTCCGGCCCGGGCAAGCGCGGGCGTCAGCAGGTGCCGCAGCGCAAGAAGTCCAAGTCCGGGAACCCGGCCAAGCGGGCGGCGGAGGAGCGGGCCGCGAGCCAGCGCCCGGCAACCACCGGTGGTGGCGCCTTCGGCGGAGCGGGTGGCGCCGGCGCACCCGGTGGCATCGACCCCGCCGCCATCGACCCGGCTTCGCTGCCCAAGGGCTTCGAGAAGTTCCTCGGGCAGTGACCTCGAGGGAGCCGCGCGGGCTGCACACGATGGCGGTCGGCACCGCCGGGCCGCGGGTGGCGTTCCTGCACGGCCTGTTCGGGCAGGGGCGCAACTGGACGCAGATCGCCAAGGCGCTCGCAGGGCCCGACGGCACCGCGGCGCGCTGCCTGCTCGTCGACCTGCCCGACCACGGTCGCTCGCCGTGGACGCAGGAGTTCTCCTTCGAGACGTACGCCGCCCGCGTCGCCGCCACGCTCGAGGCCGCCGCGCCGGGCGAGCCGTGGGTGCTCGTGGGGCACTCGCTCGGCGGCAAGGTCGCCATGGTGGCCACACTGACCCACCCCGAGCTGGTGCGCAGCCTGGTCGTCGTCGACATCGCACCCAAGGACTACGGCGACCTCGACCGGTTCGTCCACTACATCGAGGCGATGCGGGTCCTGCCGCTGCACGAGCTGACCGGCCGCGCCGACGCCGAGCGCCGCTTCGCCGCGGTCGAGCCCGACCCGGGGGTGCGCGGCTTCCTGCTGCAGAACCTGCGACGGCACGGCACCACCTGGTCGTGGCAGGCCAACCTCGAGCTGCTCGCCCGGGATGCCGCGCGAGGCGCCGACTCGCAGATCGCCGACTTCCCGGACACCGGCGCCCCGGCCTACGACGGCCCGGTGGTCTGGCTGGTCGGTGGCGACTCGAGCTACGTCAAGGACGCCGACACGGCACAGATGCGTGCCCTGTTCCCCCGGGCCCGCCCGGTCGTCGTCAACGGTGTGGGCCACTGGGTGCACAGCGAGGCCCCCGAGGTCGTCACCGAGACACTGCGCCGGGTGCTTCGCCTCCTCCCCGCCGACTGACACCTGTCGGTGCGGGCCGCGCCCGGCCATACTCGGGCGATGAGCACTCCTGTGCCGGACGGAGTCGCGCGGGTGCGCGCCACCTTCGAGGCCATCGCCGACGACTACGACCAGAGCGGCGTGCCGTTCGCCGTACCGACCGCCGAGGGGCTCGTCGAGGCGCTCGCCCCGCGGCGCGGCGAGCGGGTGCTCGACATCGGGTGCGGGCGTGGGGCGGTGACGTCGCTGCTCGCCCGCGCGGTGCTGCCCGCGGGTGCGGTCGACGCCATCGACCTCAGCCCGGCCATGGTCGAGCACACCAGGGCGTTCCTCGCCGCGCAGGGCTACGACGCGCGTGCCGAGGTGATGGACGCCGGCGACCCGCACCTGCCACAGGGCGCCTACGACCTCATCGCCTCCTCGCTCGTGCTGTTCTTCCTGCCCGACCCCGCCACCGCGCTGGCCCGCTGGGTCGCCCTGCTGGCGCCCGGGGGCCGCATCGGTCTGGCCACGTTCGGCGAGGAGCACCCGGTGTGGACGGCCGTCAACGCACTGTTCCGGCCGTGGCTCCCACCGGCGATGCTCGACCCGAAGGCGGTCGGCCCCGACGCCCCCTTCGCCAGCGACGCGGGAGTGGAGGCGTTGCTGCGCGGCGCCGGGGCGGCCGGGGTGCACACGGTGACCCGGCGCGTCGACGTGCCGTGGGGTGACGTGGACGGGTGGAAGGCCTTCTCGATGAGCACCGGCCAGCGGGCCATGTGGGCGCTGGTCCCCGCCCACGAGCGGGACGCCCTGGAGGCCCGGGCCGGGGAGCTCCTCGAGGACGCTCGCGACGAGGCCGGTCGGGTCGTCGTCTGGCAGGACATGCGCTACACGATCGGCCGTGTGGGCGGCTGAGCCCACCGGCGCCCGGCTAGGGTCGGCCCATGGCACAGGTGCTGCACCTCACCGGTCCCGTCCTCCTCGGGCCCGACGACGTCCGTGACGAGGCCTGGGTGGTCGGCGGCCGCATCACGTACGTGGCGCCCACGGGCGGCTCCCAGGTCACCACCGTGCCGGGCTGGGTCCTTCCCGGGCTGGTCGACGCCCACAGCCACATCGGGCTCGGCGCCCACGGCGCCGTCGACGACGCCACCGCGCAGGAGCAGGCGCTGGCCGACCGCGACGCCGGCGCCCTGCTCCTGCGCGATGCCGGCTCACCCGCCGACACCCGCTGGGTGCAGGACCGCGACGACCTGCCGCGCCTGGTGCGAGCCGGCCGGCACATCGCCCGCACCCGGCGCTACATCCGCGACTTCGCCTGGGAGGTCGAACCCGAGCAGCTCGCCGACCAGGTGCGACTGGAGGCCCGGGCCGGCGACGGATGGGTCAAGCTCGTGGGTGACTGGATCGACCGCGAGACCGGCGACCTCTCACCGTGCTGGCCGGCCGAGGTCCTGGCCCAGGCGGTCGCGGCGGCCCACGACGAGGGCGCCCGGGTGACGGCGCACTGCTTCGGCGAGGAGTCGCTGCGCGACCTGGCCGCCGCCGGCACCGACTGCGTCGAGCACGCCTGCGGCCTGCAGCCCGACACCATCGCGTCGTTCGCGGCGCAGGGGATCGCCATCGTGCCGACCCTGGTCAACATCGACACCTTCCCGCAGATCGCCGAGCCCGCGCGCGAGAAGTTCCCGTCCTACTACGGGCACATGATCGACCTGTACGAGCGGCGGTACGCGACGATCGCCGACGCGCGCGACGCCGGCATCCCCGTGTTCGTCGGCACGGATGCCGGCGGCTCGCTGCCGCACGGTCTCGTCGCCACCGAGGTGGCGCACCTCGCGCACGCGGGGTTCACGACGACCGAGGCACTGGAGGCCGCCTGCTGGGGGGCCCGTGCCTGGCTCGGCTGGCCCGGGCTCGAGGAGGGGGAGGAGGCCGACCTGGTGGTGTACCCCGACGACCCGCGCGAGGACCTCGCCGCCCTGGCGGCCCCGTCGCTCGTCGTCCTGCGCGGTCGCCCCGTCACCTGACCGGCTCGGTCAGGCGGGCTCGGCGGCTCCGGTGCGACGGGCGGCGGAGCCCTGCTCGGCCGCCTCGAGAACGGCGAGCTCGCGCTCGAGGGCGAGCTCCTCGCGGTGCGCCCGCACCGACCACGCCACGGCGCCGGCCCACACCGCGAAGACCAGGGCGTATACGGCGAAGCGCGTGGCGTCCGGAGCGCCGACCCAGTCGCTGCGCAGCAGGGTGCGGGCGTTGGTGAGCACGATGATGCCGCCGACGGCCGATCCGAGCACCCGCGGCGGCACCCGGCGCACCAGCCAGGCAGCGATGGGGGCCGCCACGAGCCCACCGGCCAGCAGCGCCAGCACCCAGCCGACGTCGATGCCGGCGGTGCCCAGGGCCAGCAGGAAGCCCAGGCTCGCGGCGACCGAGACGAGGAACTCGCTGGTGTCGATCGAGCCGATCACCTTGCGTGGCTCGAGGCGGCCGCTCGCGAGGATCGCGGGGGTGCCGACCGGCCCCCAGCCACCGCCACCGGTCGCGTCCACGAAGCCGGCGACCAGCCCGAGCGGGGCCAGGAAGCGCGCGCGCAGGGGGTGGCCGAGGCGGTCCCGGCGCAGGCCCTTGACCGTGAAGCGGACGAGCACGTAGAGGCCCAGGGCGAGCAGGATCACGGACATCAGCGGCGCAGCGACCGAGGTGTCGAGGCTCGACAGGAACGTCGCCCCCACGAAGGCCCCCAGGGCGCCGGGGATGCCGATTCGCAGCACGACCTTCCAGTCGACGTTGCCGAACTTCCAGTGCGCGGCTCCCGACGCCAGCGTCGTCCCGATCTCGGCGAGGTGCACGGTGGCCGATGCCGCGGCCGGGTTGGTGCCGATGGCGAGCAGCAGGGTCGTCGAGGTGACGCCGTAGGCCATGCCCAGCGACCCGTCGACGAGCTGAGCGCCCAGGCCGACGAGGGCGAGCAGGACGAGCTTGCGCATGAGGCCCCCCGGAGATGGTGTGCGATCCGTCTGGGGTCAGTCTCACTGGGCATCTGCTTATGGGTCAACAAACAGTTGGTTATGTCTTGCATCATGGACCCGGCCGTGGCGGCGACCAGGCGAGCGCATGGTCGGGCCACGCGCCCCGGTCTGGCAGAATGGACGGCTGTACCCGTCCGGTCGGCGCACGTTCGTGCCCGCCGGACCGGACGCCTACACCGGAGCATCCGGCACCCCGCGCGAGCCGTGCGCGGTCTCGCCGTGCTCACCAGATGAAGTGGAGTGACCACCACCGTGGCCGTCAAGATCCGACTCAAGCGCATGGGCAAGATCCGTGCACCGTTCTACCGCGTCGTCGTCATGGACTCGCGCACCAAGCGCGATGGCCGGGCCATCGAGGAGATCGGCAAGTACCACCCCACCGAGGAGCCCTCGGTCATCCAGATCGACAGCGAGCGCGCGCAGTACTGGCTCACCAACGGCGCCCAGCCGACCGAGGCCGTCGCCGCGCTGCTGAAGATCACCGGTGACTGGCAGAAGTACAAGGGCGAGCCCGGCACCGAGGGCACCCTGCGGGTCAAGGCCCCGAAGACCCCCAAGAAGGACCTCTACGAGGCCGCGCTCGCCGCTGCGGGCAAGACCACCGACGACGGCACCGGCGCCACCACGCCGAGGAAGCGCGCGGCCAAGAAGGCCGAGCCGGCCGTCGAGGCCCCGGCTGCTGAGGCTCCGGCCGCCGAGGAGGCCCCGGCCGTCGCGGCCGAGGCACCCGCGGCCGAGGCCACCGACGGAGAGAAGGCCTGACCGTGCTCGAGGAGGCTCTCGAGCACCTCGTGACGGGCATCGTCGACCACAAGGACGAGGTGCAGGTGCGCCGCAAGGACCTGCGCCGCGGTGAGGTCCTCGAGGTGCGTGTCCACCCCGACGACCTGGGCCGCGTCATCGGTCGCTCCGGCCGCACCGCCAGCGCGCTGCGCACCGTCATGGGTGCGCTCGCCGGCGGTCGCCAGATCCGCATCGACATCGTCGACACCGACCGGGTCCGCTGACCCGACCACCACCACCACGGCGGGGTGTGCCGGGAGGAGACTCCCCGGCCACACCCCGCCGTCGTCGTCCCACCCGCAGCGCTTCCGACAGGATGGACCCGTGAGCCAGAGCACCGTGATCGCCCGGATCGGCAAGCCGCACGGCCTGCACGGGGAGGTGACCGTGCAGCTGCACACCGATGAGCCCGAGCGTCGGCTCGCCCTCGGTGCCGCGATCGACACCGAGGCGGGCTCCGGGTCCGGGGTGCCTCGACGGCTCACGGTGCGCTCGACCCGCGTCCACAACGGGGTCTGGCTGGTGGCGTTCGAGGAGATTCCCGACCGGACCGGCGCCGAGTCGTTGCGCGGCACCCGCCTGGTCGTCGACGGCGCCGACGTGCTGCCGGCGGTGGACGAGGACGAGGACGTCTTCACCGAGGAGCAGCTGCGCGGGATGACCGTCGTCGACCCCGGCGGTTCCGTGCTCGGCGAGGTGGGCGGGCTCGAGCTCGGAGCGGCCCAGGACCGCCTGGTCATCCTCCTGCCGGACGGTCGCGAGGCGCAGGTGCCGTTCGTGCTCGCGATCGTGCCCGAGGTCGACCTCGACGCCGGCCGGGTCGTCGTCGACGCCCCGCCGGGGCTGCTCGACCTCGGGGTGTGACCCCGGTGCGCGTCGACGTCGTCTCGATCTTCCCCGAGTACCTCGCACCCCTCGAGCTCTCGCTCATCGGCAAGGCGCGGCGTGACGGCATCCTCGACGTGCGTGTGCACGACCTGCGCGACTTCGCCCACGACCGGCACCGCACCGTCGACGACAGCCCGTTCGGCGGCGGCGCCGGGATGGTGATGAAGCCCGAGCCGTGGGCCGAGGCGCTCGATGCCGTCGTGGCGTCCGGGCCGGCGGGGGCGGGGGCCGCGGTGCCGCACCTCGTCGTGCCCGGCCCCGGGGGCGTCCCGTTCACCCAGGCACTGGCGCGCTCGCTCGCGACCGAGCCCTGGCTGGCCTTCGCCTGCGGGCGGTACGAGGGCATCGACGAGCGTGTCCACGAGCATGCCGCCGCCCGGATGCCGGTGACGGTCGTCTCGCTCGGCGACTACGTCCTCAACGGTGGGGAGGTCGCCGTGCTCGCCATGGTCGAGGCCGTCGGGCGCCTGCTGCCCGGCGTCGTCGGCAACGCCGAGTCGCTCGTCGAGGAGTCGCACGAGGACGGCCTGCTCGAGTACCCCGTCTACACGCGCCCGGCCACGTGGGACGACGCGGGCATCGCGCGCGAGGTGCCGCCGGTGCTCCTGTCCGGCGACCACGGCGCGATCGCGGCGTGGCGGCACGCCCAGCGTCTGGAGCGCACGGCATCCCGCCGCCCCGACCTGCTTCCGGTCTCCGCGACCACGGAGGCGCTGGTCGACCTCGACGTGCTGGTCGCGACCCAGGCGGATGCCGCGGAGCTGCTCGTGCTGCAGCGCGCCTGCTGGGTGCGCGAAGGGCTTGCGGCGCAGGGTCGTTGGGTCGTGCCCCCGTTGGTGGAGGAGCACGTCGACGTCGTGGCCGCGCTGGCGCTGTGGACCACGTACGCCGTGCGGGCGCGGTCCGTCGACGGCTCCTCGGGGCGCCTCGTGGCGTCTGTGCGCGGGCGGACGCATCCCGATGACGCCAGCCGGTGGGAGGTCGGCCGGCTGATGGTGGCCCCTGACCTGCAGGGCCGCGGGCTCGGCCGCGAGCTGCTCGAGCTCGCGGAGTCCCTCGCCCCGGCCCGAACGACCCACTTCTGGCTGACCACCGGTGTGCTCGAGGAGGGCAACCAGCGCTTCTACAGGCGCGCCGGCTACCGACCGGCGCCGGGCGAGCCCACGTACCCCGGGGCCGTCGACCTCACCAAGCGCCGCCACTGACCCCGAGCGCTCGCCGCGCCGAGGCTCCCACCTCAGCCGAGGACGGATGCAGGGCTCGGCGTGCCCGCGAGGGCCTGACGAGCGCGCCCACGGACGGGCAAACGGGCCATCCGGGGGTGCTCACACGCTCAGGAGGCGAACCTCGTCGTGCGTTTGTCCGTCCATGGAGGCACTCGGTGCCGGCCTCTCCGCGCGGAGAACGGCGGTCAGGGCCGCAGCGAGGCCTTCAGGTCGTCGGGCAGCAGCAGGGCCTCGCCGATGAGCCGCTCGGCCACCACGGCCGTGGTCGTCTGGGCGGCCATGATGCCCATCAGCACGAGCACCTGCGCGGCCGCGGCCTGCGCGGGTGAGCCGCCGCCGAGGAGCACCCCGATGAAGGCACCCGGCAGGGTGACCACCCCGGCCGTGCGCACCTGGTCCAGGCCGGGGATCAGCGCCTCGGGCACCCGGCGGTGAACCACCTCGGCGATCGACTGGGCCCGGGTCAGCCCGAGCGAGAGCGCCGCCTCGTACTGGCCCTTCTCCTCGCGCAGCGCGGAGAACGCGCGGCGGCAGGTGAGCGTGTGCCCGTTCATCGTGTTGCCCGCGAGGATGCCGACGACGGGCACCAGCGCGATGCCGGTGGGGGGCACGGTGCGGGTCAGCAGGATGATGAGGACCACCGGCAGCAGCCCGGCGAGCATCGACAGGGTCGCCCACGGCCAGGCGCGGGGCGCCTCGACGCGGCGCACCGTCGTCACCACGGCGACGACGAACATGAACGTGAGGAGCACCAGGGACAACACCAGCGACCTGATGACCGCGGCGATGACCAGCGCGGCGATGCTCAGCTGCACGATCGCCCGCGCCGCGGCGAACAGGGTCGAGCCGGGGCGGGGGAGCCGCCCCACGAGGTACATCGTGACGGTGAGGGTGAGCAGCAGCACCACCGCGAGGGCGACGGGGAGGCCCGGGTCGATCGTCACGCGCACACCGTATGCCGTGCAGCGGAGTCGGGTGCCCAGGCGGTCGTCCCGGCAGCCACCTCGGCACCCGACTCGCGAGAGGGGGAGGGGAGGCTCGCGCGGCGGCCGTGGCACGGCATCCGCGGATTTCGCCGGGTCGGCACACCTCTGGCAGACTGGGACGCTGCGTCCCGTCGACTCGACGGCCCCCGCCACAGGGGGAGTGCCAAGGACTCCGGTCCGGACGGCATGCGGCCCGGCGGACGCACCATCGAACCCAGCAACACCGAACACCCGCGGGTGACCTGTGGCAGGCCGCGAGAAAGCGACATCCGTCATGCAGCGTTTCGACGAGCTCGACTCCGCGTCGATCAAGACCGACATCCCCGCGTTCCGCGCCGGTGACAACGTCAAGGTCCACGTCAAGGTCGTCGAGGGCACCCGCTCTCGCATCCAGGTCTTCCAGGGCGTCGTCATCCGTCGCCACGGCGGCGGCGTGGGCGAGACCTTCACCGTCCGCAAGGTGTCCTTCGGCGTCGGCGTCGAGCGGACCTTCCCGCTCCACACCCCGATCATCGACCACATCGAGGTCGTGACCCGCGGTGACGTCCGTCGCGCGAAGCTCTACTACCTGCGCGACCTGCGCGGCAAGGCCGCCAAGATCAAGGAGAAGCGGGACACCCCGATCGCCCGCTGAGACGACCTCGTTCCGGTGCGGTCGTCCCAGACGAGCCGACTAGGCTCCGCCGGGTGATCGCCCGACCCGATGCCGACCCGGCAGCGGCCACCCCCGTGGCCGAGGCCGGGTCGCGGCGTCCCCGGCTGGTGCTGCTGCTCGGCACCGCGCTCGTCGCGACGGCCCTGGTCCAGGCGTTCGTCCTCCAGTCGTACTTCGTCCCCACGTCCGCCCTCGCGCCCGCCGTCGAACCAGGAGACCGTGTCCTCGTGTGGAAGGTCCGGCCCGCGGCCGACCCCGGTGACCTCGTCGTGGTCGACACGACGGCCAGCGCCGCCGTCGACCGGTCGACCCCCGTGGCCGACGGGCTCATCGGACGCGTCCTGTCCTCGCTGGCCGACCGGCTGAACGTCGACATCGGCGCTCAGGACGAGCTGGCCGTCGTCGGCTCCTCCACGTCGGATGCCGTGTCCCTGACCGCCCCGTCGGTGTCGACCGTGCCTCGAGACGATGTCGTCGGCACCGTCGTGCTGCGCGTGTGGCCGCTGAGCCGGTTCGGCACGGTGCCCGTCCCGGAGGCAGCCCGGTGAGCGCCTCGGAGGCCGACCCCGTGGCCGAGGGCAGGAAGGGCCGGCACGTCACGCCGGACGACGACGACCAGCAGGGTGCGTTCGGCATCGTCACGGCCGCGGTCCGCGAGGTCGTGGTGGTCGTCGTCATGGCGCTGGTGCTGTCGTTCGTCGTCAAGACCTGGCTGCTCCAGGCGTTCTTCATCCCCTCCGGGTCGATGGAGGACACCCTGCTCGTCGGTGACCGGGTCATCGTCTCGAAGCTGACGCCGGGCCCGGTCGACCTCAACCGGGGCGACGTCGTCGTGTTCCAGGACCCGGGCGGCTGGCTCGAGACCGTGCCTCCGGTGGAGCGTGCCGGCATCACCGGGGCGATCCACGACGGGCTCGTCTTCGTGGGCCTGCTGCCGGCGGAGTCCGAGGACCACCTCATCAAGCGGGTCGTCGGCCTGCCGGGCGACCGCGTCGTCTGCTGCTCGGAGAACCGCATGCTGACGGTCAACGGCGTGGAGATCACCGAGCCCTACCTCAAGCCCGGAGACGTGCCCAGCTCGCTGACGTTCGACATCACGGTGCCTCCTGGCCACGTGTGGGTCATGGGAGACCACCGCTCCGACTCCGAGGACTCTCGCTTCCACGACCCGTCGGGCACCGGGAGCGACGGCTCGGTCCCGATCGACGACATCACCGGCCGCGCGGTGGCGGTGGTGTGGCCGCTGGGCCGGGCCGGGTGGCTCTCCGACCACGAGGAGACCTTCGACGGCGTGCCCGACGCGGCGGCGAGCCCGTGAGCCCGGCGGGTCCGCGCCGGCCGAGCCTGCGCGTCGAACGGGCCCTGCAGCGCGAGGGCCACCGGGTGCTCGCGGGCATGGACGAGGTCGGCCGCGGCGCACTGGCCGGGCCCGTCACCGTGGGCGTCGTCCTGATCGACGAGACCTGCCGCACCGCCCCGCAGGGCGTCAAGGACTCCAAGCTGCTGGCGCCGCACGCCCGCGAGCGGATGGTGCCCCGCATCGAGCGCTGGGCCCTCGCTCACGCCGTCGGTCACGCGGGCCCCGACGAGATCGACGAGGTCGGCATCATCGCCGCGCTGCGCCTGGCCGGGGGCCGGGCGCTGGCCGCGGCCGGCATCCGCCCCGACCTGGTGATCCTCGACGGCAACCACGACTGGCTCACCTCACCCGAGGATGTCGGGCTGCTCGCCTTCGCCCACGAGGACCGGGTGGAGACCCCGCCGGTGACGACGATGATCAAGGCCGACCTGACGTGCTCGTCGGTGGCCGCGGCCAGCGTGCTCGCCAAGGTCACGCGTGACCGGATCATGGTCGACCTCGGGGCCGAGGAGCCGTACGTCGGCTACGGCTGGGTCGAGAACAAGGGGTACGCCGCTCCCGAGCACCTCGACGCGCTGCGCCGCCTCGGGCCGTGCGAGCTGCACCGGCGCTCGTGGCGCCTCCCGGGAACGATGGATGATGATGACGAGACGTCCCTGGGCGTGCTGGAGGTGGCGGTCGACGAGCGGACCGCCCCGGTGCGTGCGGACGACCTGTACCTGACCGGAACGACCGACCTGACGCGAGTGGGAGAGCGATGAGCTCGGAGGACCTCGAGAAGTACGAGAGCGAGGCGGAGCTCGCGCTCTACCGCGAGTACCGCGACGTCGTGGGGCTGTTCAGCCACGTCGTCGAGACCGAGCGGCGGTTCTACCTGTGCAACAGCGTGGACGTGAAGGTGCGCAGCGACGGCGGCGAGGTGTTCTTCGACGTCACGATGCACGACGCGTGGGTCTGGGACATCTACCGCCCGGCCCGGTTCGCCAAGACGGTGCGGGTCGTGACCTTCAAGGACGTCAACGTCGAGGAGCTCGCCAAGAGCGAGCTCGAGCTGCCCAAGGGCGAGTTCTGAGGTAGCCCGCAGGGGCTCCGTCCACAGGGCGAGGCCCGCGGCGCCGTCGTCCACAGCTTCGCGGTGGGCCTCGCAGTCGTCCTCGTGCGGCGGTTGGCTGCGCTCATGACCAGCACCGACCCGCCATCGCCCACCTCCGCGGCCCGGCAGCGTCCGCGCGCCGCGGCACGTCCGCCGGCCGCACGCCGTCCGCCGCGGCCGGCCGCGGCGCTGGGGCGCTACGGCGAGGCACTGGCCGTGCGCTACCTGCGCGAGCAGGGCATGGAGGTGCTCGACCGCAACTGGCGCTGCGAACACGGCGAGGTCGACGTCGTCGCCCGAGACGGCGACTGCCTCGTCATCTGCGAGGTCAAGACCCGTCGGTCGTCGGGGTTCGGCGAGCCGGTCGAGGCCGTGACCTTCGCCAAGGCGATGCGGTTGCGGCGGCTGGCGGCGGCATACCTCGCCGGGCACGGCGAGGGTTCCCGGGTGGCGCAGGTGCGCGTCGACGTCGTGGGCATCCTGTGCCTCCCGGGTCGGCCCGCCGTCCTCCGGCACGTCGTCGGGGTGGGGTCGTGACATCGGGCCTCGGGCGCACCCGATCGGTCGCCCTGACCGGGCTGGAGGGCACCGTGGTCGACGTCGAGGCGCACATCGCCCAGGGCCTGCCGCACTTCGCGATCGGTGGCATGCCGGATGCCGCGTGCGCCCAGTCGCCCGACCGGGTCCGGTCCGCAGCGGCGACCAGCGGCGTGCCCGTTCCGGCGCATCGCATCACCGTCAACCTCTCGCCGGCCTCCATCCCCAAGCGCGGCGCGTGCTTCGACCTGGCGATCGCGGTCGCGGTGCTCTCGGCAGCCGGAGTCATCCGGGGGGACCTCGCCCGCGACGTCGCGCACCTCGGCGAGCTCGCCCTCGACGGGCGGGTCCGGGGCGTCCACGGCATCCTGCCGGCGGTCCTGGCGGCGGCGCGGTCCGGGGCCACTCACGTCGTCGTGCCGGTGGAGAACGTCGGTGAGGCGCAGCTCGTCGACGGGGTGACGGTGCACGGCGCCGGCTGCCTGCGCGACGTCGTCGACTGGTACGCCGCCGCCGAGCACGGCACGCCGCTCCCACCGGCGTCCCCGCCGGTCGCCGTCGCGGTCGAGGCACGCTGCGGCCCGGACCTCGCCGACGTCGTCGGGCAGCCGGAGGCACGGCTGGCCCTCGAGCTCGCGGCCACGGGTGGCCACCACCTGCTGATGTCCGGGCCGCCGGGGGTGGGCAAGACCATGCTCGCCGAACGGCTCGTCACGGTGCTGCCGCCGCTCAGCCGCGAGGAGGCGCTCGAGACCCACGCCATCCGCTCGCTGACCGGCCAGGTCGGCGAGGTCGTCGAGCTCGACCGCACGCCACCCTTCGTCGCACCGCACCACAGCGCGTCGATGGCGGCGGTGACCGGTGGCGGGTCCGGAGTGGTGCTGCCCGGTGCGATCTCGCGGGCGCACAACGGCGTGCTCTTCCTCGACGAGGCACCGGAGTTCAAGGGCTCGGTGCTGCAGACCCTGCGTCAGCCGCTCGAGTCCGGTGAGGTGGTCATCGCCCGGGCCCGGCAGGTGGTGCGCTACCCGGCACGCTTCCTGCTCGTCCTCGCGGCCAACCCGTGCCCGTGCGGGCGCTCCTACGGCAAAGGGCTCGACTGCTCGTGCAAGCCGATGGAGATCCGGTCGTACGCCGGGCGCTTGTCCGGGCCGTTGCTCGACCGGGTCGACCTGCAGGTGCACGTGCCCCCGGTGCACCGGGCGGCGTTCGGCGACGCGACCGGGGAGTCCAGCGCCACGGTCGCGGCCCGGGTCGCCATGGCGAGGGAGGCCCAGCGCCACCGGTGGGTCGCCGACGGCTGGGCGACCAACGGGCTCGTGCCGGGGCACGTGCTGAGGCGCGCGCCCTTCCGGCTGCCTCTCGAGACCACGGCCGTGCTCGATCGCAGCCTCGACCAGGGCCGGCTCACGCTGCGCGGCTACGACCGGGTGCTGCGCGTCGCGTGGTCGGCGGCCGACCTGGCCGGGCTGGAGGTGCCGGGCCGCGAGGAGGTCGCCACCGGTCTCGCGCTGCGCAGCGGCGAGCTGGTGGCGGCATGACCGGGCGGCGCGCCTCGCCCCGAGCGACGAGCAGCCTCGAGCTCGACGAGCGGTGGGCCCGAGCCGCCTGGGCATTCCTCGCCGAGCCGCGCGACGTCGGGGTGAGCACGATGCTGGGGGAGTGCGGCGCGGTCGAGGCGTTGGTGCGGCTGCGCGCCGGGCGGCTGTCGTCGCGCAGTGGCTGGGAGGTGCGGCTGCCCGAGCTCGACCTGGAAGGGCTCGCTCGTGCGGCAGGGCACCAGGGGGTGCGGGTCGTCGTGCCCGGCGACCCCGAGTGGCCGACCGGCCTGGACCGCTTGCACGAGCCGCCCTATTGCCTGTTCGTGCGCGGCGCACCCGACCTGGGGGCCCTGGTCGAGCGGAGCGTCGCGATCGTCGGGTCCCGGGCTGCCACCGAGTACGGGCTGCGGGTCGCCGCCGACCTGGCCGACGGCCTGGCCGCGCGAGGGTTCACGGTGGTCAGCGGCGCGGCCTACGGGGTCGACTCCGCCGCCCACCGGGCCGCCCTGGCCGCCGAAGGGCCGACCGTCGCCGTCCTTGCCTGTGGCGCCGACCGGGCCTACCCCACCGCACACCGCGCGATGCTCGACCAGATCGCCCGCGTCGGGGCGGTGGTCAGCGAGGTGCCGGTCGGGTGTGCGCCCTACCGGTCACGGTTCCTCGCGCGCAACCGCATCATCGCCACCCTGGCGCGGGCCACGGTCGTGGTCGAGGCCAATCTGCGCTCGGGCTCCCTCACCACGGCCCGGGCGGCACGCGACCACCACCTGCCGGTCGGCGCGGTGCCGGGTCCGGTCACGAGCATGACCTCGGCCGGCTGTCACGCACTGCTGCGTGAGACGGATGCCGTCCTCGTCACCGACGCCGCGGAGGTGGCTGAGCTGGCCGCCCGGATCGGCGAGGACCTGCTTCCCGAGCATGGGGTCCGACCGGTGCCGGCCGCGCCCGGCGACGATCTGGACCCGGAGTCGTACCGCGTGTGGTCGGCGGTGCCGACGCGCGGCGGCGCGACCACCGACCGGCTGGCCTCGGCATCGGGGGTCGAGGTCCGTCGGCTCATCGGCATCCTGGCGGCGCTGGATGCCGAAGGCCTGGTCACCAGGGATGGTGGCCGGTGGCGCAAGAAGTCCCGCCCGACCAGCCAGTTCACCGTGTGACATATCGGCGGTTTCGTTGCGCTTGGGGCCGGTGGGGTGACACGCTGCGCCCGTGAACGTCGCCCGTTCTGACGTGCTGCCCGCGTTCGAACGCCACCTGCGTGCCGAGCGTGGTAGGTCCGTGCACACAGTCCGCGCCTACGTGCGCGACGTTCGGGTGTTCCTCGACGAGGTGGGGGTCCACGACGACGACGCCCTGGGGGTGGTCAGCCTCGCCGACCTCCGCGCCTGGCTGGGAAATCTCTCGCGCCGCGGGGCGGCGCGGGCGACGATCGCGCGGACCTCGGCGTCGCTGCGAACCTTCTTCGGCTGGCTGGAGCGCACCGGCCGGATCGCCACCGACCCGTCGCTGCGGCTCACCTCACCCAGCAGGCACCGCACCCTGCCTCCCGTGCTCGCCCAGCGCTCCGCCGCTGCGCTGCTCGACGTCGCGGCCGTGGCCGCCGACGACGACGACCCGGTGCACCTGCGCGACCGGGCTGCTCTCGAGCTGCTCTATGCCACCGGTGTCCGGGTGGGTGAGCTGGTCGGCCTCGACATCGACGACGTCGACCTCTCCGCGAACGTGCTCCGGGTGGTCGGCAAGGGCGACAAGGAGCGACGGGTCCCGTTCGGGGTTCCGGCCCGGCACGCCGTGCTGACCTGGCTCGACGAAGGCCGGCCACGGCTCGTTCGTCCGGACAGCGGGCCGGCCCTCCTGCTCGGCCGGCGCGGACGCCGGGCCGACCAGCGGCAGATCCGGGCCGTCGTCCACACCCTGCTGCAGCACGTGCCGGACGCACCGGATCTCGGTCCGCACGGGCTACGGCACAGCGCCGCGACGCATCTGCTCGAAGGGGGCGCCGACCTGCGGATGGTCCAGGAGCTCCTCGGCCACGCCTCGTTGGCGACGACCCAGATCTACACCCACGTGTCCGTCGATCGCCTCAAGCGGTCCTTCGCCCAGGCGCATCCGCGTGCCTGAGCCCCCTGTGCCGAATGACGAGGGCGGTCGTCAGGAACCGACCGACGAGGGCGAGCGTCCGGAACCGACCGCGAAGGTCACCGGTGGCGAGAGCGACTCGCTCGACGTCACGGAGTGGGTCTCCGAGCTGCGTCGGCTCTACGTCGAGCCGAAGACGCGTGCGGAGATTCGCCAGGAGAGTGCCCTCGCGCCCCTTCGGCGCAAGCTCCACCTGCGGGGGTCCCGTCGCGCCCCCCTGCCCGTCGACGTCGAGGCCGGGCCGCCGGATGCGTCCGTGACGGAGCCGGATGTCGTCGCCCCGCAGGATCCGCCCCTTCCCCCCCTGCCGGAGCCGGCCACAGCGGCCTCCATGGTGGAACCGGCGCCTCCGCCTGCCCCCGTCACACCCGAGGTGAAAGCCGCACCCACGCCGGTCAACGTCGCGCCGGAGGTCAGGCCTGTGGCCAAGCCGGCGTATGACCAGCCGGCCGCGGCCTGGCTGTTCTCGTATCTTGAGGCCACCGGCCACGGGGACGAGTTGCAGGTCGAACGGGTCGGGGCGCCTTTCGCGCCGACTCCTGCGGACGTTGCCGGGACGCATCCGTCGGCCTCGCCAACCGAAGGAGTCGACCCGGCGGACAGCTTTGTACCGCGGGAGCACCCGGACTCGTTGGAAGAGTCGATCGGTGAGGGTCAGCCTCAACCCGGGGAGCGCGCGGCGCCCAGCCCGCCACGGTCGTTGGCCGAGCTCGCCAGGATGCCGGTGGCCGATCCGGAGCCCGAGCCGGAGCCGGAGCAGGACTTGGTCGAGCTGGAGCCTGAACCGGAGCCCGAGCAGGGCTTGGCCGAGCTGGAAGCTGAGCCCGAGCCCGAGCCCGAGCCGGACCTGGTCGAGCCGGAGCCTGTGGCGGAGCCCGAGTCCGAGCCCGAGGAGGACTTGGTCGAGCCGGAGCCTGTGGCGGAGCCCGAGTCCGAGCCCGAGGAGGACCTGGTCGAGCCGGAGCCTGTGGCGGAGCCGGAGCCGGAGCAGGACTTGGTCGAGCTGGAAGCTGAACCCGAGCCCGAGCCCGAGGAGGACCTGGTCGAGCCGGAGTCAGCGGCCGAGCCGGAGCCCGCGCAGAAGGCGGTGGAGCCCGAGCCTGCGGATGAGCCCGATCCTGTGCCAGCGTTTGTGACCGAATCCGAGCTCGCGGACGAGCTGGAGCCCGTGCCCGAGGAAGACTTGGTCGAGACGGAGCGAGTGACCGAGTCCGAGGAGGACGTGGTCGAGCCCGAGCTTGTGGTCGAGCCGGAGCCGGAGTCCGAGGAGGACCTGGTCGAGGCGGAGATTGTGGCTGAGCAAGAGTCCCAGGCTGAGCCCGAGGAGGACCTCGTCGAGCCGGAG
>DASQEZ010000121.1:0-20631 GCA_035633415.1 Ornithinibacter sp. | reverse complement strand
GGCTTCCTCACCGGCATCTTCCCCGACGACCTGCTGGCCAGCTCCTCGCTGCTGGCGCTGGCGGGGGTCGTGGTCGGCTTCATCATCGTGCACCTCGGCACCATGATCAGCCTCGACGACTTCAAGAAGCAGTGGAAGACGTTCCTCATCGGCGCCTCGACGGTCCTCGGCATCGGCATCGCCCTGTGGGTCGCCAGCCTGATCTTCGGCGGCAGGATCAGCGGCAGCGCGGCCGACGGCTACGCCCAGGCCCTCGACTTCATCGTGGCCGGCACCGGCGCGCTGAGCGGGGGCACCATCTCGGTGATCATCGTGCAGGAGGCCGCGCTCGGCGTGGGCCTGACCGCCATCGCGGTCTTCCCCGTCCTCATCGCGGCGCTGCAGGGGCTGGTCGGCTTCCCGTTGACCTCGCTCATCCTGCGCAAGGAGGCGGCCCGGCTCAAGGACGAGTACCGAGCCGGCAACCTGGCCCCGGCCGAGGTGCAGGAGGAGGGGGCGGAGTCGAAGTCGATGCTGCCCGCGGCCTTGCGCAACACCCCCGGCACGCTCTTCGTGGTCGGCGTGGTCGTCCTCGTCTCGCTCGGCATCAACAACCTCACCGACGGCATCCTCAACACCTTCGTCGTGGCGCTCATCTTCGGCGTCCTGCTGCGCACCTTCGGGGTGTTCAAGCCCTCCGTGCTGGCCGGCATCGACTCGCTGGGCCTGATGATGCTCGCGATCATGATCCTGGTGTTCGGGCCGTTGGCCACCGTCGAGGTGTCCGACCTCAAGGCGCTGGCGTTCCCGCTGCTGCTGGTCTTCGTCTTCGGCGTGCTGGGCATCGCCGGCTTCTCGGCCCTGGTCGGCAAGCTGCTCGGTTACAGCATCCCGATGTCGGTGGCCATCGGGCTCACCTCGCTCTACGGCTTCCCGGGAACGATGATCCTGTCGCAGGAGGCCGCCAAGGGTGCGGGGGAGAGCCCCGAGGAGGTCGCCGCCATCGAGCACGAGATCCTGCCCAAGATGATCATCGCCGGGTTCTCCACGGTGACCATCACCTCGGTCGTCGTCACCAGCATCATCGCCGGCCGCATCGGCTCCGGCTAGCCGCGAGCCGGCGAGCGGGCGCGAACAACTGCGGACGGCATCCTGATGCCGTGCCCTTGTTTCGGGCCGGCCGCGGGAAGTGTCCCGTCGACGAGACACGGGGCGCTCGGTCCGCCCGGCGCACGCACCGGAAGTGGATAGGCTCGGGCGCGGACACGACGGTGTGTCCCACCGCACCCCGGTGAGTTGCGACGAAGGAGTGCCACCGCGCCATGTCGACCCCTGAGGCTCGCACTCGTGAGGACGTCCTCGCACCGATCGCAGCCGCGTTCGAGGAGGCCGCGCCGGACGGTGGGGGAGCCGAGTTCGTGGCCCGCTACTTCCGGCACGTGCCCCTTGACGAGCTGACCTCGCGGACCCCCGACACCTACGCCGGTGCGGCCGCCAGCCACCTCGAGCTGGCCCGGCACCGGCTGCCCGGGGTCGCCAACGTGCGGGTCTACAACCCGAGCACCGAGACCGACGGCTGGTCC
Source organism: Ornithinibacter sp. (assembly GCA_035633415.1). Classification (GTDB taxonomy): domain Bacteria; phylum Actinomycetota; class Actinomycetes; order Actinomycetales; family Dermatophilaceae; genus Fodinibacter. The sequence goes on along the minus strand of DASQEZ010000121.1, from coordinate 19,069 downwards.
AACGCGCGCACCGTGCTCCAGGTCGTCACCGACGACATGCCCTTCCTCGTCGACTCGGTGACCGGCGCCCTGGTCAACGCCGGCATCGACATCCACCTGATCGTGCACCCACAGCTCGTCGTCAGCCGCGATGCCGTGGGCGAGCTCGAGAAGGTCGTGCCCCGCGACGTGACCGGCAAGAAGATCAAGGTCGCCGTCGGTGAGCTGGCCGAGTCCTGGATGCTCCTGTCCATCGACCGCGAGAGCGACGAGGAGCGCCGGGCCCTGCTCGAGCGCACGGTGCGCGACGTGCTCGAGGACGTGCGGCAGTCGGTCGAGGACTGGCCCAAGATGCGCAGCAGGTGCCTGGTGCTGGCAGCCGAGCTCGAGGGCTCCCCGCCGCAGGGGATCGACGCCGACGAGACCGCGCTCGCCATCCGCTTCCTGCGCTGGATGGCCGATGACCACTTCACCTTCCTCGGTTTCCGCGACTACACGCTGCGCCAGAGCGGCGACGGCGAGTACATCGCCCCGGTCACCGGCTCCGGCCTGGGCCTGTTGCGGTCCGACCCGCCGCTGGGTCGGGACCCCTCCCTGCTGACGCCGCAGGCCTCGGCCAAGGCGCACGAGCCGAACATCCTCGTGCTGACCAAGGCCAACACGCGCTCCACGGTGCACCGCATCACCCACCTCGACTACGTCGGGGTCAAGCAGTACGACGACTCCGGCCGGGTGGTCGGCGAGCGCCGGTTCCTGGGCCTGTACGCGTCCACGGCCTACACCGAGTCGGTGATGCGGGTGCCGCTGGTGGCCGAGAAGGTGCACGCCGTGCTCGAGCGGTCGGGGGTGGCTCCCGACAGCCACACCGGCAAGGACCTGATCGGGGTGCTGGAGAGCTACCCGCGCGACGAGCTGATCCAGGCCGGCATCGAGCAGCTCTACGAGACCGCCATGGCCGTGACCCAGCTGCAGGAGCGCCGCCGCACCAAGCTGTTCATCCGCGAGGACGACTTCGGGCGCTTCGTGTCGTGCCTGGTCTACATCCCCCGTGACCGCTACAACACCAACGTGCGGCTGCGGATGGCCGAGATCCTCAAGGACACCTTCGGTGGCGAGTCGGTCGAGTTCTCGGCGCGGGTCAGCGAGTCCGCCCTCTCCCGGCTGCAGTTCGTCGTGCGCCTGCCCAAGGGTCAGCGGGTGCGCACCCTCGACCGCGCCGAGCAGGACGCCCTCGAGCACCGCCTCGTCGAGGTCAGCCGCACCTGGAGCGACCGGCTCGGCGACGCGCTGCGAACCGCCCGCGGCGAGGAGGAGGGCGACCGCCTCATGGACCGGTTCGGGCGTGCCTTCCCGACCGCCTACGAGGAGACCTTCAGCGTCAACCAGGGCGTGGCCGACCTCAGCCACCTCGACCGGCTCGGTGACGGCACCGGCACCAGCGTCGCGCTCTACCGACCGGCCGACGCCCCCGACGACGTGCGCCGGTTCAAGCTGTTCCGGGTCGACCCGCTCAGCCTCACCGACATCCTGCCGATCTTCACCGACATGGGCGTGGAGGTCGTCGACGAGCAGCCCTTCGAGGTGGCTCGCGCCGACGGCACCGCCCTGCACGTCTACGACTTCGGGCTGCGGGTGCCCGACGCCGCGATCTGGGAGGAGTGCCCGCACGAGCGGCTGCGCGACCTGTTCGAGGGTGCCGTCGCCGCCGTCTGGGACGGCCGCGCCGAGAGCGACGGCTTCAACCGGCTGGTCCTGGCGTCCCAGCTCACCTGGCGCCAGGTCGTCGTGCTGCGCACCGTCGCGAAGTACCTGCGCCAGGCAAGGGCCACCTACTCGCAGGACTACCTCGAGGACGCCCTCGTCTCGCACCCCACGATCGCCCGCGACCTCGTCGAGCTGTGGGAGGCACGGTTCGACCCCGAGCGCTATGCCGCGGAGGTCACCGACGAGCGAACCGCCGCCGAGGAGGCGATCGCCGGCCGCGTCGTCGACGCCCTGGACGAGGTCTCCTCGCTCGACCACGACCGGATCATCCGGGCCTTCCTGGGCGTCATCCGGGCCGGGCTGCGCACGAACTTCTACCAGCCCGCATCCGACGGGGGGCCCAGGTCGTACGTCTCGCTCAAGCTCAACCCCAAGGCCGTGCCCGACCTGCCGGCACCCCGGCCGCAGTTCGAGATCTGGGTCTACAGCCCCCGTGTCGAGGGCGTGCACCTGCGCTTCGGCCCGGTCGCCCGTGGCGGGCTGCGCTGGTCGGACCGGCGCGAGGACTTCCGCACCGAGGTGCTCGGCCTGGTCAAGGCGCAGATGGTCAAGAACGCCGTCATCGTGCCGACCGGCTCCAAGGGCGGGTTCTACCCCAAGCAGCTGCCCGACCCCGCGGTCGACCGGGAGGCGTGGCTGGAGGAGGGCAAGGCGGCCTACCGGATGTTCATCTCCGGCCTGCTCGACATCACCGACAACCGCGTCTCGGGCGCCTCGGTCGCACCGGAGTCCGTGGTGCGGCACGACGGCAACGACGTCTACCTCGTCGTCGCGGCCGACAAGGGCACGGCGACCTTCTCCGACATCGCCAACGGCGTCGCGCAGTCGTACGGCTTCTGGCTCGACGACGCGTTCGCCTCCGGAGGGTCGGCCGGCTACGACCACAAGGCGATGGGCATCACCGCCCGCGGCGCCTGGGAGTCGGTCAAGCGGCACTTCCGCGAGATGGGGGTCGACACCCAGGGCCAGGACTTCACCGTCGTCGGCGTCGGCGACATGAGCGGCGACGTGTTCGGCAACGGCATGCTGCTGTCCGAGCACATCCGCCTGGTCGCGGCCTTCGACCACCGCCACGTCTTCGTCGACCCGACCCCGGATGCCGCGGCCTCCTTCGCCGAGCGCCGTCGCCTGTTCGACCTGCCGCGCTCCTCGTGGGACGACTACGACAAGTCGCTCGTCTCCGCCGGCGGCGGGGTCTTCCCGCGCAGCCTGAAGTCGATCCCGGTGACGCCGCAGATGGCCGAGGCGCTCGGCATCAAGGGCGTGCAGACGATGACCCCGGCCGAGCTGATCCACGCGATCCTGCTCGCACCCGTCGACCTGCTGTGGAACGGCGGCATCGGAACCTACGTCAAGGCGTCCACCGAGGACCACCTCTCGATCGGCGACCGGGCCAACGACGCCATCCGGGTCGACGGAAACCAGTTGCGGGTCAGGGTGGTCGGCGAGGGCGGCAACCTGGGACTGTCGCAGCTCGGTCGCATCGAGGCGGCGTTCTGCGGGGTTCGCGTCAACACCGACGCCATCGACAACTCGGCCGGTGTCGACACCTCCGACCACGAGGTCAACATCAAGATCCTGCTCGGCGAGGTCGTGCGCCAGGGCCAGCTCACCATCGAGCAGCGCAACGAGGTGCTCGTGGCGATGACCGACGACGTCGCCGCGCACGTGCTGCGCGACAACTACGAGCAGAACGTGCTGCTCGGCAACGCCCGGGCGCAGGAACACTCGATGGCCAGCGTGCACGAGCGCCTCATCCACTGGCTCGAGGAGCGCGGTGACCTCGACCGCGCCCTGGAGTTCCTGCCGACCGACGCCGAGATCGAGAAGCGCGCGCACGACGGCCTGGGCCTGAAGTCGCCGGAGTTCTCGGTACTGGTCGCCTACGCCAAGCTCGCGCTCAAGCAGGACATCCTCGCGAGCTCGATCCCCGACGACCCGTACTTCGAGCGGACCCTGGCCGACTACTTCCCGCCGCTGATCCGCGAGCACTACTCGGGCGAGCTCGCCGGGCACCCGCTGCGTCGCGAGATCGTGACCAACGCGGTCGTCAACTCGGTGGTCAACCGGGGTGGCATCACCTTCGCCTTCCGCGCGCAGGAGGAGGCCGGGGCCACCTCCGAGCAGGTCACCCGGGCGTTCGTGGTGTGCCGCGAGGTCTTCGGGCTGGCCGACTACGTGCGTGAGGTCGAGGCGCTCGACAACGTCGTGCCCACGGCTGCCCAGACGGCGCTGTACCTCGAGTTCCGCCGGCTGCTCGACCGGTCGGTGCGCTGGTTCCTCACCTCGCGGCCGTCGGCGTTGGACATCGGCGCGGAGGTCGAGCGGTTCTCCGGCATCGTGCGCGAGCTGCGCACCCAGGTGCCCGCCCTGTTGCGCGGCGAGGAGAAGCGCCGGCTGGAGCGCAAGGCGGCCGAGCTGACCAAGGCCGGGGTGCCCGAGCAGCTCGCCCTGCGCGCGGCCTCCCTGCTCGACTGGTACTCGCTGCTCGACATCGTCGACATCGCGACCGACACCGGTCGCGACCCGATCGACGTGGCGCCGCTGTACTACCTCGTCTCGGAGCGGTTCGGCATCGACGCGATGCTCAGCAAGGTCACCGGGCTGCCGCGCGACGACCGGTGGGACGCCCTGGCCCGGGGTGCCCTGCGCGACGACCTCTACGCCGTGCTCGAGGCGCTGACCCGAGCGGTCATCGAGGTCGGGGACGCCGGCGCCGAGCCGGCCGCGCAGTGGGAGGCCTGGGAGAAGGCGAACAAGGACACCGTCCAGCGCAGCAAGACCTCCCTGGCGGCGATCCGGCGGCTCGAGCACCCGAACATCGCTGCCCTGTCGGTGGCCCTGCGCACCCTGCGCTCGGTCATCCGGGTCGGCGCCAGCAGCTGACCCCCCACTTATTGCGGGTGGGCGACACCCGCCGGGCGTTCCCGGCTGTTCGGATGTCGCCCGTCCGCAAGAAGTCGGCGGGGGTGGGCGGGCCGCATCCCAGGAAGGGTCGTGACCTAGGCTTCCGCGGGTGAGCACCCTCGCCGAGATGCTGCGCGACACGACGGCCCTCGCGCCCGCCGAGTCCGAGTGGCTGCACCTGCTCGCCGGTGACTGGCAGCTCATCTCCGACCTGTCCTTCGCCGACCTGGTGCTGTGGGTGCGCGGCGGGATGGACGGCTGGCGGGCGGTCGCGCACGTGCGGCCCAACACCGGGCCGATGGTCTTCTACGACGACATCGTCGGCAGCTCGTCGAGCCGCTCGCGGGCCTCGATGCTCGACGAGGCGGCCCGCTCGCGTCGTCTCGTGGCCAAGCCGATGCCCACCATCCGCGAGGACATGTCGATCCGCGAGGACGCCGTGCCGGTCGTGCGCGGTGGGCGCGCCATCGCGGTCGTCACCCGGCACGCGAACCTCACCGGCGGGCGCACCCCGAGCCGGCTCGAGCTGACCTACCGCGACCTCGCCGAATCGATCATGCGGATGGTCGCGGCTGGTGACTTCCCCTCGACGTCCGCGCCCACCGGGATGCGGCGCGGCGCGCCACGGGTGGGGGACGGGGTCATCCACCTCGACGCCGAGGGGCTGGTCAAGTACGCCAGCCCGAACGCGGTGTCGGCCGTGCACCGGATGGGCCACGTCGGCGACGTCATCGACGAGATGCTGGCCCAGATCGTCACCGACCTCGTCTCACGCAGCGGCGCGAACGTCGACGAGTCACTCGCCGTCGTGGCCACCGGCCGGGCGGCCTGGCGCTCCGAGGTGGAGACGGAGAGCGCGACGATCACCATGCGTGCCATCCCGCTCATGCTCGGTGGGGTGCGCACCGGCGCGATGGTGCTGATGCGCGACGTCTCCGAGCTGCGCCGGCGCGAGCAGGAGCTGCTCACCAAGGACGCGACGATCCGCGAGATCCACCACCGGGTGAAGAACAACCTGCAGACGGTGGCCGCCCTGCTGCGGCTGCAGGCCCGGCGGGTGACCGACGACGCCGCCCGGGCCTCGCTCGAGGAGGCCGTGCGGCGGGTCGGCACGATCGCGCTGGTGCACGAGACGCTCAGCCAGGGGTTCGACGAGACCGTCAACTTCGACGAGATCGCGGTGCGCGGGCTGCGGGCGGTCGTCGAGGTCGCCACCCGGGAGCACCAGGTGGAGTCGACGTTCACCGGCAGCTTCGGGCGGATGCGGGCCGAGGACGCCACCGCGCTCGCGATGATCATCTCCGAGCTGGTGCAGAACGCCGTCGAGCACGGCCTCGAGGACCGCGACGGCAAGGTCGAGGTGGCGGTGACCCGCCGGACGCTCGACGGCGGCGAGGAGCAGCTGACGGTGGTGATCACCGATGACGGGGTGGGGCTGCCGGCGGGGTTCCGCCCGGTGCTCGCCGGGCTGGGGACGCGGATCGTGACCTCGCTCGCGGCCGACCTCAAGGGTCGGATCCGCTGGGAGAACAACGAGCCGCGCGGAACCCGGGTGGAGTTCGTCTGCCGCCTGCGGCCGCTTCGCTAGGACGAGCGGGGGTGTGCGCGTCGGGGGCGGGGCCGTTCGGGTCAGCCGGCGCGACGGGCGCGGGCGTTGCGCCGCTTGAGCGCGCGGCGCTCGTCCTCGGACATGCCGCCCCACACACCGGCGTCCTGACCGGACTCGATGGCCCACTTCAGGCACGTGTCGACCACCTCGCACCGACGGCAGACGGCCTTGGCCTCCTCGATCTGAGCGATCGCCGGGCCGGTGTTCCCGATCGGGAAGAACAGCTCGGGGTCCTCATCGAGGCAGGCAGCGCGGTCGCGCCAGTCCATGCTGGGTGCTCCTTGTCGCGGGGGTAAGCGGGTCGAGCGCCTACGAAGGGGTGGTGCAGACGCTGGGCGGGATGCGTCATTGCAGCCGGAACGGACGTCCACAGCACAGACGTCCGTTTGTCCACACTACCGGTGCGCGCCCAATCAGTGGAAGACACCGAATGTGAATCTCCCGACAGCCGGACGGTCGTCAGGGTCGTACCCCCGCACAACGGACGCCGGGTGGTTCCTGTTCCCCGACGCCCGCTGACTAGGGTGGAGGCCGTGCCAGAGCCCTCCTCACGCGGCCCCCGCCGCCTCGCCGCGCTGCTCACCGGGGCGCAGTCGCTGGCCCTCACCGGCTTCGCCGTGTTCTACGTCGTCGAGCTCGTCCTGGGCGAGGGGAGCGACGCGACGCGGGTGCTGATGTCGGCCCTGCTCATCCTGCTCGGGGCCGTGGGCCTGGGTGCCCTGACCCGCGGCTGGCTCGGGTCGGCGGCGTGGCCGCGCACCCCCACCGTCGTCTGGAACGTGCTGCTCCTGCCCGTCGGCCTCGGCCTGGTCCAGGGCAACCGGGTGCTCGTCGGCTGGGTCGTCATCGGGGTCGCCCTGCTGAGCTGCCTGGCTGCCTTCGTCGCCAAGGAGCCCGACGTCGAGGTGCTCCCCGGCGGCGACGCGCCCCACTGACCCCTCGGCCACCAGGACCTGCACCTCGGTCGTCGTCCCGGGGCTGACGAACAGCCCCCGGCCGGGGAGGCGGGGGATGCCGTCGGGGATCGCCTCGGCCAGCACCTCACGGTCCGTCGCGACCGGGTTGAGCAGGATGCCGGTGCGGCTCCTGGCCAGCTCGACGTCGACGCCGCGGAACCGGGTGACCACGTCGGCGGAGGACGTCGCCACGACCACGAGGCCGTCGTCGCGGTCGACGAGGCCGATGATCTCGCGGATCACCGCAACGGCGGGTGCATCGCCCAGGAGATCGGCGTCGTCGACCAGCAGGACGACGTCCGGGTGGTCGCGGCGGATCCTGATGAGGGGGTCGGGGGCGTCGGCGCTGGTCACGACCGATCCGCGCGGCCACCGAGGCACGGCACCCGCCTGCGAGCTCGGCAGGACGACTGCGACGAAACGGCCTGCTGCACAGAGGGACTCGGCGATCACGCGAAGCGTGTTCGTGCGCCCCGAGCCTCTCGGCCCGGCGACGAGGAGCCGCCGCCCGTGGGTGGTCGGCCACCAGCGCCAGGGTGCGCTGGTCGCCCCACCCAGCCCGATCAGGATGCCGTCGTCCGTCATCAGCGTCCGGGACCCGGGGCCGGCCGGCTCCATCGGTGAGCGGATGACGTCGCACCGCCGGATCGTCATGGGTAGAGGTCGGTGCTGCCAGGCGCCACCCGTCGACGGCCGTGGTCGGCAGCGGGCAGCGAGCAGCGCGGTGTCGTCGGGAGTGGCCGCGGCGAACTGCAGCTCGCGCTTGTCGTGCACCCGGACGGCTCGCCCGGGTGGCGGGTCACGGGGCACGTCGGTGGCCCGCAGGCCGGCCAGGGCGGCATCCAGCGGGTCGAGGCCTCCCAGCAGGTGGGTGCGCGCCCCGACCCCGATCCATCGCGGGTGCAGCAGGCTGCGCCCACCGGAGACGAGCCCGACCACTCCCACGGACCTGCCGTCGCGCAGGACCCGCAGCAGCTCGCCCGGGAGCACCTCGGGCGCGCTGCCGGGCTGAGACTCGAGGAGCTGGTCCCAGCCGTCGACGACCACGAGGGTGACCGGCTCGCCCGAGGCAGGGGCCGGGAAGGTCGACGCCGGCCCAGCGACCACCGCCCCCCGGGGGGTCGATGCCTCGAGGCGACGGTCCACCTCGTCACGCAGGTGCCGGACCAGGGCGGCACACGCACGCGCGTCGTCCGGCCGTACCCGTGAGCCGGCGTGCGGAAGGAGCGCCAGGTCGGCCAGGGTGCCACGCGCGTCGATGACGTGGACGTGCAGCGACTCGGGTCCCGAGGTCGTAGCCGCGGCCAGCGCCACCGCACGCAGTGCCGTCGTGCGGCCGCTGCCCGACGCACCCACGAACAGCCAGCAGCCGTCGGCCGCCGCCCAGGTGAGGGGCGTGATGCGCTGCAGCTCCGGCTCGTCGACGAGACCGGCGACCGGAGCGCGGTGCGGCGCGGGCAGTGCCGTACCGCCGGGTCCGGGCCGGACGAGCCGGGGCAGCGGTGCAAGCCACGGCGGGGCGGGAGTGCGTCCCCCGGTGAGCCGGTGGGCGCCTCTCACCGCCTCCACCATCCTCGAGGTCTCCGCCTCCTCGGGCACGCCGGAGCGGACGGGCTCCTCGTGCTGTGACCGGGACCGACGAACCCGGATCGAGGTGGTGCTGCGCGTTCGGGGGAGCGACGTGGTGGCGGCGTGGAAGCTGACGAGCACGCCGTCACCACCGCGCGCCAGGGCCCGCCCGGGAGTGCCGGAGCGGATCGATGCGGCGGCGTCGTCCTCGAGGACGTCGACGGAGTCTGAGCGGTCACGCATCCGGAAGGCGATCCGGAGCGAGACGTTCGCCTGGATCTCGGCGCTCACGGCTCCCGACGGTCGTTGGGTCGCGAGCACGAGGTGCACGCCGAGCGACCGGCCCAGGGCTGCGAGCCGAACCAGCCCGGACACGAAGTCCGGGAGCTCCTCGACCAGCGCTCGCAGCTCGTCGACGACGACGACCAGCCTGGGAACCGGCTCGCAGCACGTTCCTCGCAGCCGCTGGTATGCCTCCAGGTCACCGGCGCCGACGTCGGCGAACAGGCGCTCGCGCCGTCGCAGCTCGGCCCGCAACGAGGACAGGGCTCGTGCCACGAGGTGGTCGTCGAGGTCGGTGACCATGCCGACCACGTGGGGGAGCGTCGCGCAGGGCCCGAATGCGGCTCCCCCCTTGAAGTCGACGAGCACGAACGTGAGCTCGTCGGGCGCAGACGAGAGAGACAACGAGGTGACGAGGGTGCGCAGGAACTCCGACTTGCCTGAGCCCGTGGTCCCCCCGACCAGGATGTGGGGGCCGTCGCGCACCAGGTCGATGACGAAGGGTGCGCTGGTGCCCTGCCCGACCACGGCCGTCGGGGAGGAAGGCACACCCCCTCCGGCGGCGGCACGGTGCCCGTGCCACCGGGCGGCCACCCACTCGTCGGTGACCTCCACGCCACCGAGAGCGTCGGCGAGCGCGAGTCGTGAGGGCATCCGGCGGTTCGAGTGCGGCTCTGCGCAGCGCAGCGGAGCCAGCGCCCGGGACAGCCGGTCGGCCCACCACGGGCCCACGCGGTCGAGCACGAGCGCCTGTCGGCCGGTGTCGCTCTCGAGGACGTGTGCGGCCCCGTGCTCGACGACCGCCGCGTCGCAGCCAGGGGGGAGGTCCGCACGACTGGACGCCGCGGTCAGCACGAGCGTCCCGGCGTCCAGGGCCTGGCGGACCAGCGCGGTCGTGTCGGGTCCGGCCCGGGGGATGACGACGACCCGGACGGGGCCGGCTCGAGCTGCCGGCGTCGAGCGCGGCTGCTCGGTCCCATGCCCCGGTGGCTCCGCCGCGTGGGGCAACCGGCGCGCCCACGACCAGCCGGGGTCGGACGAGACGACCGTGACCGTGAGGTCGTGCGGGGCCAGGGCCGTGCACAGCTGCCCGACGAGGTTGGAGAGCACCCCGTCGGTGGTGGACGACGAACCGACCACGCCCAGGCACGGCATCGCGAGGAGGTCGACGACCACCGGCGCATGATCGGCCACGGGGCGGGTTCGGGTGCTGCCGTCGACCCACGTCACCCGGGTGGGAGCCGGCCCCAGGCCCAGCCGCACCGTGGCCGCCCCGCCCCCGCGCCACAACCCGGCACGGTGCTGCTCGGCAGTGGCCAGCACGAGGGCGGGATCGGGATGGGCGCGGTCGAGCCGCTCCCGCTCGCTGGACAGCGCCTGGGCCAGCCGGGCGCGGGCCCGGTCGACCGCCTCGGCGTGCTCGGCGAGATCGCGCCGGTGCGCACGGCCGGACCCCCAACGGTCGCCGAGGGCACCACCGAGAAGGGTCAGTGGCCCGAGCACGGCGAACAACAGCAGCTGTGGACCCAGGAGGAGAGCGAGGGCGACGGCGACCGGGACGGGCACCATCGCCGCCACCCAGGGAACCCGCGCCCGGTGCCGTTCGGGCGGGCCTGGCGGGCAGCCGATCTCGATGACGTCGGTGACGATCGCCGGACCTGCGGCCGGGGTGACGTGGACCGTGCCGTCGCCGGGGTGGCTCACCGGCGGCCCCGGGCCTTCGGCGCGCCGCAGCCGCAGGGTGGAGGAACCGACCACCACCGTCGAACGGGTGTCGACCGTGGTCGTGGCGCTCACGCGTACCCCGTCGACCACCACCCCGTTGGTGGAGCCGCAGTCGTCGACGGACACGCCGCTCGGGCCGACACCGACGAAGAGATGGGACCGGCTGAGGGCCTCGTCGGCAAGGACCAACCCGTGCGTGGCTTCGCGTCCCAGGCGCAGACCCGGCGGGAGGAGGGGATGGCTGCGGCCGGCATCCGGCCCACCGACGACGACGAGGTCGAGGAGACCCCCGGATCCCGCCCCCGACGGTGCACCCGCAGTCTCGTGGGGCGCCGTCGACGACGCCACCGTGACGCAGGCGCCGTGGAGGAGCGGCGGCATGCCCACGAGCGCATCCGGCCCGATCACGTGGCCGCGCGCGGTTAGGACGGGAACCGGTTCCTGGAGGTGGTCGGCCAGCGCAGAGCAGAGCTCGGTAGCGGTGGACCGGCCCGACCACTCGACCACGACGTCGACCGGCTCGGGCCGTCGTCGCGGCACGTGGACCGTCAGCGTGATCTCCATGGCCGCCACCGTAGGGAGAGCGACCGACGGTCCGACGATGTTATCCACAGGCGGTGCTCCTCCGGATGCGCATCCGCCTCGGCTCGGGTTTGCTAGGGCACGAAGGTCGCTGGTCGGCGGAGGGGTCCGACCGGGGAGGAGGTGACCGTGGACGCCGTACGCACGCTCGAGGGTGAGGTGCGCGAGCTGATCCGCCGCTCGGGGCTCGACCCCGCGCGGGACGAGACAGCAGTGCGTCGCCTCGTGCTCGAGGCCGTCGCCGACTACGACGAGCGCTCACTGCTCGGCGGGATGCCGGTGCTCACCGACGTCGACGCCGCGTCGCGGGCGGTCTGGGACACGGTCGCCGGGTACGGCCCCCTCCAGCAGTACTTCGACGACCCGTCGGTCGAGGAGATCTGGGTCAACGAGCCGTCGAGGGTCTTCGTGGCACGAGACGGCGTGGCCGAGCTGACCACGACGCTGTTGGCTCACGACCAGGTCAGGGACCTCGTCGAACGGATGCTGAAGTCGTCGGGCCGCCGAGTCGATCTCAGTTCCCCCTTCGTGGATGCCGTTCTGCCCGACGGCAGTCGGCTGCACGCCGTCATCCCGGACATCACTCGCCACCACTGGTACGTCAACGTCCGCAAGTTCGTCGTGAAGGCGGACTCGATGGACGACCTCGTGCGGCTCGGCACCCTGAGCCGTCAGGCCGCGCGCTTCCTCGAGGCGGCGGTCGCCTCGGGGCTGAACGTCCTCGTCGCCGGAGGAACCCAGGCCGGAAAGACGACCCTGCTCAACTGCTTGGCGTCCGCGGTGCCCGCGCGAGAACGGATCGTCACCTGCGAGGAGGTCTTCGAGCTGCGCATCCCTCACCGCGACGTCGCCTCGATGCAGTGTCGCCAGCCGTCGCTCGAGGGCACCGGTGAGATCCCGTTGCGTCGGCTGGTGAAGGAGGCGCTGCGGATGCGGCCGTCGCGCATCGTCGTCGGCGAGGTCCGGCAGGCGGAGAGCCTCGACCTGCTCATCGCCCTGAACTCCGGCCTGCCGGGCATGTGCACCATCCACGCCAACAGCGCCCGCGAGGCGATCACGAAGATGTGCACGCTACCGCTGCTGGCGGGTGAGAACGTGTCGGCCCGCTTCGTGGTGCCGACGGTCGCCGCGTCCATCGACCTGGTGGTGCACGCCGCCCTGGAGCGGGACGGCCGCCGAACCGTGCGTGAGGTCGCCGCCGTGCCCGGGCGCGTCGAGGGTGACGTGGTCGAGATCGCCGACCTCTTCGTCCGGCGGGGCGACGAGCTGGTCCGGGCCGACGGCTTCCCACCCCACGTGGACCGCTTCGAACGAGCCGGGTACGACCTGTCCGCCCTCCTCGCTCAGGGCGCAGCATGAGCGGCCTGCTCGTGGGTCTCGGGCTCGGTGTGGGGCTCTTCCTCGTCTGGTGGAGCTGCTGGGTCCCGCCCGACAGTCCCGTGACGCGTGCCCGCAGGGCAGGCCCTGTCGACCGGCTGACCGACGAGATCGTCCAGGCCGGGTTCGGCGGGCTGTCGGTGCGCACCCTGCTCGCTTCCAGCGTGCTGGCGTTCCTGTTCGTGCTCGCACTCGTGCAGACGACGGTCGGGGTTCTCCCGATCGCGGTGTGTTTCGCGGCCATGGCGGCCTACGTCCCGATCGCCATGGTCCGCGGGAGGGCGCGTCGCCGACGGTCCCGGCTGCGTGACCTCTGGCCGGATGCCGTCGACAACATCACCTCGGGCGTCCGGGCCGGCATGGCACTGCCCGAGGCCCTCGCCCAGCTGGGGGACCGCGGGCCGGAGGAGCTCCGCGACCCGTTTCGCGCCTTCGCCGCCGACTACCGGCTCACCGGCCGCTTCCACGACTCGCTCGACCGGCTCAAGGACCGGCTCAGCGACCCCGTCGGTGACCGGCTCGTCGAGAGCCTGCGCATCGCCCGCGAGGTCGGCGGCACCGACCTGGGGCACCTCCTGCGCACGCTGTCCGGCTTCCTCCGCGACGACGCCCGCACCCGGGCCGAGCTCGAGACCCGGCAGTCCTGGACCGTCAACGCCGCCCGGTTGGCCGTTGCCGCTCCCTGGCTCGTCCTCGCGATGCTCTCGACCAACCCGGAGTCGGTCGCGGCGTACTCCACTGCCGCCGGCATCGCCGTGCTGAGCGTCGGAGGCGCACTCACCGCGGTCGCCTACTGGGCCATGGTGCGCATCGGTCGCCTGCCCGAGGACGAGCGGGTGTTGCGGTGAACGGTCTCGCGCGCAGCGGCGCGGTCCTCGGGTTCGTCCTGGGGCTGGGCCTGTCCCTGATCTGGGTGGGCCTGCCCCGACACCGGGGGCAGGGGTTGGCCGGTCGTGTCCTTCCATACCTACGAGACGCCCCTCGGCCGTCGCGCCTGCTCGACGAGGGCCGGCCGCCCGGTGGCGCGCTCGGCATCGTGGCGACCCCGCTCGTCCGCGACCTGGGCGACCTCGTCGAACGCGTCATGGGCGGTGCCGACTCGGTGCGTCGTCGCCAGCTGCGCGCCGGCCTGGTGGCCGACGTGGACGGGTTCCGCGCGGAGCAGGTCCTCTGGGGTGCGCTCGGTTCCATCGTCGGCGGCACCGCCGGCCTGCTGGCTCTGCTGCTGCGCGACGCGGGAGTGGTCACCGTGGTTCTGCTGACCGCGGTCGGGCTCGGTCTCGGGGTGACCGGGGCCGACTACCTCCTGTCCCGTCGCGCCGCCCGCCGCGAGGCGCGGATGCTGAGCGAGTTCCCGACCGTTGCCGAACTGCTCGCGCTGGCCGTGGGAGCCGGCGAGGGCGCCGTGGGCGCCCTCGACCGCGTCTGCCGGCTCTCACAGGGCGAGCTCGCCGGTGAGCTCCGCCGCTGCCTTGCTGACGCCAGGGCCGGCGCCAACCTCCCGGCGGCGCTCCAGGGTCTCGCCGACCGCACCGGGCTGGCGAGCCTGCGCCGCTTCGTCGACGGCGTGGTCATCGCCGTGCAGCGGGGCACCCCGCTCGCCGAGGTCCTGCGCGCCCAGGCCCAGGACGTGCGAGAGGAGGGCAGGCGGGCGCTGATGGAGGCGGGCGGCCGCAAGGAGATCGCCATGATGGTCCCGGTCGTCTTCCTCATCCTGCCGGTCACCGTCCTGTTCGCCGTGTTCCCCGGGTTCACCCTCTTCCGATTCACCCTCTGACCAGGAAGGACCGACCGATGTCGATCATCCACAGCCTTTCCGCGCGGCTGCAGTCCACCACCCACCGCCTTCTCGACAGGGCCGCCAGCCGGGGAGAACGCGGCGACGTGCCCGGCTGGGTCCTCATCACGCTGATGACGGCCGGCATCGTCACCGCGCTGTGGGTCGTGGCGAAGGACCAGCTCGTCGACATGTTCCAGACCGCGCTGACGTCGGTGAAGGGCTGACCGGCCCCGATGCGAGACCACCGGAACGAGGGAGGTGCGGCGATCGCCGACTTCGCGATGGTGTCGGTGCTGGTCGTCGTGCTCTTCCTGGCCGTCGTCCAGCTCGGGTTGGCGCTGCACACCCGCAACACCCTCATCTCCTGCGCCGCCGAGGGGGCCAGACTCGGTGCGAGGGCGGATGCCATGGCGGGGCAGGGCATCTCGCGAACCGAGTCGTTGATCAGTGAGTCTCTGTCACCGCGGTACGCCCGGCAGGTGACCAGCAGTGTGAGCACCGTCGGCGGTGTGCGGGTCGTGGAGGTGCGCGTGGTGGCGCCGATCCCCGTGCTGGGGCTGCTGGGGCCCGAGGACCGGCTCGACGTCGTCGGTCGGGCGTTCCTGGAGTCCCAGTGAGCGCACCGCCCCGGGCAGCGCGCGACGAGCACGGCAGTGCCGTCGTCGAGTTCGTGGTGCTGGGCGTGCTCATGCTCGTCCCGCTCGTCTACCTCGTGATGATGCTGGCCCGCGTGCAGGCGGGGTCCTACGCCGTCGGCCAGGCCTCGCGCGAAGCGGGTCGCGCCTATGTCACCGCGGGCACCCAGGAGGAGGCGGCCGGGCGCGCCGGGGCCGCCGCCCGGATCGCGTTCATGGACCACTCCTTCGAGGATGCCGGCCGCCTCACCATCACCTGCGACGGAAACCCCTGCCTGCGCCCCGACGGGCGAGTCGAGACCACGGCGACGGTGCGGGTGGCTCTGCCGTTCGTGCCGTCGTTCGTTCACGACGTGGTGCCCCTGTCGGTCCCGGTCAGCGCCAGCCACCTCTCCACGGTCGACCGGTTCCGAGGGCTGCCGTGAGCGTGGCCGGGGCCGGGCAGCGCGCCGGCGCTCGCTGGAGACGGGACGAGGACGGGTCGATCAGCCTCTTCATCCTCGGCCTGTCCCTCATCGCGATGCTCCTCGTCGCCGGCACCGTGGCTGTCACCTCTGCTCACCTGACCCGCATGCGGCTGCTCGACCTCGCCGACGGGGCCGCGCTCAGTGCGGCCAACGCTCTCGACGAGTCGGCCTACGACCAGGGGGTGGGGGAGTCGGTGCCGCTGTCCAACGCCTCAGTCCAACAGCGCGCCGCCGCCTACCTCGACGGCCGTCCTCGGCCGGCACGCATCCCGCAGTGGCGGCTCGCACCGGGCACGGGCACTCCCGACGGTCGCACGGCCGTCGTCGTCATCGTCGGTGAGGCGGAGCTGCCGATGATCGGGCCGGCGCTGCGCGACCTCGGCGTGTCCGTGACCATCATGGTCGAGTCGCGCGCCCGAGCCGACGTCCTTCCCTGACCCACCACATGACCCAAGTTCCGCTCGCGCGCGGACGGTCACCACTACCCTCGGTGCGGGAGGCGATGACCAGTGCGCAGGGACGACGATTCGACGGCTGCTTCGGGCCACCACGAGCCGAGGCTGCCGCGGCGCGTCCGCGCGTCCCCCCACCGGGACGACGACGGTGCCGAGCACAGCGACGCCCGCACCGCAGCCCTCCTCGGTGTCGCCGACGTGGCGAGCATGGCCTTCGTCGTGGTGGAGGAGGCCGCCAGGTCGGCACGCGAGGACCTCGCCGCCATCATGGCCAGCGTGCGCGCGATCGAGGAGCAGAAGCGTGCCTGGCACGAGGCCGTGGAGGCGCTCAACGACGCCGGGGCCCGCGCCGCGGAGCACCTCTCATCCGTCGACCGGCTGACGGTCGACGCCAGCCGCGCGGTGGGCGAAGCCCTCGACGGGTGTGGCGAGTCGGTCGGTGAGACCGCCCTCGAGCAGCTGGACTCGTGGGCCGTGCACAGTCGCCTGGAGTCGGAGCGGCTCCAGCAGCAGCTGCACGACGCGGGGTTCGTCGCCGAGCGGCTCGACACCCTCGCCGAGAGCGGGCAGCTGGAGTCGCTGCGCCTGCAACAGGTGCTGGACCGGCGCGCGAAGCTGATCGCCACCCTGTCCGCCATCCTGGCCGCGGAGGCGGAAGCGGCGCGGGCGATCACCCAGAACCTGAAGTAGTCCGGGCCGGCGCTACCGGCCGGCGCCGTGGCACTCGGCGAACGACCGCCCCCCGCCGCAGGTGCAGGGCTCGCCCGGCGGCCGCTTGGCGTCTCGCACCGCGTACCAGTCGCGCAGCCCGGTGGCGTCGCGGCCCTGGCGCAGCAGGCTCGCCATCACCCGCATCGGGCCGTCCACGTGGTGGAAGAAGTCCTTGTACCCGGCACACAGGTAGTGCAGCCCGGGCTCGCCGTCGGGAGTCAAGAGGAAGCGGTCCTTGGGGCAGCCGCCGTTGCACGCGAACCGCACGTCGCAGGAACGGCAGTACTCCGGGAGGGTGTCGAGCTTGGCCTGCCCGAACGCGCGCTGCTGCGGCAGGTTCACCAGCTCGAGCATCGTGCGGCCGTCGGCGATGTTGCCCAGGAGGTAGCCGGGCTCGACGTAGTGGTCGCACGAGTACAGGTCACCGTTGTGCTCGAGCGCGACGGCGTCCCCGCAGGTGCGGGCGTGCACGCAGAGCCCGGTCTGGTCCATGCCCATCCAGTGCGCGAGCGCCGTGTCGAACATCGAGACGAAGACGTCGCCGACGTCGTGTCGCGCCCATTCCTCGAAGACGTCGATCAGGAACCGACCGTAGGCCTTCGCCCCGACCGTGCGGTGGGTGACGAGGTCGCCCTCCTGCCGGTAGAGCGGGCGGTCGCCGGACCGTGTGCCCCAACCGGACTCGGCCAGGGGGAGCAGCTCGGCGGTCACCCGCTCGACGATCGGGATGAGCTGCACGAACGTCGCGCCCAGCTCGTCGCGCAGGAACGTGTAGACCTCGCGGCCGTGGTCGCCGTTGGCCGAGTTGACCGTGGTCAGGGCGTTCCAGTCGACCCCGTGCCGCTTGAGGGCGTCCAGCCCGCGGATCACCCGGTCGAAGGTCGGTTTGCCACCCTTGTCGACCCGGTAGGCGTCGTGCATCTCGCGCGGGCCGTCGATCGAGACCCCGACGAGGAACTCGTTCTCCTTGAGGAACGCGCACCACTGGTCGTCCAGCAGCGTCGCGTTGGTCTGCATCGTGTTGAGGATGCGCTGCCCCGGGGCCGCGTACTGCCGCTCCAGCTCCAGGGTGCGAGCGAAGAAGTCCAGGCCCATCAGGGTGGGCTCGCCGCCCTGGAAGGCGACGACCACCTCGTCGACGCCGCGCTGGGCGGCGAGCAGCTGGGCGATGTACGCCTCGTGCACGTCGGGCGGCATCCGGAACCCGGATCCGGGGTACAGCTCGTCCTTGGACAGGAAGAAGCAGTACTCGCAGTCGAGGTTGCAGATCGCCCCGGTCGGCTTGGACATGACGTGGAAGGCCCGCGGTGCCGTCAGTGCCGTCATCGCGGGCCTTCCGTCGTGGGCCGGCTCACCCGAGCCGGCCGGAATGGGTGTCAGTCAAGGATGAACCAGCCTCGCACCTCGGCCTCGTGGTCGCGGTAGCGCTCGCCGCTGACGTCGACGACCACCTTGTCGATCGTGCCACCCGTGAAGGTGAACGGCGCGGTGTACGAGGGCGACACGGGGGAGGCGTCGTCGCGGCCGACACAGAGCCCGTCACCGACCAGGCAGAAGGCACCCGGCTGGGTGACGATCGTGTCGCTGCCCACGGCATCCCCGTCGACGTAGAGCGTGAGCGTCCCGCGGGCACCGGCCATCATCGGGTCCTCGTTGCGGCCCTCGGCCACGAACTCGGCCGAGATGACGTGCGCTCCCGGCTCGATGGCCCGGTCGGCGGTCACCGTCTGCAGGTGCGTCCCGACCCAGTTGAAGAGGTAGTGCAGCCGGCCGTCCTGCACGAACAGGCTGTGCCCACCGGCGACACCACCCTGGGCGAAGATCACGCCCTCGGCATCGGGCGAGACGAGCTGCACCCCGGCCGAGATCGTGTACGACCGGCCGCTGAACGCGACGGCGGACTGCTCGGGCACC
The DNA here is from genome assembly GCA_035633415.1 of Ornithinibacter sp. Classification (GTDB taxonomy): domain Bacteria; phylum Actinomycetota; class Actinomycetes; order Actinomycetales; family Dermatophilaceae; genus Fodinibacter. The sequence continues at coordinate 357 of DASQEZ010000121.1, read as the reverse complement.
GAGGAGCAGTCGGGGTAGTAGACGTAGCGGTCGCGCGCCGGCGCCCCACTGGGGCGCTCGGCGAGCATCTGCTCCAGGGCGTTGCGGTCGTCCAGCGGCAGCCCGTTGTACTGCTCCGCGAGCTCGAACCACCTGGCCACCATCGCCTGGGCCCGTTCGGGCTCGGCATCGGCGAGGTTCGTCGACTGCGACCGGTCGACCTCGACGTGGTACAGCTCCCAGACGTCTTGGTCGAACTTGCCCCAGCTGCTGAGCGGCGGGTGCATCGTGCACACCAGCCACCCGTCCTCGTAGAGAGCCCGCTGGCCGAGCATCGCGTAGAACTGGGTGCGCTTGGCCGGCGCGTCCGCATCGGTC
>DASQEZ010000120.1:0-14662 GCA_035633415.1 Ornithinibacter sp. | reverse complement strand
CCTGAGCCGTGCACGCCGCGTACAGCGTCGGCTGGTTGCCCTTGATCGTGAACACGTAGTCCCCGCCGGCATCGACGATGAGCCGGGCGGTGTCGCTCTGGGTGTGCATCGCGTCGACGGTGACCACGACACCGGCCAGGTCGAACGCGGTGAGCAGGCTACGCACGGCGGGGATCTCGTTGCTCTTCGCCGCCACCGCGAGCTGACCGAGCACGACACCGCAGTCGTGGTCGAACGCCGCGACCAGATGCGGCGCGTGCACCGCTGTGGTCTTCGTGGCGCTGTCGGTGCTCCTGGCGGTGCTCTTGCTGGTGCCTCGGCTGCGTGCGCCGCGGACGGTCTTCCCGTCGATCGCGATCACCCGCCGTTGGTCGACCACCTGAGTGTGGGTCCACATCCACGCCCCGAGAACCGCGTCCAGCCTGGCTGCGTCAAGGCGCGCGAACGCCCGGCGGATCGCCGATTCCGAAGGCCTGCGACCATCCCGGAACCCCAATGCTGCAAGGAGATCCGCATCGGAATCGGCAACCCACTGCCCGATCCCGGTGAACGACCGCGCACCGGCCACCACCGCGGCGAGCGCGACCGCGAGCAGCCCCGGCAGGCCATGGCGGATCCCGCGCGGGCGGCGCGGATCCGGCACGGCGGACAGCAGTTCCAACAACGCCGTCGGAGACGACATCCCAGAAGGTTGCGGACGAGCAGGGGCGGTACGCGAGGATGGCATCGGCGGGTGTGGTCCTTTGAGTCGCGGTGCGGCGTAGACACCCGCATCCAAGCCCCAAGGACCACACCAGTCACAGGCGCCACACCGCTGCAGGAGCCACCAAACGCGCAGGTCACACGCCCAATCGGTCGACTATGCCGAGGCCTTGAAGGGAGCACGATGACCGATCAGCAGCCCGCCCCGCTCCAGCCGCCGGACACCGCGGCTGCCCTCACGCTCACGGCGCCTCCGCCCCCGCAGCCCGTGGCCGCGACCGCGGCGCCGCGGATGGCTCCCGCCGTCGAGGCCGCCGCGCTGCCCGGGCTGGACGCCAAGGTCGACGGCTACCTGGAGTCGCTGATGGCCGCCGCTCCCCGCTCGCCGGAGTTCGCGGCCAAGGCCACCGACGTGCGCACCATGGGTGACGGCGACATCCGCAAGGCCGCCGAGACGTCGAACCGGCTGTTGAGCTCGCCGGTCAAGGCCCTCCAGGAGGGCGGCCTGGCCCAGGGCTCGAAGGTCGGCTCGACGCTGCTCGAGCTGCGCCGCACCATCGAGGACCTCGACCCGAAGGAGGCGACCGGTGCCAAGAAGTTTCTCGGCATGGTCCCCTTCGGCGACAAGGTCACCGACTACTTCCGCAAGTACCAGTCGGCCCAGAGCCACCTCGACGGCATCCTGCACGCGCTGCGCGACGGCCAGGACGAGCTCGGCAAGGACAACGCCGCCCTCAACCTGGAGAAGCAGTACCTCTGGGACGCGATGGCCCGGCTCAACCAGTACGTCTACGTCGCCGAGCGTCTCGACGCCCGCCTCGCCGCCCGCATCGCCGAGCTCGAGGCCACCGACCCCGACAAGGCCAAGGCCCTGCGCGACGACGTGCTGTTCTACGTGCGCCAGAAACACCAGGACCTGCTGACCCAGTTGGCCGTCTCGATTCAGAACTACCTGGCCATCGACATCGTCATCAAGAACAACTTGGAGCTCATCAAGGGCGTCGACCGCGCGTCGACGACCACGGTGTCGGCGCTGCGCACCGCGGTGATCGTGGCGCAGGCGCTGGGTAACCAGAAGCTCGTGCTCGACCAGATCACCGCGTTGAACACCACCACGAGCGGGATGATCGAGCGCACCAGCGAGATGCTGCGCGACAACTCGGTGCAGGTCCAGCAACAGGCGGCGTCTGCGACCATCGGGCTGCCCCAGCTGCAGACGGCCTTCGCGAACATCTACGCCACGATGGACGCCATCGACACCTTCAAGGTGCAGGCCCTCGACACCATGGCCGCCACAATTGGCACCCTCGAGACCGAGGTGGGCAAGTCGCAGGCTTACCTCGAGCGCGTGCAGCGCCACGACGACCGGGTGGCCAGCGGGTCGCTTGACCTCGGGGGCACCGGCGGTGCTGCGCACTGAGAAGCCGCTCAGGCATAGTGAGCACATGTCGGGTGGGTTCCTCGGCCGCCTCTTCGGTCGCGGCCAGAACGTCGGGCAGGGTGATCCGTTCGTCGTTCCCGCGGCGCCCACCAGCGAGGACCTCCTCGCCTCCCTCGACCGGCTGGAGGCGATGGTCGCTGCCGGGGCCGTGCCCGCACCGGTCGCCTCTCGGGTGCGCCGGGTAGACCAGGTCGTGCGCGACACCATCCCCCGGCTGCCCAGCCTCGGCGCCGGAAGCCCCCAGGCTTACTCGGTGATGGCCACCGCCACCGACTACTTGCCTGAGGCGGTGGGCGGCTACCTTCGCCTGCCCCGCCAGTTCGCCGACAACCGCCCCGTCGACCGGGGCAAGTCCTCGCTCATGGTGCTCATCGACCAGCTCGACCTGCTGGCCGCCACCATGGACAAGGTCTTCGACGCCGTGTGCCGGGCGGATGCCGACGCGCTCGTCGCGCACGGACGCTTCCTCTCGGAGAAGTTCGGGTCGGCATCGACCGGCGGAGCGCTGGACATGGGGTCCGCACCCGTGCCACCGGTGCCCGGCTCGACGCCGCAGACCGGGGATGCCGGTGGGCCGGGCCGTCTGCAGCCGCCGGCCGGGCGGGACGCGTCATGAGCCCATCGCGGCCGTCGAGCCCGCCGGGCACTGGCACGCGCACGCTCGAGGACGCCGTCGACGCGGTGGCCCTACTGGCCACGACCGCCGGCGGTGACGGTGCGACGGCCCGGGTCGAGGCCCTAGCCCTGGCCGCCGCCGTGGCCGAGTCCGCACCGCAGGCAGCCGCCGACTGGGCGGTTGCCGCCGGTGGAGGGAGCACCCAGGACTTCTTCGACGCGGCCAGCCGTGGGCGCCGCTGGCGCGAGGCCCCCACCGCGACGCTGCGCAGGCTCGCGGACCAGCAGTCACCGCACACCACCGCCTACGCGCAGGCCTTGGCCGAGGTCGCGTCAGCCGCCTGCGACCTCGGCGAACCCACAGTGCGCGTCATGGGCAACGCGTCGGTGGCGGCGGCCGCCCAGCTCTCCGTCGTGCGCTCCGCCCCACCGGCCGGGGGGGCGCCTCCCGCCGCGAAGGCTCCCGTGGCGACCGCAGGCTTGACGCCCGGCATCCGTACGGCTCCCACCGAAGCCGCGCCCGGCACGGTGGCGCCGGAGCCTGAGCCCGCCGCGCCGCCCGCCAAGACCCTCGACGAGCTGCTGGCCGAGCTCGACGCCCTGATCGGGCTGCACAATGTCAAGCGCGAGATCCACCGCCAGGTCGCCCTCTTGCGGGTCGAGAAGCTGCGGGTAAGTGCCGGCCTGAAGAGCCCCACGATCACCCGCCACCTGGTGTTCACGGGCAACCCCGGCACCGGCAAGACCACGGTCGCACGGCTGGTGGGCGGCATCTACCAGGCCCTGGGGCTGCTGACCGGCGGACACCTGGTCGAGGTCGACCGTTCCGAGCTGGTCGCCGGCTACCTCGGCCAGACGGCGACCAAGACCGCGGAGGTCGTCGCGTTGGCCGTTGGCGGGGTGCTCTTCATCGACGAGGCCTACAGCCTCACCGCCAGCGGGCCGGGGGGCGACCAGTACGGCCAGGAGTCGGTCGACACCCTGGTGAAGGAGATGGAGGACCGGCGCGATGACCTCGTAGTGATCGTGGCCGGATACCCCGCGCCGATGGCCGCCTTCATCGGCGCCAACCCCGGCCTCGCCAGCCGGTTCCGCACCACCATCGAGTTCGAGGACTACACCGACGACGAGCTCGTCGAGATCCTGCAGCACGTGGCGCAGGGCGCCGACTACGAGCTCGAGGCCGCGGCCGTGGAGCGGTTCCGCGAGGTGCTCGGTCGCACGGCCCGGGGCAGCTCGTTCGGCAACGGCCGGTATGCCCGCAACGCCCTCGATGCGGCGATCGGCCACCACGCCTGGCGGCTGCGCGACACGGCTGCCCCGACCATCGAGCAGCTGCGCCTCCTCGTGGCCCGCGACTTCGACGAGGAACCGCTGGAGGAGGGAGTCGACACGGGCGCGGCTGCGTCCGACCGGGTCCCGGCGCCTGGGCCCCCCAACCCCGACGCAAGCCCTCCTGACCCCGAAGGCACCCCGTGACCCCACCTCCGCCCCGCGCGGCGGCCACAGCGCCCCCGCCGCCGCCCCCGTCTGCGATGGCAGCGCGACCCGGCACACCGGTCGGTGCACTGACGGCAGCCTCCCCGTCCGCCATCCCCCCGTCCACACCCGCACCGAACACCGGCGGCATCCAGGGTCGGGTCGACTCGGGCGTGGCCTCGGTGCGGGCGGCGATGGCCGGCACCCCCGGGCGGTTGCGGGCCGTCGGCATCGTCAGCGTGGTTGCGACCCTGCTGTTCGGGCTCGCGGCGGGCCAGGCGTTCCGGTCCGCCGACGGCGCCCTGGGCCGCGCCGCCGCGAACTCCGACCAGCTCGTGCGCATCCAGGCCATCCAGACCAACGTGGTGCAGGCGGATGCCGACGCCACCAACGCCTTCCTCGTCGGCGGGCTCGAGCCGGCCGCCCAACGCGCCGACTACACCGAGGCGGTGGCGTCGGCATCCCGGCTGATCGCGGAGGCCGCCCAGCACCAGCCGGCCGACGGCAACGCCCTAGCCGCGCTGAACCAGTCGCTCGTTGCCTACACGAGCCAGGTCGAGCAGGCCCGGGCGAACAACCGCCAGGCGCTGCCGGTCGGGGCGCAGTACCTCAAGGGCGCGAGCGCCGACCTGCGCGCGGACGCCCTGCCCCTGCTGACCAACCTCAGCGAGGCCAACAACGCCCGGGTCGCCGAGGAGTTCGACCGGGCCGCGCGCTCCGCGCTGTGGCTCGTGCTGCCCGGCCTGCTCGCCCTCGCCGTGCTGGCGCTCTCGCTCGTGTGGCTGGCCCGGCGCACCCGGCGCTTCGTCAACGTCCCCCTGGCGGCGGGGGCCCTGGTGGTGCTCGTGACCCTGGTGGCGGGCACGGTGGGGCTGCTGTCGGTGAAGCAGTCGGTCGACACCACGCGTGACGGGGTCTACGCCGCCACTCGCTCCACGGCGCAGGCGCGGATCGCCGGCTTCGACGCGAAGTCGAACGAGAGCCTCACCCTCATCGCGCGCGGGTCGGGCGCCGCGTTCGAGAAGGCTTGGCAGGCCTCGTCCGCCGCCGTTGTCCGTGAGGTCGCTGCACTGGGGCAGAACCCGGCATCCTCGAGCCGTGCGGCGCTGCCGTGGGACGGTTACGCCACCGTCCACGAGAAGATTCGCGCGCTCGACGACGCCGGCGACTGGGAGGGTGCCGTGGCGCTGGCCACGGGGTCGGAGCCGGACACGGGCAACGCCACCTTCGCCGCGTTCGACACCGCCTCCGACGAGCAGCTGACCGCCCTAAGCGACCAGACGTCGCAGCAGCTCGACGACACCGGAGGGTGGTTGCCGTTCGCCGGGGTGCTGGGCCTGCTCGCCGGGGTCATCGGCGCCCTGTGCGCCTGGTGGGGCGTCTCGATGCGACTGGAGGAGTACCGATGAGCCGCCGACCGCACCGCACGCTCGCCGTGTTCGCCGCGGTGGCCGCGACCTTGGCTGCCGGGGCGTGCACCACGGCCGGCACGTACGACGCGACCCCGTTGCACACACCGTCGACCCCGGCAGCGCCGTCGCCCAGCGCGACCCCCACGCCGTCGCCTGCACCGTCGAGCACCGACGTCGTCAGCGCCAACTGCCTGAAGTCGTACGCGCCGCCCGCCACCATGCCGGCGCCAGATGGCCCGATGCCGGCCGGCAGCACGATGGAGAAGATCAAGAAGCGCGGCCGCCTCGTCGCGGGCGTCTCGGCCGACACCTTGCTGCTCGGCGCGCGCAACCCCGTCTCCGGCCGCATCGAGGGCTTCGACATCGACATGCTCCGTGGCGTCTCGCAGGCCATCTTCGGCGACCCGAACAAGGTCGAGCTCAAGGTGATCACCGCCGCCCAGCGGCTGCCCGCCCTCAAGGACGGCAGCGTCGACATCGTGGCTCGCAACATGACGATCACCTGCGCCCGCTGGAAGGAGATCGCGTTCTCCAGCGAGTACTACCGCTCGGGCCAGAAGGTGCTAGTGCGCCTGGGTGCGACGACCGACAGCGGCGGCCCGATCAGGGGCATCGAGGACCTCGCCGGCACGAAGGTCTGTGCCCCGAACGGGTCGACGAGCATGGACAAGCTGCGCACGTTCACCGACATCGAGGCCGTGGGGGCCGACACCCACACCGGCTGCCTGGTGCTGTTCCAGCAGGGGGCGGTCGACGGCATCACCGGTGACGACACGGTGCTCGCGGGCCTGGCGTCGCAGGACCCCTACGCCGATGTCGTGCAGGCCCCCGCCTTCACCGCCGAGCCGTACGGCCTGGGCGTCAACCAGAAGAACGTCGACTTCGTGCGCTTCGTCAACGGCGTCCTTGCCGAGATGCGCGCCGACGGCCGGTGGACCAAGAGCTACAACACCTGGCTGGCCGGCGCGCTCGGCAAGGCACCGGCTCCGCCGACGGCGGTCTACGGACGGACCCCGTGATCTCGGCGATGCACGGCACCACGGCGCCGGCCGCCCCCGGCCGGCTGGGCCAGCCCCTCGTCGCGCAGGAGGCGCTGCGCTACCTCGACGCGCTCGGCACCTGGCGCGACGAGCGCAAGGCGGAACTCGACGTGCTCGACTCGGCGGCGCTCGCGGCGCCTGACGGGGCGGCCTACACCGGCGACCTGATGCTCTCGATGGCGCTGTGGAAGGCGGTGGCCGACCGGCACGACCTGCTGGTGGCCACCTGGGACTCGGGCCGGGCGGGGCCGACCGAGCTGGCCCGGCTGTCGACCCTGGTATGGGGCCGGCTCGACGCCACGGCCGCACGCGCGGCGGCCACGCCCCGGGCTGCCGCCGTGGCACCCCCCGTCCCGGCATCGGCCCTGGCCGTCTCGCTGCCCGAGGCTTGCCGCCTCTCCGACGCACTCGCCGCCTCGCTGCGCGCCCGGCTCGGCCTCGACCCGTCGGAGGCGGACCAGCAGGCGCGGCTGCGGGCGCTGCGCGCCTCCGTCGAGCGGGTCCGCGACCTAATCGACCGTGAACCGGCCCAAGGCCGCGCCGCCGCGGCAGCAATGCTCGACAGGCTCGGCGGCCGCACCACCGACGTGCTGTCCCGGCTCAAGCGCGGCGCCGACATCGGCGGCCTGCTGGGGCCGCTGGAGCAGGATGCCGCCCGGGCCGAGCGCGACCTCATCGTCGGCGCCTCGAACCGCCGCGCCGACGCCCACGACGAGGAGCGAGCGAAGGCGTTGCGCACCGAGCTCGAGGCGCGCGGCGCCGCGCTGCGCGACCTCGCCGCACGGTGCGTCGCCCAGGTCACTCCCGCGCCCAGGTTCGCCGTGCCCGACGTGTCGGCGCTTGGGCCGGTGCCCACGGAGCCGGCAGCCGTCGACGCCTACCTGGTGCGGCTGGACGCCGTGGGGCGCGCGATGACGATGGCTCAGGACGCCTACGCGTCGGCGCTGTCGGAGCGTGACGAGCTGCGGCTCACCCTGGGCGCGTACGCCGCCAAGGCCGCCGACCGGCGGACCTCCACCCGCTCGCAGCAGGCCGACGCCGACCTCGCCGAGCTGCGCCGTCGCGCCGGTGACGCGCTGGACCGCGCACCGGCCGACCTGGTGCGGGGCCGTGCACTGGTCGCCGCCTACGTGGCCTACCTGGGCAGTGCCGCCGTGCCGCCCCAAACCGTCCGTCCCAACGGGGGAGGGCTCTCATGACCACGATCGCCTGCACGCAACCGGGTTGCGCGGGAATCATCCTGGACGGCTACTGCGACGTCTGCGGGTCGCCCGGGCCCGCCGGGGCCGGATCGACGCCCGTCTCGCCCAGCGCCTCGACCATCGGCGGGGGCGCCGGCCGGTGTACTCAGCCCGGGTGCTCCGGCACGATCGTCGACGGCTACTGCGACGTCTGCGGGTCCCCCGGGCCAGCGGGCTCGTCGAGCGCGTCGGGTGCGCCCGGCATCCAGGGAACGCCGTCGAGCAGCGTGTCGGTCGCGACGATGCCCGCCGGCATCGCCCAGTCGCCGTCGACCGTGTCACGCGCCTCCAACCAGATCGCATCGACCGCCCTGGGCTCGATGCGGGCAAGCGCCTCCGGCAGCAAGGTCACGCGGCGGGTCGGCATGTCGTCGACCCGGCTGCGCGGGGCCCGGCTCGGGGCCGGCCTGACCTCCATCCCACCGGTGCCGGCGGTCGACGCCGCTGGGGCGGTGCTCGAGAACCCGATGGTGCCCGAGGACCGCCGCACCTGTCCGTCGTGCGGGGCGGCCGTGGGACGCTCCCGCGACGGCCAGCGCGGGCGCACCGAGGGGTTCTGCCCGTCGTGCCGGAACCCGTTCTCGTTCACGCCCAAGCTGCGCGCGGGTGACGTGGTCGGTGGCCAGTACGTCGTCGCCGGGGCCATCGCCCACGGTGGCCTGGGCTGGATCTACGCCGCCCGCGACCGCAACGTGTCCGACCGGTGGGTGGTGCTCAAGGGCCTGCTGAACTCCGGCGACCCCGACGCCCTCGCCGCCGCCATCGCCGAGCGGCAGTTCCTCGCCCAGGTCGAGCACCCGCTCATCGTCGAGATCTACAACTTCGTCACGCACGAGGGCGCCGGCTACATCGTCATGGAGTACGTCGGCGGCACCTCGCTCAAGCAGCTGCTCAAGGAGCGGATGCGGGCGGCGGGCGGAGCGTACAACCCGCTGCCGGTCGACCAGGCCATCGCGTTCATCGTCGAGGTGCTGCCGGCGTTCCAGTACCTGCACGACCTCGGCCTGGTGTTCTGCGACCTCAAGCCCGACAACCTCATCCAGGTCGGCGACGGCATCAAGCTGATCGACCTCGGCGGCGTGCGCCGCGTCGAGGACCTCGACTCCGCGATCTACGGCACGACCGGCTACCAGGCGCCGGAGGTGCCGCTCATCGGCCCCTCGGTGGCCTCCGACATCTACACGATCGGGCGCACGCTCACCGTGCTCGCCATGGAGTTCCGGGGGTACCAGAGCACCTACGTCGCCTCGCTGCCCCCCGTCGACCAGACCCCGCTGTTCCGCCAGCACGACTCGTTCTTCCGGTTGCTGCTCAAGGCATGCGCGCCCGACCCGGCGGACCGGTTCGTGTCGGCCGACGAGCTGCGGGTGCAGCTTCTCGGGGTGCTGCGCGAGGTGGTGGCCTCCGCGCGTGAGGGCGCGGCCGAGCACTCCACGTCGTCTCTGCTCTTCGACGTGCCCACGGTCTCCGACGACTCGCTCGACTGGCAGGACCTCCCCCGCCTGCGCACCGACGACAGCGACCCGCAGATGCCGTGGCTGCGCACGGTGAGCATCGAGGACCCCGTGCAGCGCCTGGCCGCGCTCGAGGGAGCTCCGGCGAACAGCCCGGAGGTGCTGCTGGCCCGCGCGCGCGCCGCGCTCGAGGCGGGACAGCTCGACCGGGTCGACGACGCGGTGCGGGCCCTGCTCGCCGACGACCCGTGGGAGTGGCGGGCGGTGTGGATGTCGGGCCTGGTCGCCCTCGCGCGCCGGCAGACGTCCGAGGCACAGGGTGCGTTCAACGCGGTCTACGGTCAGGTGCCGGGCGAGCTGGCACCGAAGCTGGCGCTGGCGTTCGCCTGCGAGACCGGCGGCGACACCGACGTGGCCGAGTCGCTCTACGTGGTCTGTGCCCGCAGCGACGCGAACTATATCGCACCTGCAGCGTTCGGCCTGGCCCGGATCCGGGCCGGCCGGGGCGACGTCGCAGGGGCGGTCAGGGCACTCGACCTCGTCCCGGCGACGAGCCGGGCGTTCACCCAGGCACGACGCCGGCGAGCCGGCCTGCTGGCCGGATCGGGGGTCGGCCTGCCCTCGCTGGCCGCCGCGCTCGAGAGCATCGAGAGCCTCACCATCGACCCCGTCGACCGGTCGCGCTTCCGCGTCGACGTGCTCACTGCGGCGTTGGGGCTCGTGGAGTCGAACGGCCCCGACACCACGGTGGTCATCGCCGGGCGACCCGCGGCGGAGCCGGCGTTGCGCGACGGGCTCGAGGCGGCCTACCGCGACCTGTCCGGGTACGCGCCCAGCCGCGAGGAGCGGGTGCGCCTCGTGGACCAGGCGAACGCCGTGCGCCGCTGGACGTTGCGATGACGCCGCCGGTCGGCGAGGGCGCGGCGACTGTCTGCCTGTCCTGCCAGAGCTCGGTTGCGGCCGGTGAGCGGTTCTGCGAGGGCTGCGGCGCCGATCTCGGCCTGCCGCCCGAGGCGGGCAACCCCACGACCGCTCCGCCCACCACCTCGCCGCTGGCGGCTCCCGAGGTCGAGCCGTCGACCTCGGCGGCGTGCCAGGAGTGCGGTGGTGACGTCGCGGACGACGGGTACTGCACGCAGTGTGGGGCGCGGGGACCCTTGCCGCGCAACAACTTCAGCGAGCAGCCGGCTCCCTGGGTCGGCGCCGTCTGCGACCGGGGGGTGCGCCACCCCAGCAACGAGGATGCCGTCGCACTCGCCGCCGGGCCGGCATCCGACGGGTACGCCGTGCTGGTCGTCTGCGACGGGGTGTCCTCCTCGACCGAATCCGACGTCGCGAGCCTGGCGGCCGCACGGGCCGCGCGCGACGTGCTCTCCCGCCCCGGACCGCGGGGCGCCGGCACCGTCGCCACGAAGGTCGCCGCCGGCGCGAAGGCCCTCGTGCTCGCCGTGGACGCGGCCAACGAGGCGGTCATTGCCCACACCACGGCGGGTCCCGGCAACCCGGCATCCTGCACGTTCGTCGCCGCTGTCGTCGACCTGCCGGAGTTGGTCGTGGGGTGGGTGGGTGACAGCCGGGCGTACTGGCTACCCGACGACGGCGCACCCCGCCTGCTCACCACTGACGACTCGTTCGCGGCCGAGCAGATCGCCGGCGGGGTGCCCCGCGCCACGGCCGAGAGCGGCCCCCAGGCCCACGCGATCACCCGATGGCTCGGGGTCGACGCTCCCGAGCACACCCCGCGCACCGTGTCAGTCGACCTCGACGCACCGGGGTGGGTGCTGGTCTGCTCCGACGGGCTCTGGAACTACTGCTCGGAGGCGGCCGACCTCGCTGCACTGGTTGCCGCCACGGGCCGCGCGGCGGGCGCGGAGCCGCTGGCCCTGGCCGGAGCCCTCGTTGACTGGGCCAACGCCCAGGGCGGCCAGGACAACATCACCGTCGCGCTGGCTCGCGTCGACCGCGACCTGCCGCCCACCCCTGCACCGCCCTCCTGACCGACCCACCCCAACCCGCCGCATCCAGCGCCACCCCGAGAGGAAGTCACGCCCGATGACAACATTCTCAGCCGACGTCTACCAGAACGAGTTCCTGCCCGACGGTGGAACCGACGTGCACGCCATCGTCACCATCGCCTGCTCCGGCGCCGGTGAGGCCGGCAAGTCCGGGTCGTGGGATGCCGCCGAGATCGTCATCGTCGACAGCTCCGGCTCGATGACCGGCGAGAACATCGCGGCCGTACGGCTCGCCGCCGCGGCCGCCCTCGACCAGGTGCTCGACGGTGTCTGGTTCGCCGTCGTCGCCGGCAGCCACCAGGCACAGCTTGCCTACCCGCAGGACGGGCGGTCGGCCATGGTCCGCATGGACGAGCGCACCCGCGCCCAGGCCAAGGCCGCCGTGGCCGGGTTCCGGGCCGACGGCGGCACGGCGATGGGCACATGGCTCACCCTGGCGACCCGCCTGTTCGCCGCGGTTCCCAGCGCGACGCAACGGCACGCCATCCTTCTCACCGACGGCTACAACCAGCACGAGTCGCCGGAGCAGCTGAGCGCCGCGATCGAGGGTGCCCGGGGTCACTTCCAGTGCGACTGCCGCGGAGTCGGCTCCTCGTGGCAGGTGGCCGAGGTGCGGCGGATCGCCACCGCCCTGCTCGGCAGCGTCGACCTGATCGCCCAGCCGGCCGAGATGGCCTCGGACTTCGAGCAGATCATGCGCCGGTCGATGGGCCGAGGGGTGGCCAGCGCGGCGCTGCGGGTCTGGGCTCCGCAGGGATCGCAGGTGCTTTTCGTGCGGCAGGTCTCGCCGACTGTCGAGGACCTCACCGGTCGGCGCCAGGAGGTGAACTCGCTGACCGGCGCCTACCCGACCGGCGCCTGGGGCGACGAGTCGCGCGACTACCACGTGGCGGTGCGCCTGCCGGCGAAGGCGGTCGGCCAGGAGCAGCTCGCCGCCCGCGTGCAGGTGGCCGTGGCCGACGTGGTGGTAGCGCAGGGGCTGGTGAAGGCGATGTGGTCGAGCGACGACGCCCTCACCGCCCGCATCGACCCCGCCGTCGCGCACTACACCGGCCAGGCCGAACTGGCCGAGGCTATCCAGGACGGCCTGGCGGCCAAGGCGGCCGGCGACACCGAGACGGCGACGGTCAAGCTCGGGCGGGCGGTGCAGCTCGCGGCCGAGACCGGCAACGAGGAGGCCACGTCCAGGCTGCGCAAGATCGTCGAGATCGACGACGCCGACACGGGCACCATCCGCCTCAAGCGCAGCGTGAGCAAGCTCGACGAGATGGCGCTCGACACCGCATCCACGAAGACGACCCGGGTGAAGAAGTGACGGTCGCCTGCGCGACAGCGGGCCGGCCATGGCTCAGGCTGGCCTCGTGAGCACCTTCACCTGCCCCAAGGGTCACGCGTCGACCTCGAGCGACTACTGCGACACCTGCGGGGTGCCCATCCCGGCGAGCGCGGCAGGAACCGGATCCTCACCAGACCTGGCCGCCGGCTCGCTTACGCCGGACCCACCGTCGGTGGCGGCCGGCGCCGCCCTCGACGGTGACGCGGGTGCGGGAAGCGGTGCGTCGGGCCTGCAGCCCTGTCCCAACTGCGCGTCGCCCCATGATGCGGCGGCACTGTTCTGCGAGGCCTGCGGCTACGACTTCACTACCGGCACGATGCCGCGCCCACCCGACGCCCCGAACGGTGCTGACGTCAACGCCGTCGCTGCCACCGGCGACGACAGTCAGGCGTCGCTGGCCCCGGCCATCGCCGTCGAGTGGGTGGCCGAGGTCTGGGTCGACCCCGACTGGTACGAGGCCCAGGAGAGCGAGGACCCCTGCCCCTCGCCGGGCCTACCGGGGGTCGTCGAGCTCACCGCCAAGAGCGTGCTCATCGGTCGGCCGTCCGCGAGCCGCGACATCCACCCGGAGATCGACTGCACCGGCGACTCGGGGGTGAGCCGGCGTCAGGCGCAGCTGACCACCGACGGTCAGCGCTGGTGGGTCGAGGACCTCCAGTCTTCGAACGGCACCTACGTCGGGCCCGCGAGCGGCCCCCTACCGAGCGACCCGGTGCCGCCTGGGCAGCGTCGTGAGCTCTCCGAGGACGACCGGATCTACGTCGGGGCCTGGACCCGTCTGGTCGTGCGCCGGGCGACCCCCGAGGAACGCGGCCAGTAGTCCCGCCCCCGCCCCTTATTCACAACCTTCTCGCCCGATGCGGAAACCTTCGCCTTCGCGCCCCTTCACTCTCGGTGCGGCGGAGGAGGTTCCGGCGCGGAGTTGGCGCCGACCGGTTCAGCGGCTGGCCTGGGCAGCGCGCACCGCCGCAGCAACCGCTCCCGGCCGCTCGAGCTGCGCCGCGGTGATCTGCTCCACAAGGTGGCCGAGCCGCGCAACCTGTCCTCACGACGCTTCTCGCCCCACAGCACCTTCGGGTCGCCGGCGGCGTACTTGACCTTCCCGTCGAACTCGAGGATCACCGTGGTGCCGTCGACCAGGAAGTCGACCCTCGCCAGACATTCGCCGCGCTCGTCCACGATCGGCACCTGCGGCGTCACGCCGATGCCGTCCACCGCGAGCGTAACCCCGCAGCTGGACTCCACTTTCGGGTCAGGTGGCCTTGCATCTGGTACTCGGGAACTCCTGGGCATTGATGCGCGCTTGAAGGCTGACGCCAAGGTCGTGTGCGGAGCGCCGATCGGGACAGCCCGTCGCTCAGACTGGGCCCATGGGCTTCGCCCAGGCGGAGCTGCAGTCACGAGCTGAAGGGAGGAGCGCTCGGTCATCTGCTCAATGAACACCCCCACACGGGACGCCGTGGCGAGCAACGATCTCCACCCTTCACGCACAGCCCTGGCGCCCTCGCCGGCACTCGCCTCGGACTCGCCAGCGAAACCAAGCGACCGTCGTGGGGCCGGCTCGCGCTGCTGGGCCTGATCGCCGGGGGTCGAACCTTCGTCGGCACCCTGATCGGACAGCGGGTCGTCAGCGACGCCCTCGCCTTCCTCGCCCTTGCCGCCGGGTCAGTGCTCTACGTCGTCATCGAGCTTTGGCCGTCGCACGCCGCGCGGTCGTCGCGATTCATAGATCCGGGATCGTGAAGTGCGCTGGTTGGACAGTCTCGGGCTCGGGCCAGGCGTCTTCGCCTGCCGACCCAGGAGATGGCGGGAGCAATGGCGTGTCTGGCGGCGCCTGCGAGTCCCCACGAGGCAACCAGCAACTCGTCGAACACCATCACAGCGGCCGTGGCCGGAGATTTCTTGGGGGGCATGCACGGGACGGGCG
>DASQEZ010000119.1:0-14097 GCA_035633415.1 Ornithinibacter sp. | reverse complement strand
CAGGGCATCTACCGCTTCGACCGGTCGAAGACCCGTGCCGAAGTCTTCTCGATCGACACCCCTCCGCCGACCGTTTCGGGCAGCCTTCATGTCGGGCACGTGTTCTCCTTCACGCATACCGACCTCATCGCCCGCTATCAGCGGATGAAGGGCAAAGAGGTCTTTTATCCGATCGGCTGGGACGACAACGGGCTGCCGACCGAGAAGCGTGTCCAGAACTACTACGGTGTGCGCGGCGACGCGTCGCTGCCGTACGACCCCGACTTCGAGCCCCCGTTCCGCGGTGACGCCCGCAGCACCAAGGCCGCCGACGAGAAGCCGATCTCGCGGCAGAACTTCATCGAGCTGTGCGACGAGCTCACGGTCAGGGACGAGGAGGCCTTCGAGGCGCTGTTCCGCCGGATCGGCCACAGCTACGACTGGTCGATCTCGTACCGCACCATCGACGACCACTCCCGCGCCACCGCCCAGCAGGCGTTCCTGCGCAACCTCGCGCGCGGCGAGGCGTACCAGGCGGAGGCCCCCGGCCTGTGGGACGTCACCTTCCAGACCGCGGTCGCCCAGGCCGAGCTCGAGGCGCGCGACTACCCCGGGCACTACCACCGCGTGGCCTTCCACGGCCCCAACGGCCCGGTCCACATCGAGACCACCCGGCCCGAGCTCATCCCCAGCTGCGTCGCGCTGATCGCCCACCCCGACGACGAGCGCTACCAGGCACTGTTCGGCACGACCGTCCGCACGCCCCTGTTCGGCGTCGAGGTGCCGGTGCTCGCGCACCCCGCCGCCGAGATCGACAAGGGCGCGGGAATCGCGATGTGCTGCACCTTCGGTGACCTCACCGACGTCCTCTGGTGGCGTGAGCTGCGCCTACCGACCCGCTCGGTGATCACCCGCAGCGGCCGGCTGCAGCGCGAGGTGCCCGAATGGCTCATCGGCGGCCCCGGAGAGCACCTGTACGACAACGAGATCGCGGGCAGGACGGCGTTCGGCGCGCGCGAAGCCGTGGTGTCGGCGCTGCGCGACAGCGGCGACCTCGAGGGTGAGCCGACGCCCACCAAGAGGATGGCGAACTTCTACGAGCGGGGCGAGAAGCCGCTCGAGATCGTCACCTCGCGCCAGTGGTACATCCGCAACGGTGGCCGCGACGTCGGCCTCAACGCCGCCCTCGTCGCGCGCGGTGACGAGATCGACTTCCACCCCTCGTTCATGCGCTCGCGCTACGCCAACTGGGTCGGCGGGCTCAACGGCGACTGGCTGGTCTCGCGCCAGCGCTTCTTCGGTGTGCCGATCCCGGTCTGGTACCCCGTCGACGCCGACGGCGAGCCCGACTTCGAGCACCCGATCGTGCCGGCCGAGACCGTGCTGCCGGTCGACCCGGCGGCCAACCCCCCGGCGGGCTTCGCCGAGAGCCAGCGCGGCGAGCCGGGCGGCTTCGTCGGCGACCCCGACATCTTCGACACCTGGGCCACCTCGTCGCTCACGCCGCAGATCGCCGGCGGCTGGCGCGGTGCCGACAGCCCCGAACCCGACCCGCTCTTCGCGAAGGTCTTCCCGATGGACGCGCGCCACCAGGGGCACGACATCATCCGCACCTGGCTGTTCTCGACCGTGGTTCGCTCGCACTTCGAACACGGCACCGTGCCGTGGGCGCACGCGGCGATCAGCGGCTGGATCCTCGACCCCGACCGCAAGAAGATGAGCAAGTCGCGCGGCAACGTCGTGACTCCCGAGGACCTGCTCAAGGAGCACAGCGCCGATGCCGTGCGCTACTGGGCGGCGAGCGGTCGCCTCGGCACCGACGCCGCCTACGACACTGGCCAGATCAAGGTCGGCCGGCGCCTGGCCATCAAGGTGCTCAACGCCAGCAAGTTCGCGCTGACCTTCGGTGAGGTCGACGGCGACCTCGCGACCCAGGTGACCGAGCCGCTCGACCTGTCGCTGCTCGCCGGGCTGCGCGACGTCGTCGCCAAGGCCACCGCCGGCTTCGAGTCGTGGGACTTCACCCGGGCGCTCGAGGTCACCGAGCAGTGGTTCTGGGCGTTCTGCGACGACTACCTCGAGCTGGTCAAGGACCGCGCCTACGGCGCCCAGGGGGATGCCGCGGCTGCCAGTGCCCGTGCGACGCTGCGGATCTCGCTCGACGTGGCGCTCCGGCTGTTCGCCCCCGTCCTGCCCTACGTCACCGAGGAGGTCTGGTCCTGGACCCAGGACGGCTCGGTGCACCGGGCTTCCTGGCCGACCGTCGACGAGGTGCCCGCCGGCGGTGACCCCGCCCTGCTCGGCGCCGTCGGAGCGGCCCTCGCCGCGGTGCGCAAGGCGAAGTCCGAGGCCAAGGTCGGCATGCGCGCGGAGGTGCCCTCGATGACCCTGCTCGGGCCGGATGTCGCGCTGGCACACGTCCGCTCGGCGGAGGCCGACCTGCGCGCGGCGGGCAAGCTCACCGGCATCCTCGACCTCGCGGTCGGCGACGAGGTGGCCGCGCGTGACGTCGAGCTGGTACCGGTCGCCAGGCCCACTGCCTGAGGTCCCGGGGTCAGGCGGGTGCGGCGCCGAGGTCCGGAGCGTACGACCGTGACCGCACCGTGCGAAGCCCGGTGGGCCGCACCGCCACCCACGGCACGTCCCAGCCGCTGAGGCCGAGCCGGCGGTGCACGACGGTGTCGCGGCGCAGGTGGTCGACCTGGCCACTGGCGGGGTCGTACACGTCGAGCATCCGGTCGCCGTCGCCCGGCAGGACCAGCACGACGTGCCTGGGGCTCAGCGTGTTGCCGACGTAGAGCAGGGCCGGCTCGCCCTCCGCGACGACGTCGACCAGGGTGTCGAAGGAGGCGACGAGGTCGTCCTCGCCCCCGGGGCGCAGCACGTCGAGGGTGTACAGCGTGCCGATCCGGGCCGCGCCGTACTCCAGCTCGCGAAGCGCGCCCCACGGCGGGGTGCCGAGGCGACGCGGCCAGGGGACGTTGGCCCGGCGTCCTCCCGCGAACAGGCTGTTGGTGCGGCGCATCACGACCCGCTCGTAGGCCGCGAACCGCTCCGCCTCGGTGGAACCTCCCGGTGAACCCGGCGGGTTGGGCCGGCCGGTGCGCACCCAGGACGCGAAGAGGGGGTCGACGAGCATCCGCGCGACGGTCAGGCACGCCGAGCCGCAGGTCACCGGGGACTGCTGCACGGGGCCGGTGTCGCCGGCGCGGAGTCGGTAGGCCATCACGCCCCAATCGTTACCGCCGGAGGCTCCCGGCGCCACCACCAGTCTGGTTGGGTTTGTCCCGTGACCCGCCCCTCCGTCGTGAGCGCGCTGGGCCGACCACCGTTCGTGGCGGCCCTGGGCGTGATCACCCTGCTCGTCGTCGTGTGGGCGGCCGCCGCGCCCCGCCCGGCGCGCGTCATCCCGGGCCTGCACCCCGACGCCGTGCTCGAGCAGCAGGCGGCGCCCGGCGGCTTCAGCGTGTACGACCCCGACTTCAAGCTCAACCGCGTCCCCGGCCCGTGGAACCAGACGAGCGACGGGATCGCGCTCGTGCTGGGGTGGGCGGTGATCGGCCTGCTGGTCGCCGGCGCCGCGTTCCTCGTCCTCGTCATGGTGCGCGCGTGGCTCGCCGGGCGCGAGGACCGCAGCACCGTGGCCGACGACGCGGCCGACCTCGACCTCGAGGCCCTCGCCGTCGCCGTGTCCACCGACGCCTCCGGGCGGCTCATCGCCCTGTCCGCAGGCACCCCGGCGGAGGGCATCATCGCCGCCTGGGCCCACCTCGAGGCGACGATCCACGAGGCGGGGGTGCCGCTGTCGCCCTCGCGGACCTCCACCGAGGTCAGCCTCGACGTGCTCCGCCGGTTCGCCGTCGACGAGACCACGCTGCGCACCCTCGCCGCGCTCTACCGCGAGGCACGGTGGTCGCGGCACCCGCTGACCGAGGGCGACCGCACCCGCGCCGCGACCGCGTACCGCGAGCTCGACATCGCGCTGCGAGCGGGGATGCCGGAGGGCAGCCGGGGCGAGCGTGGCTGACCCGAGCCGCTCCCCCGTCCGTCCGCTGCTCCTCGCCGGAGGTGGCCTCGTCCTCCTGGTGCTCCTCGCGATCGCCCGTGGCCCGGTGGCCCTGCTCGCCGCCGCCTCGGTCGCGGTGCTCGCCGGCATCGTCATGGCCGTGCCGCCGCTGATGGGCCACGACGGCATCGACTGGGACTGGCTGCCCGACCGGGCGGTCGAGATCCCTCCCGAGCCCGGCATCGCCAACCTCCGCCGCCTGCTCGCCCCCGGTGCCACGGACACCGCCGCCCCCGCGCAGCTCCACCAGCTGGTTCGCGCGATCGCGGTGGACCGCGCGAGCAACGGGGCGTACGGTCGGGGCCGCCTCGCGAGCTACCTCGACGGCCCCCCGCGGCCCCTCGACCTCACCGAGGCCGACGCCCTCATCACCGAGCTCGAAGCCCTTCCGATCCAGGAGACCTGAGTGACCGACATCCCCACCGCCCACCGCCGCGCGACGGCCGTGCTCGACGAGGTCGACACGGTGATCGTCGGGAAGCGGGCCGCCACCGAGGTCGTCCTGGCCGGGGTCCTGGCCGGGGGGCACGTGCTCATGGAGGACTTCCCCGGCCTGGGCAAGACCCTCGCGGCCCGCACCTTCGCCCAGGCCCTCGGCCTGGACTTCACCCGGGCGCAGTTCACCCCCGACCTGCTGCCGGCCGACCTCACCGGGTCCTTCGTCTACGACCAGGGGCGCCGGGAGTTCGAGTTCCGCAAGGGCCCGGTCTTCACCGGGTTCCTCCTGGCCGACGAGATCAACCGCACGCCCCCGAAGACCCAGGCGGCCCTGCTCGAGGCGATGCAGGAGCACCAGGTGACCGTCGAGGGACAGACCTTCGCCCTGCCCCAGCCCTTCCACGTGCTCGCGACCGCCAACCCCGTCGAGTACGAGGGCACCTACCCCCTGCCCGAGGCCCAGCTCGACCGCTTCCTGGTGCGGGTGGCCTTCGGCTACCCCGATGCCGAGGGCGAGTGGGAGGTGCTCGGCCGCCGGATGTCGCGTCGGCAGGAGGACCAGGAGGTGCGTCGGGTCATCGACGCCGCGGAGCTGCTCGAGCTTCAGGCGACCATGGAGGACGTCACCGTCTCGCCGGAGGTCGGCCGGTACTGCGTCGCCCTGACCCGCGCCACCCGCGAGCACGAGCACTCCCTGATGGGTGCGTCCCCCCGCGGATCGCTGGCCCTGATGCTCGTCGGCCGCGCCTACGCCGTGATCCGGGGGCGCGACTACGTGACCCCCGACGACGTCAAGGCGATCGCCCCGTCCGTGCTCGAGCACCGCGTCGTGGTGCGCCCCGAGCTCTGGATGAGCGAGATCTCCTCACGCAGCATCGTCGCCGACCTGCTGCGCACGGTGCCGACGCCGCGCACCGGGGTGCGCACGTCGTGACGTCCCGCTGGCGGCCCACCCGGGCGCTGGGGCGTGCCGCGGCGATCGGGGTCGTCCTGCTCGCCGCCGCGGCGGTCGGCGGTCGTGGCGACCTCGCGGTGATGGGCGTCCCGCTCGTGGCGCTCGTCGTGTGGGCCGTGGCCACCCGGCCGACGAGCGCCCCGACGGTGACGAGCCGGCTCGGCGACCAGGTGGCCCACGAGGGCGACACCACCACCTGGCGGGTCGACGTGACCCGGGTTCCGGGCCTTCGCGACGTCGTCGGACACCTTCCCGGCGACCGGTGGACGACCACGACGCCGGGCCACGGCCACGTCGCCGCAGCGGTCACGTCCACCCCCACCGTGCCCCTCGCCGTCCAGGGCCGGGTCGTGCGCTGGGGCGTCCGCCGGCTCGGCCCTGCCCAGGTGGGCGGCTTCGGGGACTTCGCGGCCTTCGCCTGGACCTGGCCGGAGCAACGGGTCGAGACCCTGGCGACGGTGCCGACCCCGGGTTCGTTCACGTCCAGGGCCGCCCTGCCCCACCCGGTGGGCCTGGTCGGCCAGCACCGCAGCACGCGGACCGGCGGTGGCACCGAGCTCGCCGAGATCCGGCCGTTCCGCACCGGCGACCGGCTGCGCCGCATCCACTGGCCGGTCTCGCTGCGCACCGGCACCCTGCACGTGACCACGACGTACGCCGACCAGGACGCCGAGGTGCGACTCGTCCTCGACGCGATCCGCGACCTCGGTGAGCGCGACCCGCAGCACGGGCGCCGCTCGAGCCTGGACGTCGCGGTGGAGGCGGCGGGTGCCGTCGCGTCGCACTACCTCTCGACCGGCGACCGGGTGGGGCTCTCCGTCCTCGGCGGAGCCGGCATCGTCGAGGTCCCGGCCGTCGGAGGCCACCACCAGCTCGCCCGGGTTCTGCTCGGCCTGGGCCGCGCAGAGCCCAGCCGGGGAACCGTCGGGGAGGAACGGGCGCTGCGGGCCCAGCTGCGGCGCAGCATCCCGCCCGGTGCCTTCGTGGTGCTCCTGTCGGCGCTGGTCTCGGCGGAGCCGCTCGCCCACGCCGTGCGGCTGGCCCGCAGCGGCCACGCGGTCGTCGTCATCGACACCCTGCCCCCGGAGCTGCGCGGGCCGGAGGCCACCGACGACGCCCTGCAGTCGGTCACCGGGGTCGACGACGCCCGGCTGGCCCGCCTGGTGTGGCGGCTCCGCCTGCTGGACCGGGAGCGCGAGGCGCGTCGGTGTGCGATGGCCGGGGTCCCGGTCGTCGCCTGGCGGGGCGCCGGTTCGCTCGACACCGTGCTGCGGCAGGCGACGCGCCGCTCCCGCGCCCCACGGGTGGCCGGCCGATGATCCGCAACCGCACGTGGCGTCGCGCGATGGTCGCCACCGTCGTGGGGGCCGACGTCGTCGTCCTCGGCGTCGCGGGCGCCGGGCTGCCCGCGTTCGTGCCCGTCGCCCTGGGAGCGCTCGTCGTCGGCACGCTGTGGGCACTGGCCCGACCCGGGGGCTGGGGTGCCTTCACCCTGCTGGTGGTGCAGGTGCTCGCCGTCGCCGTCCCCGGGGGCGTCCCCGAGTCGGTGGTGCACTGGGTGCTGGCCGCGGCCGCCGGGACAGCGGTGATCCTGACCCACCTGGCGCTCACCCTGCTCGGTTCCTGGCCCGCGCGGGCCGACCTCCCGCGCGAGACCGCCCTGCGCTGGGCCGGACAGGCGGCGGCGCTGGTCTGGTCGGCGATCGGGGCCGCGCTGCTCGGCGCGCTGGCCACGTCGACTCCGCTGGGCTGGGCCCCCTGGATCGGGGCGGTCGGGCTGGGCCTGGTGGCCGCCACGGTCTGGCAGCTGCGGGCGAACACCCGCCGGAGCTAGTGCCTAGGCGGAGCGCTTGCGCGGGGTGCGCTTGCGCCCGGTCTCGGTGTCGTCGTGCCGCACGATGGTCGGGTTGACGTTCTTGTAGACGACGTCGGCGTTGATGACGACCTTGGCGATCTCGTCGTCGCTGGGCACCTCGAACATCACCGGGAGGAGGACCTCCTCCATGATCGCGCGCAGGCCGCGAGCACCGGTGCCGCGGGCGAGCGCCTGGTCGGCCAGCGCCTCCACGGCGTCGTCGGTGAACTCCAGTGCGACACCGTCGATCTCGAACATCTTCTGGTACTGCTTGACGAGCGCGTTGCGCGGCTCGGTGAGGATGCGCACGAGCGAGGCGACGTCGAGGGGGGCGACCGTGGTGATGACCGGCAGGCGCCCGATGAACTCGGGGATGAGGCCGAACTTCATCAGGTCCTCGGGCATGACCTCGTGGATGCTCTCGGCGAGGTCCTTCGGGGTGTGCAGCTCGGACCCGAAGCCAAGACCCTTCTTGCCGTTGCGCGACTCGATGAGCTTCTCCAACCCGGCGAAGGCGCCGCCCACGATGAACAGCACGTTCGTCGTGTCGATCTGGATGAACTCCTGGTGCGGGTGCTTGCGGCCACCCTGCGGGGGGACCGACGCCGTGGTGCCCTCGAGGATCTTGAGCAGCGCCTGCTGAACGCCCTCACCGGAGACGTCGCGGGTGATCGACGGGTTCTCGCTCTTGCGGGCGATCTTGTCGACCTCGTCGATGTAGATGATGCCGGTCTCGGCCTTCTTGACGTCGTAGTCGGCGGCCTGGATGAGCTTGAGGAGGATGTTCTCGACGTCCTCGCCGACGTAGCCGGCCTCGGTCAGGGCCGTCGCGTCGGCGATGGCGAACGGCACGTTGAGCATCTTGGCGAGGGTCTGCGCGAGGTAGGTCTTGCCGCAGCCGGTCGGCCCGATGAGCAGGATGTTGGACTTGGAGATGTCGACGTGGTCGGGGTCCTTCTTCCCGAGCGCCGACTCCCCCGCCTGGATCCGCTTGTAGTGGTTGTAGACCGCCACGGCGAGCGCCTTCTTGGCGACGTCCTGGCCGATGACGTACTGCTCGAGGAAGTCGAAGATCTCACGCGGCTTGGGCAGCTCGTCGAGCCCGAGCTCGCTGGACTCGGCGAGCTCCTCCTCGATGATCTCGTTGCACAGGTCGATGCACTCGTCACAGATGTAGACGCCGGGCCCCGCGATGAGCTTCTTGACCTGCTTCTGTGACTTGCCACAGAAGGAGCACTTCAGCAGGTCGCTGGTCTCTCCCACGCGTGCCACGGATGCACCTTCCCTCGGCTGGTTCCTTCGAGCCAGACGCTACCTGTCGGCATGCTCGGCTCCCTCCATTGAAGCCCGCACCCACCGGGCGCGTCGCCCCTGTCCGCTGTCAGCGCAACAGGCTCGCGACGCACGGATGCCGCCCGCTCGTGGGGAGCGGGCGGCATCCGTGACGGCGCGGGTCGCGGACCGGTCAGACCGTGTTCTTGCGCGAGGCGAGCACCTCGTCGATGAGGCCGTACTCCTTGGCCGCCGCGGCGGACAGGATCTTGTCGCGCTCGATGTCCTTGCGGACCAGCTCGACGTCGCGGCCGGAGTGGTGCGCGATGGTGTCCTCGAGCCAGCCGCGCATGCGGATGATCTCGTTGGCGTGGATCTCGAGGTCGGAGGCCATGCCGCCGGTGCCCTCGATGGCCGGCTGGTGGATGAGCACCCGGCTGTTCGGCAGGGCGAACCGCTTGCCCTTGGCGCCGGCGCCGAGCAGCACGGCCGCGGCGGAGGCGGCCTGGCCGATGACGAAGGTCTGCACGTCGGGGCGGATGTACTGCATCGTGTCGTAGATGGCCGTCATCGCCGTGAACGAGCCACCGGGGCTGTTGATGTACATCAGGATGTCGCGGTCGGGGTCCTGCGACTCCAGCACGATGAGCTGCGCGATGACGTCGTCGGCGGAGGCGTCGTCGACCTGCACCCCGAGGAAGATGATGCGGTCCTCGAAGAGCTTGGTGTAGGGGTCGAGACGCTTCATGCCGTACGAGGTGCGCTCCTCGAACTGCGGCAGGATGTAGCGGCTGGAGGGGCCGGGCACGTGCAGGCGGCTGGTCAGGTCTGAGTTCATGTTCATCTCTCGCGTCGTCTCGGCCGAAGTCAGGAGGTCACCGGGTTGTCGACCCCGGGACCCGCCATCGTCGCCTTGGTGATGACCTGGTCGACGAAGCCGTACTCCTTGGCCTCCTCGGCGGTGAACCACCGGTCGCGGTCGGAGTCCATCTCGATCTGGTCGACGCTCTGGCCGGTGTGCTGGGCGATGAGCTCGGCCATCTGCTTCTTGATGTGCAGCAGCTGCTCGGCCTGGATCTTGATGTCGGAGGCCGTGCCACCGATGCCGCCCGAGGGCTGGTGCATCATGACCCGCGCGTGCGGGGTGGCGTAGCGCTTGCCCGGCTCGCCGGCCGACAGCAGGAACTGGCCCATCGAGGCGGCCATGCCCATCGCGACCGTGGCGACGTCGTTGGGGATCCACTGCATGACGTCGAAGATCGCCATGCCCGCGGTGACCGAGCCACCCGGGGAGTTGATGTAGAGCCAGATGTCCTTGGCGGGGTCCTCGGCTGCGAGCAGGAGCATCTGGGCGCAGATTGCGTTCGCGTTGTCGTCGCGCACGTCGGACCCGAGGAAGATGATCCGCTCCTTGAGGAGACGGTTGTAGATGTGGTCGTCCAGGCCGGCCTGGGGGCCCGGGCCGGCGGCGACGATCTCGGTGCTGGTCACGCTGGAGTCGCTCCTCGTCAGATCGGGTGCTGCTTGTCGTTGACCCTAACGCCCGGGTCCGGCGCTCCACTCCCCGCCCGTCCCGTTGTTCGCCGTGAGCACAACGCGGATGCGGGGAGCGCACCCGCGCACGCGAGCGGGGGCGGAGCCGTGTGGCTCCGCCCCCGCTCGTCGCGTGCTCAGGTCAGGCGAGTGCCTTGGCCTTGAGCGCGTCGAACTCGGCCTGGGTGATGGCGCCGGAGTCGAGCAGCGACTTCGCGTGCGTGATCTGCTCCGCCGGGCTGGCCGAGGTGGCCGCGACCGACTTGATGTACTTCTCCTGCTGCGCCTGCGCGTCGGCGATGGCGGCCATCTGGCGCTCGCCCATGCTCCTGCCGCGGACGATGAGGTAGATCAGCGCGCCGAACCACGGCACGAAGATGAGCAGTGCGGCCCAGCCGGCCTTGCCCCATCCGCTGATCGTGCGGTCGCTGAACAGGTCGAAGACGCAGCGGAACCAGATGAAGATCGCGGAGATCCAGATGAAGATCCAGAAGCTCCAGACCAGGACCTCCCAGAAGCTGTCGATGCCGTTGGTGCTCATCGTTGGTGTGACCTTTCAGGTGGGGTGTTGGTGGTGATGCTATTGCGGGTGGAGCTGGTGGTGGTCCAGGCACACCGCAGCGGTGTGCCGCGCGTTCGACCGGAGGCCACCTGGTCGATGCGAACCGGGACGGCGAGGATCAGGGCGTCGTCCTGGCCGGGCGCCGTCACGCTCTTCTGCCTTCTTCCGGTTCAGGGCACTGCGGACCAGGGCCCCTGCGCCGCAATCCTCGCCCGCGTGCGCGAGGCCCGCATCACCTCCGGGGGGTGAGGCCGGGGATCACCCCTGCGGGTGCTGGCGCACGGCCGGGACCACCGCGAGGGCCAGGATCGCGAGCGCCCCCACGACGACGAGGGAGTTCAGCACCCCGACCTGGTCGCCGAGCAGCCCGAGCACCGGCGGCCCGGCGATGAAGGCGAGATAGCCGATCGTCGCCACGACGGACATCCGGGCCGCCGCGCGCTCCGGGTCGTCGGCCGACGCACTCAGCCCGACGGGGAAGCCGAGCGCGGCACCGACACCCCAGACGGCAGTGCCCACGAAGGCGACCCAGGGGCTGCCGAAGATGACCAGCGCGGCACCCACTGCGGCGAGCGCGAAGCTCACCCGCAGCACGGGGACGCGCCCGAAGCGGTCGAGCAGGCCGGTGCCGGCGATGCGCCCGAGCGTCATGAACGTCAAGAAGGTGGCGAAGGCGAGCACGCCGGCCCAGGCCGGAAGCTCGTGGCCCTCGACGAACGCCACGGCGAGCCAGTCGTTCGCGGTGCCCTCGGTGAAGGCTGCCGCGAAGACGACGACACCGATGAGCAGGGTGCGTGGCTCCAGCCAGGCCGAGCGGTGCCGCCCGCGCGAGGCCACTGCCTCCTCGTGGTGCTCGGTGGATCGGGGCAGGAAACGAGGCAGTGCCCACCAGGCGAGGGCGACGGTGACGAGCGAGGCGCCGAGGAAGTGCACGGTCAGCGGCACACCCGCCCAGGACATCGCCGCGCCCAGCAGCGCCGAGATGACGGTGCCCCCACTGAAGGCCGCGTGGAAGTGCGGCATCACCGAGGTGCCCAGGAGGCGCTCGACGTCGGCGCCCTCCAGGTTCATCGAGACGTCCCAGACGCCGACCCCGAGGCCGATGAGGAAGAGCCCGGCGGCCACCGCGACGCGCGGCCCGCGGGCGTCGACGACCGCGGCCACCGCCAGCAGCCCGACGAGCGCGACCCCGATGCCGAGCGCGACGGCCTTGGTCGCCCCGATCCGGTCGCTGATCCGCCCGGCCAACGGCAGCCCGGTGACCGACCCGACGCTGGCGGCGAACAGGGTGAGACCGAGCTCGCCGGCGCTGAGGCCGAGGGCCGCCTTCGCGTCGGCGATCCTCGAGGCCCACGACGCGAAGACCAGGCCCGCCAGGGTGAAGGTCACGAAGACGGCCGTTCGGGCACCGACCACCCGCTCACGGGGGATCGTCGGCGTCGTGGAGGTCATGGCGGGGGTGGGGGACAACGAAGGGTTCCTCGGCGGATGTCGCGGGCTGGCGGGAGGTCGAATCGATTCGATCGAATCGATTCGATATTGTGTCGCCCGTGACCCCCGCTCGTCAAACTCCCCCGGCGCGCCGCCCCACCCTGCGCGACGTCGCCCGCCGGGCCGGGGTCTCGACGTCCACGGCATCCCTGGTCTTCAGCGGCAAGGGCCCGGTGGCGGCCGCGACGGCACTGCGGGTGCGGACCGCGGCCACCGACCTGGCGTACGCCGGCCCCGACCCGCTCGCGTCGTCGCTGCGGCAGGGCCGGGTCGGCACGGTGGCCGTCGTGGTCGAGGGTCCCTTGCGCTACGCCTTCCACGACCCGTTCGCACTCGCAGTGCTCGACGGCCTGGCGGAGGAGCTCGACGCCGCCGGCCGGTCGATGCTGCTCGTGGCGCAGCCCGTCGAGGACCCCGAGCGGGCCGTCGCCCAGCTGGCGACCCAGGCCGTCGACGCGGCGGTCTTCCCTCTGTGCGGCGACCGTGACAACCCTGTCGTCGACCACCTGCTCGCCCGGGGTGTGCCGCTGGTCGGCGCCGGTGCCCCGGTGCACCCACGGGTGACCCACGTGCTCACCGACGAGGCCGCGGCGATGCGGCTCACGACCCGGCACGTGCTCGGGCTCGGCCACACCCGGGTCGCCCACCTGTCGATGCCGCTTCGTCCCGGCTCCCCCACCGGGTGGGTCGGCGCGCAGGACGTCGCGGATGCCGCCTACCCCGACGCCGCCGGGCGGCTCGCCGGGTTCCGTTCCCTGGCCGGGGACGAGGCACCCGTGGTGCAGGCCCACGACCTGACCGTGGCCGCCGGGGAGGCGGCGGGCCGGCTCCTGCTGGACGTGCCCGCGTCGCGCCGGCCGACGGCCGTGGTGGCCCAGGCCGACCTGCTCGCCGCCGGCGTCGTGCGCGCCGCGGAGGCCCTGGGCCTTCGGGTGCCACGGGACCTCAGCGTCACCGGCTTCGACGGCGTGGAGCTGCCGTGGCTCGACCACGTGCTCACGACGGTCGAACAGCCCGGCGCCGACAAGGGGCGGGCGATGGGCCGGCTCGTGCGACTCGCGCTGGAGGGCCGTCAGATCGCCGACGAACCCTTCCCGGTACGCCTGCGGGTGGGGACGACCTCGTCGTCCCCACCCGCGGTGTCCGGCTGAGCCCGGCGTCCGGAGGGCCGTCAGGCCTTGGCGGGAGCCTCGTCGGCAGGCGCTTCGTCGGCTGCTGCCTCATCGGCTGCTGCCTCGGCGTCGTCGTCGGCGTCGTCCGTAACCACGTCGTGCGCGTGGTCGTGGTCGTGGTCGTGGTCGTGGTCGTGGTCGTGGTCGTGCGCGGAGTCGTGGTCGTCGGCGCCGGGGACCAGCTCGTCGAGGTCGACCACGGCACCGGCCGTGTCGGTGACGATGGCCTTGTCGAGCACGGCGGCGAGTGCCTTGCGGCGCGCCACCTCCTGCACGATCGAGGGGATCTGACCCTGCTGGTCGATGGCCTGGGCGAACTGGTTGGGGTCCATGCCGTACTGCTGGGCGCTCATGACGAGGTACTCGATGAGCTCGGGCTGCTCGACGCGGACCTCGAGCTTCTCGGCGATGGCGTCGAGCAGGAACTGGGCGCGCAGGGCCTTGCGGGTGCTCTCCTGGACCTCGGCGCGGTGCTCGTCGTCCTCGAGGCGGTTCTCACCCTCGAGGTGCTGGTGCACCTCGGCCTCGACGATGCCGTCGGGCACGGGCACGTCGACGGTGTCGAGGAGGTGCTCGAGCACCTTGTCGCGGGCCTGGATGCCCTGCTCGTACCTCTTGGCCTGCTCGGCCTGCGTGGTGACGTCGGCGCGCAGCTCGTCGAGGGTGTCGAACTCGGAGGCGAGCTGGGCGAAGTCGTCGTCGAGGGCAGGCAGCTCGCGGACCTTGACCGACTGCACGGTGACGGTGCACTCGGCGTCGTCGCCCTCGTGTTCA
>DASQEZ010000118.1:0-3030 GCA_035633415.1 Ornithinibacter sp. | reverse complement strand
TCCGCCGGCCAGACCACCGCTGTTGTTGACCCGCATGGTGAACACGTCCGCGACGCTCATGTGCTTCTCGGGCAGGAAGACCAGCAGGGCGATGATGATCGCGGCGCCGGCGACGTGCCACCACACCGAGATGTTGTTGAGCATCGCGAGCAGGTGGCCACCGAAGATGTTCAGCATCGCGGTGAGGAAGAGGACGACGAGGAACATCCAGAACACGCGCTGCAGGCTGTACCCCGCGGCCCACGACTCGCTCATCGTGCTGATCGAGAGGTCGAAGAAGGTCGCGCAGCCGTAGGCCACCGAGGCGTCGACCGCCAGGAGGCCGATCAGGTTGAGCCAGCCGGTGTAGTAGCCGGCCTTGGCGCCACCGAGCTTGCTCGCCCACCAGTAGATGCCACCGGACGTCGGGTACGCCGACACGAGCTCGCTCATGCAGAACCCGATGATCAGGATGAAGGCCGAGATGAGCGGCCATCCGAGCGAGATGGCGATCGGGCCGCCGTTGTTCCAGGCCTGGCCGAACGTCGTGAAGCACCCGGCGAGGATCGAGATGATCGAGAAGGAGATGGCGAAGTTGGAGAAACCGGACCAGGTGCGGTTCAGCTCCTGCTTGTAGCCCAGCTCGGCGAGCTTGCGCTCGTCGTCGTTCAGGTGCACTGCCACGGTTGCTCCCATGGGTCCGGCCGGCCCGGACGAGACCGGCGTCGAGGTGGTGCGACGAGGGCGATGCTAGGGGTAACCGCGCGTAATTGGTATGGGTTAGGGCCATTTATTGCGGCCGGGCGTGGCGGTGGCCACCGCCGGGATCCGCACCACCACCGGGGAGCCACGGTCCGCAGGGAGGACTGCGCGGGGCACGGACCCGGGCGCGTCACTAGGCTGCTCGACACCGGCTCCGCCGCCGGGTGACGTGCCCACCCCGACCGGGAGGTCCACCGTGTTCGCCAAGATCCTCGTCGCCAACCGTGGGGAGATCGCGGTCCGAGCGTTCCGCGCGGCCACCGAGCTCGGCGCGAAGACGGTCGCCGTCTTCCCGCACGAGGACCGCAAGTCCGAGCACCGTCTCAAGGCCGACGAGTCCTACCAGATCGGCGAGGAGGGCCACCCGGTCCGGGCCTACCTGGACCACGAGAACATCGTCCGGGTCGCCGTGGAGTGCGGCGCGGACGCGATCTACCCGGGCTACGGCTTCCTCTCCGAGAACCCGCTGCTGGCCGAGGCCTGCGCGGCGAACGGCATCACGTTCATCGGGCCACCGGCCGCCGCGCTGCACCTCGCGGGCAACAAGTCACGGGCCATCACCGCGGCGCGGGCGGCCGGCCTGCCCACCCTCGACAGCGCCCCGCCGACCGCCGACCTCGACGAGCTGGCCAGGGCGGCCGAGGGCATCGGCTTCCCGGTGTTCGTCAAGGCGGTCTCCGGAGGCGGCGGCCGGGGCATGCGCCGTGTCGACGACCCGTCGACCCTGCGGGAGTCGCTCGAGGCGGCCCAGCGCGAGGCCGACGCCGCCTTCGGCGACCCCACGCTCTACCTGGAGCAGGCCGTGGTGAACCCGCGGCACATCGAGGTGCAGGTGCTCGCCGACTCCACCGGCACCGTGCTGCACCTCTTCGAGCGCGACTGCTCCGTGCAGCGTCGCCACCAGAAGGTCGTCGAGATCGCACCGGCCCCGAACCTCGACCCGGCCCTGCGCGAGCAGATGTGCGCGGATGCCGTGCGCTTCGCCGAGTCGATCGGCTACTGCAACGCCGGGACCGTCGAGTTCCTGCTCGGCGAGGACGGCCGTTACGTCTTCATCGAGATGAACCCGCGGATCCAGGTGGAGCACACCGTGACCGAGGAGGTCACCGACGTCGACCTCGTCGTCGCACAGATGCGGATCGCGTCGGGCGAGACGTTCGACGACCTCGACATGCGCCAGGCGGACATCTACGTGCGTGGCGCCGCCCTCCAGTGCCGCATCACCACCGAGGACCCCGCCAACGGGTTCCGCCCGGACGCCGGCCAGATCACCGTCTACCGCTCGGCCGGCGGCGGTGGGGTGCGCCTCGACGGTGGCACCGTGTTCGTCGGCGCCCAGGTCAGCCCCCACTTCGACTCGATGCTCGTCAAGCTCACCTGCCGCGGGAGCACCTTCCCGATGGCCGTGCGCCGGGCACGTCGGGCGTTGGCGGAGTTCCGGATCCGCGGCGTCTCGACGAACATCCCGTTCCTGGAGGCCGTGCTCGCGGACCCGGTGTTCCAGAACGGCCAGGCGACGACGAGCTTCATCGACGAGCGCCCGGCGCTGCTCGAGGCGCGGATGGGCGGTGACCGCGGCACCAAGCTGCTCACCTACCTCGCCGACGTCACCGTCAACCAGCCACACGGTCCCGCCACGACCTTCCTCAAGCCGCGCACCAAGCTGCCCGTCGTCGACACCGACGCCCCGCTCCCCCCGGGCACCCGCGACCTGCTCCTGCGGGTGGGGCCGGCCGAGTTCGCGCGCCGCCTGCGCGAGCGCACCGACGTCCCCGTCACGGACACGACCTTCCGGGACGCCCACCAGAGCCTGCTCGCCACCCGGATGCGCACCCGTGACCTGCTGCACGTCGCGGGCCACGTCTCGCGGCTCACCCCCGAACTGCTCTCGATGGAGGCCTGGGGTGGCGCCACCTACGACGTCGCCCTGCGCTTCCTGTCCGAGGACCCGTGGGAGCGCCTCGCCCTGCTGCGTGAGGCGATGCCCAACATCCCCCTGCAGATGCTGCTGCGTGGCCGCAACACCGTGGGCTACACGCCGTACCCGACGAAGGTCACCGACGCGTTCGTCCACGAGGCGGCCCGTACCGGCCTGGACATCTTCCGGATCTTCGACTCGCTCAACGACGTCTCGCGGATGCGGCCGGCGGTCGACGCCGTGCTCGGCACCGGCACCGCCGTCGCCGAGGTCGCGCTGTGCTACACCGGCAACCTGCTCGACCCCCGCGAGCAGCTCTACACGCTCGACTACTACCTGCGCCTGGCCGAGCAGATCGTCGGCACCGGCGC
>DASQEZ010000117.1:0-9598 GCA_035633415.1 Ornithinibacter sp. | reverse complement strand
GCGCTTCTTCTTGGGGTCGCCGGCGGCCTTGGCGTCGGCGGCGTCGTTCTCGGCCTGGTGATCGGGGGCGAGCGCCACCACGAGCCCCTCGGTGTCGTAGCCGGCCCGTCCGGCGCGCCCGGCGATCTGGTGGAACTCGCGGGCCCGCAGCACGCGCTGCTTGCGCCCGTCGTACTTCGTCAGCGAGGTGAGCAGCACGGTGCGGATCGGCACGCTGATGCCGACGCCGAGGGTGTCGGTACCGCAGATGACGGCGAGCAGCCCGGCCTGGGCGAGGGTCTCGACGAGCCGGCGGTACTTCGGCAGCATCCCCGCGTGGTGCACGCCCACCCCGTGCAGCACCAGCCGCCGCAGGGTGTGCCCGAAGCCCTTGCCGAAGCGGAAGCCGCCCACGGCATCCTTGATGGCGGCCTTGCGGGCGCTCGAAACGAGCTCGACGCTGGTCAGGGCCTGGGCCTGCTCCACCGCGGACGCCTGCGTGAACGAGACCACGTAGATCGGGCCGCGGTCGTCGCGCAGGAGCAGCTCTATCGTCTCGTGCACGGCGGTGAGAACCCACGAGAACTCAAGTGGCACAGGCCTTTCCGCTCCGGCGATCGCCACGGTTTCGCGGCCGGTGCGGCGAGTGAGATCGATCTCGAAGAAAGCCGTCTCGCCCAGGGTCGCGGACATCAGCAGGTACTGCGTCTCGGGCATGAGCAGCAGCGGCACCTGCCAGGCCCAGCCTCGGTCGGGCTCGGTGTAGAAGTGGAACTCGTCCATGACGACCAGGCCGATGTCGGCGAGCTCGCGGTCGCGCAGGGCGTGGTTGGCCAGCACCTCGGCGGTCGCGCAGATGATCGGGGCACCCGGGTTGACGGCCGCGTCCCCGGTCAGCATCCCGACCTGGCCGGCACCGAAGATCTCGACGAGCGAGAAGAACTTCTCGCTGACCAGGGCCTTGATCGGGGCGGTGTACCAGCTGCGCCTGCCCTCGGCGAGGGCCTGGGCGTGGGCCGCGACCGCGACCAGCGACTTCCCCGACCCCGTCGGTGTGGCCAGGACCACGTGGGCACCGCCGGCGAGGGCGAGCACGGCCTCCTCCTGGGCGGCGTAGAGGGAGAAGCCCCGCTCACCGGCCCAGTCGAGGAAGACGTCGAACGCGGCATCCGCGCCGGTGGCGGAGGCGCCGGACAGGCGGTCGGTGAGGGTCATCGCGCCCGATTCTCCCCCACGGGCGGCCGGTGGCCGTGCCGCGAGGCCGGCCGCAGGTCAGCAGGGCTGCTCGTTGTTGGTGTCCCACGCGCGGCGTACCAGCTCGGTGAGCACCTCGCGGTCGACCTCGTCGAGCCGCTTGACGTAGAGGCAGCCCTTGCCGGTCGTGTGCGGCCCGAGCCGCTCGAGCAGGTCGGAATTGCTGTCGTAGTAGGTCAGGCCGTAGAGCGTCAGGGCGGCCTTGCGGGGGGCGAGCCCCACGGCGAACCACTCCCTCTCCTTGCCGTCGGCGGTGCGGTACGGCTGGCGACCGAAGCCGATCGTCGACGTCCCCCACATCCGCGGTGGCGCGCCCGTCACGTCGCGCATCAGGTCGAGAACGGTGCGCGCGTCGTCGCGGCGCCGCTCGTCGGTCACCCCGTCGAGGTAGGCCGTCACATCGGCGTCAGTGAGCTGGGTGATCCGGTCGGTGCTGCCCTCGGCCATGGCCGCCTCCTGGAGGTCGTCGGTCCTCCACGGTAGGCGCGCCCGGCGGCGTCGGGGAAGTGGTGGGGCAGACAGCAGGGGCCTCTGGCGGCGCCGTGGCGGGGCTGCGACGCTGGGAGTGAGGAGATGATGACGATGGTGGAGCCAGAGATCCTCGAGCTGCGCAGCGAGACGGTGGCCGTGGTGCGCGGGGTCGTGCCGATGGACGGGCTGTCGGCGTTCTTCGGTGAGGCGTACGGCCGGGTCGCCGGGGCGGTGCCCGCGGCAGGTGGGCGGGTCAGCGGGCCACCGTTCGCGTGGTACCACGGGATGCCGGGTGAGACGGTCGACGTCTCTGCCGGGTTCGCCGTGGCCGGCGACGTGCACGTCCCCGACGGCGGGGTGCTCGTGCTCGAGCGGCCCGGTGGCCGGGCGCTCGTGACCGTGTACGTCGGGTCGTACGAGGGTCTGGGCGGCGCCTGGGCCGAGCTCGCCTCGGCGATGGTCGCCCGAGGGTGGCAGGGTCGCGACGACTTCTGGGAGGAGTACCTCACCGAGCCCACCGGCGACCCGTCGGGGTGGCGCACCCGGCTCGTCCTGCCGCTGGCCTGACCGCCGCAACCCCGCACGTGCGGGGTTGTGGCCGGCATCTCGCGGATCCGACAGCAATGGGCCCGCACGTGCGGGGGTCAGCGGGTACGAGGCTGGGTGGTCGCGCCGACGTGCTCGGTGAGCCAGTCCACCAGTGGGCGCACCGTGCGCCAGTCTGCCCGCACGCGCTCGACGACGTCGGGGGTCGACAGCCACGGCGGTGCTCCGTGCTCGCGCTTGGTGATGAGGTTCTTGAACCGCATCAGCTCCAGGCGCGGGTGGTCGGCCGGCACGCCACGCGGCCGGGTGGCGACCCGGTCACCGCCGAGGTCGAAGCCGGCGGCCGCGAGGTCGTCCACGACTCGTTGCAGCTCCTGGCCGGAACGCGGGGCGTCGATCGCTGCCCGCAGCCGGGGCAGCTGGTCCGTGCCGGTGGGGTAGAAGCCGCCGCCGGCCATCAGCCCGTCGGCACTGACCTGCACGTAGAAGCCCATCCCCGCAACGGTGGTCGCGAGGGCACCCTGGTGGTCCTTGTACGGCGACTTGTCGGCGCTGAACCGCACGTCTCGGTTGGGCCGGTAGAGGGTGGCCGGCCCGAACTCGTCCTCGAGTGCGTCGAGCAGGGCCTCCATCGGCGCCCGGACGACGACGGAGTACCGCGCCTTGTTCGCCTGCCACCACGTGCGGGTGTTCTCGGCGCGCAGCTCGTCGTAGAAGTCGAGCGCGTCGGCGGGGATCCCGGCAAAGGGCGTCATGCGCCCACGATGCCACGGGGTCGCCGTGGACGGCGGTCGCACCGTGACGCAGCAGACGGCTCGAGCATCTGGCGGGTCGCCCGCACTCGCTGCGAGCGTGGAGGGACGAGAAGGGAGTCGGCGATGGTCGACGTCGAGCTGGTGGAGGTGCCCTCGGAGATCGTGGCGCGGGTGCGCGCGAGGGTGCCGGTGCAGGATCTGACGACGTTCTTCGGGGCGGCCTTCGAGCAGGTGATGCGCGCCGTTCCGGAGGCCGGGGGAACGGTCAGCGGGCCGCCCTTCGGCTGGTACCACGGCATGCCGACCGACGCCGTCGACGTGTCGGCAGGCTTCCCGGTCGCGGGGGACGTCCACGTGCCCGACGGGGGGGTCGTCGTCGAGGAGCGCCCCGGTGGCCGTGCCGTGGTGGCGGTGCACGTCGGCCCCTACGACACCATGGAGGCCACCTACGCCGTGGTCTCCGCCTGGATGGACGAGCACTCGGTGCAGCCCCGCGAGGACATGTGGGAGGAGTACCTGTCCGAGCCGACCGGCGACCCGTCGACCTGGCTCACCCGCATCGTCATGCCGTTGCGCTGAGGCGCTCCCGCTCCTCGTCGGTGAGGCTCAGGTCGGCGGCGAGCACCGAGTCCTCGATCGACGCCGGCCGCGACGCCCCCGGGATCGGGATGACGACGTCGGCCAGCGACAGCTCCCACGCGAGCGCGACCTGCTGCGGGCTCACCCCGTGCGCCTGCGCGACCTCGGCGAACGCCCCGTGCTGCGCGCCCAGCTCGCCGGCCTTGGAGATGCCACCCAGTGGGCTCCACGGCAGGAACGCGATGCCGAGCCGCGCGCAGTGCTCGAGCTCGCCCTGGCTGGATCGGAAGGTCGGTGAGAACTGGTTCTGCACCGACACGAGGCGGCCGCCGAGCACGTCGTTCGCCTCGTCGATCTGCGCGACCGACGCGTTCGAGATGCCCGCTCGCACGATGACGCCCTCGTCGAGCAGCTCGGCCAGAGCCCCGACCGACTCGGCGTAGGGCACGTCCGGGTCGGGCCGGTGGAACTGGTACAGCCCGATCGCGTCGACCCCGAGCCGCCGCGCGGACTCCCTGGCCGCCTGCTTGAGGTAGGCCGGGTCGCCGTTGCGCGTCCACGACCCGTCGCCGGGGCGCAGGTGGCCGCCCTTGGTGGCGACGAGCACCGACGTGGTGTCACCGCCCCACGCGCGCAGCGCGCCCGCGATGAGCTCCTCGTTGTGGCCGACGTCGTCGGCGTGCAGGTGGTAGGCGTCGGCCGTGTCGATGAGGGTGACCCCGGCGTCGAGCGCCGCGTGGATCGTCGCCACCGAGCGGGTGGCGTCGGGCCGGCCCTCGATCGACATCGGCATCCCGCCGAGTCCGATCGCGCCGACCGTCAGGTCCGCCAGTGCGCGCTGCTGCATGCCATCAACTCCAGTTCGTCAGGTGCTCGGATGGTGTGGGGTCGGGGTGGCCGACGCCCGCCACCCTCCACACCTTCCCACTGTGAGTGCGGAAGTGGTCGCCAGGGCAACCACTTCCGCACTCACGGCGGGTGGGTCCCGCGGCGGTGCGGGCGGACTCAGGGAGGCCGCGAAGGGTTCACCGGCCGTTCGCCGGAGCGACCGTTCCTCCCGGTCGCGGGCAGCCACCAACGGTGTTACGTTCGCGCCGAATCGTGTGCGGGCGAGGCGTCGCGACAAGCGGCTGTCCCCCGCTGGACCTTGGAGGACTCATGGCCGGATCGCCGTTCCGTCGCTGGGTGGGTGGGGTCGCCATCGGCACCCTGGCCCTGGCCGTCCCGGTCGTGCTGACCCCCGTCGCCGCATCGGCCGCCACGGCCGACCTCTTCTTCTCCGAGTACATCGAGGGGTCGAGCAACAACAAGGCTCTCGAGGTCTGGAACGGCACCGGGGCCCCCGTCGACCTCGCGGCCGGCGGCTACACCCTCCAGATGTTCTTCAACGGCTCCCTGACCGCCGGCCTGACCATCAACCTCGCCGGCACGGTGGCCGCTGGCGACGTGCACGTGGTGGCCAACTCCGGCGCGAACGCCGCGATCCTGGCCCTGGCAGACCAGACCAACGGCTCCGGCTGGTTCAACGGCGACGACACCGTTGCCCTGCACAAGGGCACCACCGTGCTCGACGTCATCGGGCAGACCGGCGTCGACCCGGGCACCGAGTGGGGCACCGGCGTGACGAGCACCGCCGACAACACCCTGCGGCGGCAGGCCGACGTCTGCACCGGGGACCCCGGCGGCACGAACGCGTTCGACCCGGCCGTCGAGTGGGACGGCTTCGCGCAGGACACGTTCGGCGGCCTCGGCGCGCACACGGCCTCCTGCGACGGTGAGCCCCCGGCCGACGAGGCCCCGGTGGTCGCCGCCGTGAACCCCGCGAACGGCGCCACGGTGGCCGCGACGGTCAACCCCACGGTGACCTTCAGCGAACCGGTGGACCTGGGCCCGGCCACCATCACCCTGGAGTGCTCGGTGAGCGGCGCGGTGCCGGTCGCGGTCACCGGTGGGCCGACGACCTTCACCGTGGCCCCTGCGGCGCCCCTCGTCGACGGGGACGCCTGCACCTTGGGAGTCGACGCGGACGGCGTGAGCGACCAGGACACCGACGACCCCCCGAACCAGATGGCCGCGGACGTCGCCTCGTCGTTCACCGTCGCCGACCTGTGCGCCTCGACGGCAGCCACCATCGGCTCGGTCCAGGGCTCGGGCGCCGCGACCCCGGTCCTGGGGCAGACGACGACGGTGCGCGGCGTCGTGGTCGGCGACTACGAGGGTGCCTCGCCGGGCCTTCGGGGCTTCTACCTCCAGGATGCCGGTGACGGTGATGCGGCCACGTCCGACGGGATCTTCGTCTTCAACGGCGGCAACCAGGACCTCGTCGAGGTCGGTGACCGGGTCACCGTGACGGGAACGGCCGGGGAGAACCAGGGCCAGACCCAGATCTCGACCGCCGCGGCCAACATCACCGAGTGCGGCACCGGAACGGTCGAGCCCGCAGGCATCGCCCTGCCGCTGGCCGGCGCGACGGACCTCGAGAAGCACGAGGGCATGCTCGTCACCACGACGCAGCCCCTCTACGTCACCGAGCACTTCCAGCTCGGCCGTTTCGGCCAGGTCGTCGTCTCCAGCGGGGACCGGCTCCGGCAGCCGACGAACGTCGTCGCACCGGGGGCACCGGCGCTCGCCCTGCAGGCGGAGAACAACCTCGACCGCCTCATCGTCGACGACGCCTCCCAGGCGCAGAACCCCGACCCGATCCTCTTCGGCCGCGGCGGGAACCCGCTCAGCGCGGAGAACACGCTGCGCGGTGGCGACGTCCTCACCGAGGCCGTGGGAGTCATGACCTTCACCTGGGCGGGCAACTCCGCCAGCGGGAACGCCTACCGGCTCCGGCCGGTGAACGCCCTGGGCGCCACCTACGACTTCGAGGCGGCGAACCCGCGTCCCTCGGCACCGGCCGCGGTCGGCGGTGACGTCATCGCCGCGTCGATGAACCTCCTCAACTACTTCAACACCTTCGACGGCCTCCCCGACAACGTCGACAACTGCACCCTGGGTGTCGGCGGCGCGCCCGCCGACTGCCGTGGCGCCGACACCCAGGTCGAGTTCGACCGGCAGTGGCCCAAGACGGTCGCGGCGGTCGCGAAGGTCGATGCCGACGTCATCGGGGTCAACGAGATCGAGAACGACGGTTACGGACCCGACAGCGCGATCGCCCACCTCGTCGACCGGCTCAACGACGCGCTCGGTGAGGGTACCTACGCCTACGTCGACGTCGATGGGAGGACCGGCCAGACCAACGCCCTGGGAACCGACGCGATCAAGGTCGGGATGCTCTACAAGCCCGGTGTGGTCAGCCCGGTCGGTGACACGGCGGCGCTCAACACCGTGGAGTTCGTCAACGGCGGCGACGGTGCCCCCCGCAGCCGCCCGTCCCTCGCCCAGGCGTTCGAGGTCAACGCGACCGGCGGCGTCTTCGTCGCCGACGTCAACCACCTCAAGTCCAAGGGCTCGGCCTGTGACACGCCCGACGCCGGTGACGGCCAGGGCAACTGCAACGAGGTGCGCACCGCTGCGGCGCAGGAGCTGGCCACCTGGCTGGCCGGCGACCCGACCGGCACGGGCGACACCGACGTGCTGATCCTCGGCGACCTCAACTCCTACGCGAAGGAGGACCCGATCACGACCCTGCAGGCAGCCGGGTACACCAACCTGGTCGCCGAGTACCTCGGCCCGGAGGCGTACTCGTACGTCTTCGACGGCCAGTGGGGCTACCTCGACCACGCCTTGGCGTCGGCGTCCATGCGCGACCAGGTCAACGGTGTGGCCGAGTACCACATCAACGCCGACGAGCCGTCGGCGCTCGACTACAACACCGACTTCAAGACGCCCAACCTGCAGGCCACCCTGTACGCGCCGGACGAGTTCCGCGTGTCCGACCACGACCCGGTGATCGTGGGCCTGTCGCCGAACTCACCGGCCACGGTCGAGGCGTCGTTCGACGACGCGTCACTGTCCTGCGCGAGGACCGCACGGCTCACCGTCGACATCACCGACCGCGACGCCGCCGACACGCACGCGGTCTCCGTCGACTGGGGTGACGGCACGCCTCCCACCGTGGTCAAGCCGGCATCCAGCCCACTGCGCCTCACCCACCGGTACGCACGGGCCGGCCGCTACACCGCGGTCGTCACCGTCACCGACAGCCACGGTCACGTCACCACGACGAAGGCCGACGTGGCGGTCGAGTACCTCAGCACCGGGCTGCTGCCCCGGCTGGGCTCGTCGACCACACCGGTGACGGTGAAGAAGGGGTCGGTGCTGCCGGTGGTCGTCGGCTATGTCGACTGCACCGGGCAGATCCCGCGTGACATCGCCCCGGTGATCACCGTCGCGCTCGGCGGGAGGACCGTGCTCGAGAAGCCGATGAGCTCGATCGGCGTCGCGTGGCTGCACCTGCTGCGCACCTCGAGCCTGCCGGCGTCGAACGACACCTACACCGTCACGGTGACCGTCCCCTCGACCGGGCAGACCGACACCGGCACCTTCCGCCTACGTCGCTGAACGTGACGGGCCCGCGGCTCAGACCTGACGTTCGAAGGTGACGAGGAGTCCCTCGACGCCACCGGGGCCGACCCGGCCCTTGATGTCGGCGGCCGTGATGGTGCGCAGCTGCCACCCCTGGCGGGCGTGCTCGTTGAGGATCTTCTCGAGCTTGTCCCCGGACAGCTTGCCGCCCAGCATCTTCTCGCGGATCTCGACGACCCTGTACTCGAATGCCATGTCCCCACGGTAGCCGCCGCAGGGCGGGCTCAGGCAGCGGCCTAGGTGTAGGTCGCCTCGATCGCCGCGAGGTAGGCGGCGGCGAGCCGGTCGAAGCCGTTGGCTGTCACCTCGACCTCGTCGCCGACCGCGAGACCGAGCACCGTGTGCTCGGCATCCCAGGTGATCGGACCCTCGACCCGGAGGGTGCCGTCGTTGGCGAGGACGGAGTCGGCGACGACCCGCACCTCGTTCATCGGGTTGCCGTCGCTGCCCTCCAGGTGGCGCGAGCGGTGGACGAACCAGGCGTCGAGCACGACGACCGCCTGGGTGAACACCAGGCTCTCGAGCGTCGCGTCCTCGACCTCGTTGGCCCCCCACGCGGCGAGCAGCGCGTCGGCGTTGTCGCGGCAGGCCTCGACCTCGTCGGAGGTGTACGTCGAGCGAGCGAGCACGGGAGGCACCTTCGGGCTGTTGGGGTCGTCGTGCTCGGAGCCTACGCCGGTGGGGCCGTCCGCGGACGAGCCGATGGGGCCGGCGGAGGCGGCGCAGAAGGCCACCGGCGGTGTCAGCCGAGGAGGCCCGATGCGTCGAGGACCGTGCTGCCGGTGAGCCACGAGGCAGCCGCCAGGGCGATGACGAACGTCGTGTTCCACACGGCGCGGGGCACCCGGGTGAGGCGGGCCAGCACGCCGGGGTCGCTCACCCCGGCATCGCGGGCGGCGATGACCGCGCCCAGGTGCCGCCAGGCGCCCACGATGAGCACGAGCCCGGCGGCGACGACCACCTGGGCCTGCAGCTGCGGCGGGCCGGACCACCACAGCGCGCCGGCGCCGACCAGGGCCACGCCGACGACGAGGGCGGTGAGCCCCGATCGCACGCGCAGCGCCGCCGTGACGAGCACCGCGAGGATGCCGGTGAGCACCGGCGCGGACCAGCCGCGCACGGCGAGCCACACCACGAGCGCGCCCACCACGCCCGGAGCGGGATACCCGGCCCAGGTGGTGACGACCCGGCCGAGACCGCGCGCCGGCCCGACCGTGACCGCGTGACCCGACATGTCACCGCGCAGGACGAAGCCGGTGAACCGGCGCCCGGACAGCATGCCGACCCCGGCGTGGCCGAGCTCGTGCACCAGCGTGACACCGAGCCGCAGCACCCGCCACGACGGGTCGACGGCCACGGCCACGAGCGCGGCCACGAGCACGACGAGCACCGGGGTGCCGGACAGGGCGACGCCCTGCTCGGGGACCACCCGCGACCACACCTGCTCGAGCCAGTTCATGACGGAGGTGACCGTAGCCCGC
>DASQEZ010000116.1:0-11202 GCA_035633415.1 Ornithinibacter sp. | reverse complement strand
CGTCGTCGGTGACGGCGGCGTCGGCGCGCGGGCTGCCCAGCGAGCCGGCCGGCATCCGCTCTGCGTCCTCGGGGCGCACCACGAGGCGCCGCCCCACCCAGTCCGGGTC
This sequence comes from Ornithinibacter sp., assembly GCA_035633415.1. Taxonomy (GTDB): domain Bacteria; phylum Actinomycetota; class Actinomycetes; order Actinomycetales; family Dermatophilaceae; genus Fodinibacter. The sequence goes on along the minus strand of DASQEZ010000116.1, from coordinate 11,093 downwards.
GGGGTGGTCGATGACGGTGGCGACGGCCACCGGGCGCCCTGCGTCGATGTCGTCGCTGACCGCGCCGAGCTCGGGGAAGGTCTCCTGCGAGACCGTCTCGACGAAGACGTCGAGGATGCCGCCGCAGGTGAGCCCCACCGCGAACGCGTCGTCGTCGGAGACGCCGTACCGCTGCAGCACCGGGGAGCCGGAGGCCACGACCTCCTGGCCCAGCTCGTAGACGGCCCCCTCGACGCAGCCGCCGGAGACCGACCCGACGGCCTCTCCCCCGGGCCCGACGAGCATCGACGCCCCCGCGGGCCGGGGCGCCGACCGGAACGTGGCGACCACGGTGCCGACCCCGACGGACTCGCCGGCCCGCCACCACGTCATCAGCTCGGGCAGCACGTCACGCACGGGCGACCACCTCCGTCAGCTCCTCGAACGCCGCCAGGGAGTGCCCCGCGACGAAGGAGTCGACGTGGGGCAGCACCGCCATGATGCCTCCCTGTACGGGCTCGTAGCCGGCACGACCCCGGTGCGGGTTGACCCAGACGACGCGGTGGGCGACGGCGCGCAGCCGCCGCACCTGCTCTCCGAGCGCCTCCGGCTGGTCGCGCTCCCACCCGTCGCTGAAGACCACCACCACCGCGCCGCGAGCCATCCCGCGCCGCCCCCAGCGGTCGAGGAAGACCTTGACGCCCTCGGCCAGCCGGGTCCCGCCGGACCAGTCCGGGATGGCGCCGCCCGCGGCCACGATCGCGCGGTCGGGGTCACGCTGGTGCAGCGGGCGGGTGATGTGGGTGAGCCGGGTTCCCAGGGTGAACACCTCGACCGGCACCCCGGCGACGCAGTAGGTGTGCGCGAGCCGGATGAGGGCGTCGGCGTAGCCGCTCATCGAGCCGGACACGTCGACGAGGAGCACGACCTTGCGCGACCTGCTGCCCCGGCGGCGCCAGCGCACCTCGCCCGGCTCCCCCATCCTGCGCAGCGTGGAGCGCAGGGTGGCGCGGGCGTCGACGTCACCGCGCCGGGACGTCTCGTACCGGTGCGCCCGCCGGCGGGGAGCGCGTGGGCGCAGCGCGCCGAACATGGCGGCCAGGGCCTCGCGCTCGCGCCGGTCGAGGGTGGCGACGTCGCGATGACGGAGAACCTCCGTCGTACTCGCCTGTGCATGAACGACGTCCGGGTCATCGACGCCTTCGCCGCTGTTCGCGGACGCCCCGAGGCCGGCTTGGGCGACGACGTTGGGAAGTGGGGGCCGGTCCTTGGTGCCGGCGCGCTGGCCGCTGAACCATGCGGTGTACACGAGGTCGTAGCGCTCGAGGTCGGCCGGGGACGCGCACAGCGTGGCCCGGCCCGCGAAGTAGACCGCCGGCTGGTCGTCGAGCCCCACGGCCGCGACCGCCTCGAGGTAGGTGCGCTCGCGGTCGGCGGTGACGGCGACGCCGGCCGCGCGCAGGGCGCGGGCGAAGCCGAGCAGCAGCTCCTCCGGGGGCTTTGCGGTCATGGTCATCGGGTCAGCATCACGTCGAGGGCCTTCTTCACCCGCTCCGCGTCCTCGCGGTACTTCACCGCCACGCCGAGGGTGGCCGCGGCGGTCTCCGTGTCGAGCTCGCGGGTGCCGAGCTCGTGCAGGGCCCGGGCCCAGTCGAGGGTCTCCGCGACCCCGGGAGGCTTGAGCATCTCCCGGTCGGCTCGGATGCCGTGCACCGCACGCACGACCTGCTCGGCGAGGGCCGCCGACACCTCCGGGGCACGGCGGGCGACGATGGCGAGCTCGCGCTGGATGCCGGGGTGCTCGAGCCAGTGGTAGAGGCAACGGCGCTTGAGGGCGTCGTGCAGCTCGCGGGTGCGGTTCGAGGTGAGCACGACCACGGGTGGCACGGATGCCGTGACGGTGCCCAGCTCGGGGATGGTCACCTGCCAGGTCGAGAGCACCTCGAGGAGGAAGGCCTCGAACTCGTCGTCGGCCCGGTCGACCTCGTCGATGAGCAGCACCGCCGGGCTGTCGCGCAGGGCTCGCAGCACCGGACGGGCCAGGAGGAAGCGCTCGTCGAAGAGGCCCTGCTCGACCTCTCGGACGTCGCGCGCGGCACCCTGGACCGCCTCGAGCGCCCGCACGTGGAGGATCTGGCGCGGGAAGTCCCAGTCGTACAGGGCCTGGGTGGCGTCGATGCCCTCGTAGCACTGCAGCCGGATCAGCGGCAGGTCCATCGTCTCCGCGAGCGCCTCGGCCAACGCGGTCTTGCCGGTTCCCGGCTCGCCCTCCATGAGCAGTGGTCGGCCCAGGCGCAGCGCGAGCCAGCTGATCGTGGAGAGGGCGTCGTCGGCGAGGTAGCCGGTCTCGCCGAGCGCGTCGGTGAGGTCGTGCGCCGAGCCGAACGTCGTCCGAGGGTCCATGGCGCCAGCATCCCTGACGACGTGCCGTTGCGGAAGCGAACGCTCAGAGCAGACGTCGCGCCGCGCACCGCTTCCGCCAACAGGCAGGGGGGGCTGCGCTGCCGCCCGGCCGAGCACGAGCCTTGCCGCCGCCACGCCTGACTGCCTGTTCGGCGGCGCGGGGCGGTCGCTCAGGACAGAGCGGCGACGGCGGCGAGGAGCTCGCCGAGGGCGAGGCCGCCGACCAGGGCGGCGACGACCACCGGTAGCCGGCCGTCGGCCAGTACGGAGAAGGCCGGCTGGTCGGGGTGCGGTCGCGCGAACCGGCGCGCGCGCAGCGAGACGACCATGACCCAGCCGGCGAGCACCACCCCCAGCACGGTCGGCACGACGACGGCCGGGCCGAGCGCGTCCAGGGTGAGCCGCCCGACGGTCAGTGAGCCCACGAGCAGCGCCAAGCCGGTGCGGCGCCACGCGAGCGTGGTGCGCTCCTGCGGCGCCGCGGGGTCGGGCGCGTGGTGCGAGCGCCCGGCATCCGGTCGGCCGGCAGGCGGGTCAGCCACCGGTCAGGCTCCCGACGCCGAGCACCACCGCGGCGACGGCGACCGCCACGAGCACGACGACCATCGCCGGGTTGCCCGGGAGGGGGGTCCCCTCGCGCATCGCCCGCTCGGTGCGGGCCCAGCCCCGCCAGGCCGCGCCGGCGGTGAGCAGGCCCGCGAGTGCCAGCGCCCCCGCCAGGAAGTTCTGCACCGTGTCCGGCAGTGGCAGCGGGAGCGCGTCGACCGCGGCGGCCCCGGCGACGAGGGCCAGCGCCGTGCGGATCCAGGCGAGGAAGGTGCGTTCGTTGGCGAGCGAGAAGCGCGGGTCGGGCTCGCGCCCGTGCGCGTAGACACTGCTCGGCCAACGGTGCTCCGGGTTGCTCACCCCGCCATCATCCCCGGTGCAGGTCGTCGGCGGTGTCGAGGTCGCGGCCGGTGGCGAGGTCACCGCACTCGACCAGCCCGTGTGGGGTGACCCGGAGGTGCTCGCGGGCGCCGCGGTCGCCGCGGGCGGTGGCGCGCACCGCGGCCCAGTGGTCGCGACCGATGGCGACCGGGTGACCGGGCACCCCTCCGTAGGCCGCGCGCACGAGGGCCGCCCTTCCGCCACCGAGCGCCGTGGTCAGGACTCGCCGGATGACCGCCGCGGTGACGTCGGGGAGGTCGACGAGGGTGACGAGGGCGAGGTCGTCGTCACCCGGCCCGAGGTGCGCCAGGCCCGCGCGCAGCGACGCCCCCATCCCCTCGTCCCAGTCGTGGGCGTGCACGACCTCGACCCCGGTTCCCTCGACCAGGGCCGCGACCTCGGCACCCGCGGCTCCCACGACGACGACGACGCGGTCGCAGCCACCCCCGAGGACGCGGGCCACGGCGGTCTGCAGGAGCGTCGGCCCACCCTCGGTGAGCCGCACGAGTGCCTTCGGGCCGCCCATCCGCCGTCCCGCCCCGGCAGCGAGGACCAGCCCGACGGTGCTCACGCGGCGGGCCGTGGGAGGGCGGCGTCGACGAGGACTCGAGCGGACTGCGACGCCCGCGCCGCGGCATCCGGGTCGGCGTCGAGCGCGCCGCTGGCCAGGCCGCCGTCGAGCAGGAGGGTGAGCGAGCGGGCCAGCCCGCCCGGGTCGCGCGCCCCGGCATCGGTGGCGAGGCCGGTGACCCACGCGAGCACCGCCGCCTTGTGCGCGATCGTGCGGTCGTGGACGGGGGTTCCGGGCACTGCCTCGGCGGCGGCGTTGAGAAACGCGCATCCGCGGTAGCCCTCGCGGCGGCACGCGGTGCCCAGCGCGTCGAACAGCCCGACGAGCTCGTCGGCGGGGGCGGGCCCGGCGGCCTCGGCCGCCTGGCGCAGCTGCCCGCTCCAGATTCCGTCGACCTTGTCGAGGTAGGCGACCACCAGGTCGTCCTTGGCGGGGAACCACTTGTAGAACGTCGCCTTGGCCACCCCCGACTCGGCGATGATCAGGTCGACGCCGACGGCCCGGATGCCGCGGGCGTAGAAGAGCCGGAACGCGGTGTCGAGGATGCGGTCGCGGGCGGCGGGAGGGGCCATGGGTTGATAGTAGACAGATCTGTCTGCTAGCGTCCACCTCGACGTAGACAGACCTGTCTATCCGTATCCCGGTTCGACCTCAGGAGCTCCCATGAACATCGCAGTCCTCGGAACCGGCTCGGTCGGTCGCGCGATCGCCGGCCGCCTGCACGAGCTGGGCCACGCCGTCGTCGTCGGCACCCGCGACCCGCAGGTCACCCTGGCCCGCACCACGCCCGACGCGATGGGCACCGCACCCTTCGCGACCTGGCAGGCCGACCACGGCGGTGTCGCCCTGGCGACCTACGCCGACGCCGCGGCCGGGGCCGAGCTCGTCGTCAACGCCACCAACGGCGCCGCCGCCCTGGAGGTCCTCACCCTCGCCGGCGCCGAGCACCTCGCGGGCAAGCCCCTGGTGGACATCTCGAACCCCCTCGACTTCTCGGCCGGCTTCCCGCCCAGCCTCTTCGTCAAGGACACCGACTCGCTCGGCGAGCGGGTGCAGCGCGAGTTCCCCGCGGCCAAGGTCGTCAAGACGCTCAACACCCTCAACGCCGACCTGATGGTGCACCCGCAGACCCTCGGTGCGAGCAGCACCGTCTTCGTGTCCGGTGACGACGCCGGGGCCAAGGCGACCGTGAGCGAGCTGCTCACCTCGTTCGGGCACGACGACGTCATCGACCTCGGCGGCATCGAGACGGCCCGGGGCCCGGAGATGTACCTGCCGATCTGGCTGCGCCTGATGGGCGCCCTCGGCACCGCGCACTTCAACGTCAAGGTCGTGCGCTGACGAGGAATCGCCACCGGTCGACGTCCCGCGACGCGCTGACGGCCGGGACCCTTCGTCAGCGTGTCGCGGGATCTCGTCCGGTCACCGGGTGGCGGTGGCCTCGATCGCGGCGATGATCCGGGGGCGCAGCTCGTGCGGCGCGATGACGGCATCGACCGAGCCGACCCGGACCGCCCGGTGGATGTCGTGCACCCGGTCGAACTCCGAGGCGACCCTGCCGAGCATCTCGGCCCGCACCGCCGTGCGCACCGACACCAGCTCGGTGGCCAGCGCCGCGCGCTCCGCGCCGTTCGCCTCCCCGACGTGGGCCTGCAGATCGGCGACCCGGGGGTCTGCCGCGGTGCGGGCGTCGACGTCGCGGGCGAAGACGACGGCCGCCGCCGGAGCACCGCCGATCACCGAGGCGAAGGAGCCCTCGACCGCGAGCACGGTCATCCGCGGGTTGAGCGCCTTGGAGAAGACGACGAACGCACCACCGTGGTAGCGCGAGACGACGACGAAGACGATCGGACCGTCGAAGTTGACGACCGCCCGGCCGATCTCGGCGCCGTACTCGAGCTGCAGCGCACGCATCGAGTCGGGTGAGCCGTCGAACCCGGAGAGGTTCGCGAGCACGACGAGCGGCCGGTTGCCGCTCGCGGCGTTGATCGCCCGCGCCGTCTTCTTCGACGAGCGCGGGAAGAGCGTGCCGGCCGTGTAGACGTCCGGGCCGTCGGTCGGGGGCACCCCTCGCCTCGGTACCGTCTTCGACTCGATCCCCAACAGGCACACCGGGATTCCGCCGACGCGTGCGTCGAGCACCACCGCGGTCTCGGCGTCGGCCATGCCGGCCCAGCGCTCGAGGATGCCGTGGTCCTGGTCGGCGACCGCCCGCATCACGGTGCGGATGTCGAACGCCTTCTTGCGGTCGGCGTTCGTCGCCGGCGAGAAGATGTCGCCGACCGTGGTGAAGTCGCTGCCCGCGAGCACGTGGGGGTACGGCGTGACGTCGCGGTCGTGCGGGTCGCCGGTCGGCGCCCGCCGCGGCCCGCTCTCACCCGGGGCGACCCAGGTGTTCTCGTAGTGCGCGAGCAGGATGCCGTAGGCGTCGACGAGGTCCTTGGCCCAGTACTGCGCCTGGCCGTTGGGGCCCATGACCCGGTCGTAGCCGCCGATGCCGAAGTTGTCCTCGGCCGAGACCCCGCCGGAGAAGTCGAGCGACTGCTTGCCGGTGAGCACCATCGCGGAGTCCGGGGTCATGACCAGGATGCCCTTGGTGTGCATCAGCATCGTGGCCTCGGCGTTCCAGTACGGCTGCGCCCCGACGTTGATGCCGGCGACGACGACGTTGATCTCGTGCCCGGCCTGGGTGAACTCGATGATCCGCTTGAGCGCCTTGGCGACCCAGTCCATGTTCTCGGTGCCGGAGTCCATCGAGATGCGGGCTCCGGCCGAGAGCGCGAACCACTCCACCGGCAGGCCGCGCTCCTGCGCGAGGTCGAGGGCGGCGATGACCCGCGCGCACTCCGGCTCGGCCACGGCTCCCAGCGACCGCAGCGGGTCACCGCAGAGCAGCACCCGGCTCACGCCCTCGGGGTGCAGCGGGGTCGGGGTCGTGACCAGGCCGCAGATCAGGCCGGCGGTGTTCTCGCCGTACGGGCGCGAGACCGGCACGAGCCGCCCCGAGTCGTCGAGGTCCAGCTCCTGCACCGACCCCCCCGTGCCGGCGACCATCGCCACCAGCTCGTAGGGGTACACCAGCCCACGACGACGAGCCCGCACGACCTTCTCCGCGTACCCGTCGAGCGGGGCGACCCGCGTCGTCGCCGGCTGGTCGACCGTGAAGGTGACGCCTGACCCCGGCTGGTAGGAGAAGCGCGCGCAGATCGGCACGGTGTGGCCGTTCTCCCCGGCGATGGCCCCCTCGATCCGCACCTCCTCGATGCCGGCGCCGGCGGTCATCGGGGCGACCTTGCCCTGAAGGGCGGTCAGCTGGTCGAGGTCGGCCTCGACCGGCGGCCAGATGTGCAGCCAGACGTGGTTGGTGTCGAGCCGGGCTCCGGCACCCAGGGTGGCCCGGGCCCGGCGGATCGCCTCGAGGCAGTTGGCCAGGGCCCGCTCGATGTGCGGCAGGGCCGTGACCTTGCCGGCCTCGTCGCGCACCACGACGAGCTGGCGCACCTGGGCCAGTGCGACGAGCCGCTGGTCCTGCGGGTTGCCCGCGGCGACGGCGTGCAGGAGCAGCACGTCCTCGGGCGCCTCGAGCCGGGTGAGCTCGAAGTCGCGCAGCCGCCACAGGTTGAGCCGGCGGCCGACCATGGGGTGCACGTCGCGCACCGGCCGGTCCTCGTCCATCGACCCGTCGGGCTGCGGGCGGAAGGTGAAGTAGCCGACCTCGCGGTCGTCATCGGGCACGACGCCCACGGCGACCCGGCGCACCTGGGCGGCGAACGGCATCCCCGCGAGGCGGGCCGCGAGCGATGCGGACGCCTCCTCCTGGTCGGCCGGCAGGTCGCCCCAGTGCACGTAGAGGTCGACGACGGACTGGTGGTCGCTCGGCCGGTCGGCGACGAGGTCGGCCAGCAGGCGGGACAGGGCACTGCCGTCGGCCAGCTCGTCGAGGGTGCCGACCGTGCTCACCAGGTGCGAGTCACGCCCGTCGAGCCGGTAGTCGGCGGTCGCGACCGCCCGGCCGTCGACGGTCGCCTCGCACAGGTCGGCCAGCGCGTACTCGCGGTAGTGCCGCTTGACGAGCACGGCCAGCATCGGCTCGCGCTCGGGCACGCCCTGGCGCAGCCGCTCACCCAGGAAGCGGACGATGCGCTCGGGGATCGCCGCGAGGGCGTCGAGCCGGGCCGTGCGCTCGGCACCCTCGGGCATCGCGTCGATCTGCTCGAGCTCGTCGCCCACCGAGCCGAGCACCGAGGCACGGTCGTGGTCGACCAGCGGCTGGTCGAACCAGCGGAACCGGACGCTGCGCGCGAGGTCGCCGACGATCGGGAAGCGCAGCTGGGTGGCGGACACCAGGCGGTCGAGCAGCTCGCGGGCCGCGGAGTCGGCCGGGGCCTGAGGAGCCGGCTCGACGAGCCAGCGCTGCAGGATGGAGGTGGCCATCGACACCTCGGGGGCCGAGCGCTGCTGGGCCAGGAACACCCGGAACACCGCACCCTCGAGGGACTCGCTGCGCTCGACGCCGGTCACGCCGTAGTGGCCCAGCACCCGCTCGAGGCGCCCGACGAAGTCGGCCGGCAGGCCCCCGCGCTCGGGGTCGAGGGTCTGCAGGTAGGTGTGGAAGTGCTCGCGCGGGCTGTGCACCCGGTTCTCGACGTGCGCCTCCTCGCCCACCGGCCGGTTGCGGCTCAGCTCGGCGAAGTCGGCGAAGACGGTCAGCAGCTCCATCTCGTCGGTGACCGGCGAGCGCCCCACGGCCGCGAGCTCGTCGCGCGCACCCAGGTAGCCGGCGAGGGTGCGGGTCTCGTGGCCCGGGTCGAGGTCGTAGCCCAGCAGCATCGCGGCGAGGTCGGCCCGGGCCCGCGAGGCGTGCTCGGCGACGTCGCCGTCGGCCACGTCGCCGGGCAGGTCGAGGTCGGGCGCCTGCGCGGCCGGGTCGGCGACGTCCACGGCTCCACCGGTGGGCTCGAGCCGGGCCAGGGCGGCGCCGGTCTCGACCTGGCTGCCGGTGGCGACGTGCAGCTCCTTGAGACGCGCCGCGAAGGGCGCCGGGAGCACCGTCTCCATCTTCATGCTCTCGAGCACCAGCACCGGCGCTCCGGCCGCCACCTCGTCGCCCACGGCGAGCGGCGTCGCGACGACGAGTGCGGGCGCGGGGGACCGCAGCACGCCACCCTCGTCGCGGCTCACCCGGTGGGTGACGCCGTCGACCTCGACCAGCTGAACCGGCCCGTGCGAGGCGGTCACCAGCCGGTGGGACCGACCGCCGACGCTGACCCGGCTCGCGTAGGGCCCGATCCGCTCGAGGTCGGCCTCGACCGAGACCACCTGGCCGCTCGGCTCGGCGACGGAGACGCGAAAGCGCGCCGGCCCGGTGCGGTAGACGGTGACCTTGTAGGCCGTGCCCCGCAGCTTGAGGTCGACGGCGCGGCCCACGTCGTGCTGCACCTGGGGCCGGCCACCTCGAGCCGTCTCGAGCAGGCGGGTGCGCTCGATCGCCTCGGCCTCCTCGTACGCCTCGATGCCCGCGACCACCAGGGCCACGCCGGAGTGCTCGCGGGCGACGAGGCGGCCTTCGCCACGCACCCGGTCGATCCAGCCGGTGTCGGCGGACCCGTCGACGACCTCGGGCTGGTCGAGCAGGTCGAGGATGAACGACTTGTTCGTGGCGCCCCCCTCGATGACGACCGTCGTCTCGCGCATCGCGCGCCGCAGCCGGGCCAGGGCCTCATCGCGGTCGCTGCCGTGGGCGATGATCTTGGCGATCATCGAGTCGAAGTCAGCCGGAATCGAGTCACCCTCCGCGACACCGGTGTCCACGCGGATGCCGGGACCCGCCGGCAGCTCGAGGTGTGCGATGCGCCCCGGGGCGGGGGCGAAGTCGCGGTCGGGGTCCTCGGCGTTGAGCCGGGCCTCGACGGCATGGCCGACCTCGTCGGGGCGGCGGCCCTCGAGCCTGCCGCCGGATGCGACGTGGATCTGCAGGCGCACCAGGTCGGTGCCGGTGACGACCTCGGTGATCGGGTGCTCGACCTGCAGGCGGGTGTTGACCTCGAGGAAGGCGAAGAAGCGGTCGCGGGGGTGGTAGAGGAACTCGACGGTGCCGGCACCCGAATACCCGACCGCGACGGCCAGCCGCTCGGCCGACGCCTTGAGCTCGCCGGTCTGGGCCACGTCGAGCACCACGGAGGCCGACTCCTCGATGACCTTCTGGTTGCGGCGCTGCACCGAACAGTCGCGCACCCCGATCGCCCACGCCGAGCCCTGTCCGTCGGCGATCACCTGCACCTCGACGTGCCTGGCCCCGGTCACCAGCTTCTCGAGGAACACCACGCCGGACCCGAACGCGCGCTGCGCCTCGTCGCGGGTGCGCTCGTACGCGTCGGCGAGCTCGGCGTCGGAGGTGACCTTGCGGATGCCGCGCCCGCCGCCCCCGGCGGTGGCCTTGAGCATGAGCGGGTAGCCGATCCGGCCCGCGGCCGCGATCGCGTCCTCGAGGGTGTCGACCCCGCCCCGGCTCCACGGGGCGACCGGCACGCCGACCTCCTCGGCGATCAGCTTCGAGCCGATCTTGTCGCCGAGACGGCGCATCGCCTCGGGGCTCGGCCCGATGAACGTGACCCCGATGCGCTCGCACAGCTCGGCGAAGGTCGGGTCCTCGGCGACGAAGCCCCAGCCGACCCACGCGGCATCCGCGCCGGTCTCGAGCAGGGCGCGCTCGAGCACGGCGTGGTCGAGGTAGGGGCGCAGCGCGGCGGGGCCGAGGTCGTAGGCCGCGTCGGCCTCGCGGACGAACATCGCCGAGTGCTCGGCCTCGGTGTGCAGTGCGACGGTCTCGATGCGGTGCCCACCGGGCCTGGCCTGTGCGTTGACGTCCCGCACGGCGTGGATCAGCCGCATCGCGGCCTCCCCGCGGTTGACGATGGCGATCCGCTGGAACATCGGTGGTCCTCCCGGGGTCCGGTGTGTGCCTGTCGTCTCTCGGGGCGGGCTCGGCGCCGCCGGCTCCCGAGCCTGTCACCAACTCGACGTGACGCGCGAGTAATGAACGGCCCGCCGCCCCCCCTGTCCCGGAACTGCTGATGCCGTGGGTGGCACCGCCGGTAGGGTGGCCGACTCGAGATACGTCCCGCCGGCGAAGGAGATCACTGGTGCGCACCGCCGGACGTCCGGGCTCCGGGTCCGTGCTCGGGTTGCTCGTCGTCGCTCTGCTCTGCATCGC
>DASQEZ010000115.1:0-2454 GCA_035633415.1 Ornithinibacter sp. | reverse complement strand
TTCGCCGGGAAGATGCCGACCACACCGCGGGCGGTCAGCCAGTGCTCGCCCTCGATCCGGTCGAGCATCCGGTTCGCGTCGTCGAACAGGCTGCGTGCCTGCTCCGAGGTCGCGGCGTTGTTGAGCACGTCGGGGTAGCGGCCCCTGATCTCCCAGGCCTGGAAGAACGGGGTCCAGTCGATGTAGCGCCTCAGCTCGCCCACCGGGAAGTCCTCCCACACCCGGGTGAACTGGGTCGCGGCCCGGTGCCAGTGCGCGTCGGGCGGCCCCGACCAGCGGTCGCGGCTCTGCTGCGCGAGGAGGTGGGGGCGCATCGGGCGGTAGGAGGCCCAGTCGAGCTGCGGCCGGTTGGCGCACGCGTGCTCGTAGCTCGCCAGCGGTCGTTCGCCCGACTTCGCCGCGTGCCGGACGCGGATGGCGTCGTAGTCCTTGCTGACGCCGTCGAGGAACGCCCCGCGCTGACCGTCGGAGAGCAGCTGGCTGACGACCGGGACCGAGCGCGAGGCGTCCTTCACCCACACGACCGGGCCGTGGTACTGCCCGTCGACCTTGACCGCGGTGTGCGCGCGGGAGGTGGTGGCGCCCCCGAGCAGCAGCGGGATGTCGAAGCCCTGGCGCTCCATCTCGCCGGCCACCCGCACCATCTCGTCCAGGCTCGGCGTGATCAGCCCGGACAGGCCGATGATGTCGGCACCGACCTCCTTGGCCGTGTCGAGCACCTTCTGGGTCGGCACCATGACCCCGAGGTCGATGACGTCGTAGTTGTTGCACTGGAGCACGACGCCGACGATGTTGTTGCCGAGGTCGTGCACGGCGCCCTTGACGGTCGCCATGCCGACCAGACCCTTGCTGCGCTTCCTCGCGGCCTCGTCCTTCTCGGCCTCGATGAACGGGATGAGGTGGGCGACGGCCTTCTTCATCACCCGCGCCGACTTCACGACCTGCGGCAGGAACATCTTGCCGTCGCCGAACAGGTCACCGACGACGTTCATGCCGTCCATGAGCGGGCCCTCGATGACCTCGAGCGGGAGCCCACCGGCCGCAGCGATCTCGAGGCGCAGCTCCTCGGTGTCGTCGACGACGAACGCGTCGAGGCCCTTGACCAGGGCGTGCGTGATGCGCTCGCCGACCGGCAGCGAGCGCCACTCCTCCGCCGCGACGTCGGCGACCTCACCCGTGCCGCGGTACTCCTCGGCGATGGTGAGCAGCCGGTCGGCGGCATCCGGGCGGCGGTTCAGGACGACGTCCTCGATGGCGTCGCGCAGCGTGACGTCGACCGTGTCGTAGACCTGCAGCGCACCGGCGTTGACGATGCCCATGTCCATGCCGGCCTTGATCGCGTGGTAGAGGAACACGGCGTGGATCGCCTCGCGCACTGCGCTGTTCCCACGGAAGCTGAACGACACGTTGGAGACGCCGCCCGAGACCAGCGCGTGTGGCAGGTTCGCCTTGATCCAGGCGGTGGCCTCGATGAAGTCGATGCCGTAGGCGGCGTGCTCCTCGATGCCGGTGGCGACGGCGAAGATGTTGGGGTCGATGATGACGTCCTCCGCCGGGAAGCCGACCTGGTCGACGAGCAGCCGGTAGGCCCGGCCGCAGATCTTCCGGCGGCGCTCGAGGTCGTCGGCCTGGCCCTCCTCGTCGAAGGCCATGACGACGACGGCTGCGCCGTACTTGCGGGCGAGCCGGGCGTGGTCGAGGAACTGCTCCTCGCCCTCCTTCATCGAGATCGAGTTGATGATCGGCTTGCCCTGGGTGACCTTCAGCCCGGCCTCGATGACCTCCCACTTGCTCGAGTCGATCATCAGGGGCACCCGGCAGATGTCCGGCTCCGAGGCGATCAGCTTGAGGAAGCGGTCCATGGCGGCGACGCCGTCGATCATCCCCTCGTCCATGTTGACGTCGATGACCTGGGCGCCGGCCTCGACCTGCTGGAGGGCGACGGTCAGCGCGGTGCCGTAGTCGTCCTCCGTGATCAGCCGACGGAACCGGGCCGACCCGGTGATGTTGGTGCGTTCCCCGACGTTGACGAACAGGCTGTCCCCGTCGATGACGCAGGGCTCGAGCCCAGCCAGGCGCAGGGCCGGCGGCACGTCGGCCGGGCGGCGGGGTACGCCTCCGGTGGCCGCGTCGGCGATCGCGGCGATGTGCGGCGGGGTCGTCCCGCAGCACCCGCCGACGATGTTGACCAGACCGGCGGTGGCGAACTCGCCGACCACCCGGGCCATCGCCTCGGGCGTCTCGTCGTACTCGCCGAACGCGTTGGGCAGCCCCGCGTTGGGGTGGGCCGAGACGAAGCAGTCGGCGAGGCGCGAGAGCTCGGCGACGTAGGGGCGCAGCTCACCGGCACCCAGCGCGCAGTTCAGCCCGATGGCCAGCGGCCGGGCGTGCCGCACGGAGTACCAGAAGGCCTCGGTGACCTGACCCGAGAGGGTACGCCCCGAGGCGTCGGTG
>DASQEZ010000114.1:0-15312 GCA_035633415.1 Ornithinibacter sp. | reverse complement strand
CCGCGCTGGGCGGCGAGCAGCTGGGCGATGTAGGCCTCGTGCACGTCGGGCGGCATCCGGAAACCGCTGCCGGGGTACAGCTCGTCCTTGGACAGGAAGAAGCAGTACTCGCAGTCGAGGTTGCAGATCGCGCCGGTGGGCTTGGACATGACGTGGAAGGCCCGCGGTGCGGTCAGTGCCGTCATCGCGGGCCTTCCGTCGTCGTGCGCCGGCTCACCGAGCCGGCCGGGATGGGGCGTCAGTCAAGGATGAACCAGCCCCGCACCTCGGCCTCGTGGTCGACGTAGCGCTCGCCGCTCACGTCGACGACCACCTTGTCGATGGTGCCACCGGTGAAGGCGAACGGCGCGGTGTAGGTCGGCGACACGGGGGAGGCGTCGTCGCGGCCCACGCAGAGCCCGTCGCCGACGGCGCAGAACAGCCCCGGTTGGGTGACGATGGTGTCGCTGCCGACGGCATCCCCGTCGACGTAGAGGGTGAGCGTGCCTCGGGCGCCGAGCATCATCGGGTCCTCGTTGCGACCCTGCGCGACGAACTCGGCGGTGATGACGTGCGCGCCCGGCTCGAGGGCCCGGTCGGAGGTGACCGTCTGGATGTGGGTGCCGACCCAGTTGAAGACGTAGGTCAGGCGCTGGTCCTGCACGAACAGGCTGTGTCCGCCGGCTACACCACCGTGGGCGAAGAGCACACCTTCGGCGTCGGGGGACGCGACGTGCACCCCGGCCGAGATCGTGTACGAGCGCCCGCTGATCAGCACGGCGGACTGCTCGGGCACGGAGGCGCAGTCGGGGTAGTAGACGTACCTGTTCCGCACCGGCGCACCGCTGGGGCGTTCGGCGAGGGTCTGCTCCAGCGCGGTCCGGTCGTCGAGCGGCAGCCCGTTGAGCTCCTCCGCCAGCTCGAACCAGCGCGCGACCATCGCCTGCACCCGATCGGGCTCGGCATCGGCCAGGTTCGTCGACTGCGACCGGTCGACCGCGACGTGGTAGAGCTCCCACACGTCCTGGTCGAACTTGCCCCAGCCGCTCAGCGGTGGGTGCATGGTGCACGCCAGCCAGCCGTCCTCGTAGAGGGCGCGCTGGCCGAGCATCGCGTAGAACTGCGTCCGCTTCGCCGGTGCGTCGCTGCGCGTCAGGGATGCCGCGAAGCTCTCGCCCTCCATCGCCCTCTGCTCGTACCCCTTGAGCGTGTCCGGCGCGGTGATGCCGATCAGGTCGTAGATCGTCGGCACGACGTCGACGGCGTGGACGTACTGCGAGCGCACCGTGGTGTCCGCGGCGACCTTCGCCGGCCACGACACCAGGCACATGTCGGCGATGCCGCCCTCGTAGCCCGCCCACCGCTTCCAGTACGGGAAGGGGGTGTCGAACGCCCACGCCCAGCCGGTGTTGTAGTGGTTGTAGGACTCCGGGCCGCCCAGCTCCTCGATGTGCTGCAAGGTGAGCTCGGTCGGGGTGGGCACGCCGTTGAAGAAGCGCCACTCGTTGAACGTGCCGTTCGGGCCGCCCTCACCGCTCGCTCCGTTGTCGGAGATCACGACGATGATCGTGTTGTCGAGCTGACCGCTCTCCTCGAGGTAGTCGACGACCCGGCCGACCTGGTCGTCGGTGTACTCCACGTACCCGGCGAAGACCTCGGCCATCCGGATGAACAGGCGCTTCTCGTCCTCGCTCAGCGACTCCCAGGGGCGCACCGTGTCGAGCAGCGGCCAGGGCTGCCCGTCGGGGCCGGTCACGCCGGGCTCGCCGTGCGGGTTGATGCCGCTCAGCTCGGTGTCCTCGGGCAGCAGCCCGAGCTCCTTCTGCCGGGCGAGGATCTTCGCGCGGATCGCCTCGTAGCCTGAGTCGAAGGTGCCCTTGTACTTGTCGGCCCACTCCGTGAAGACGTGGTGCGGCGCGTGCGCGGCGTCCAGGCTGAAGTAGAGGAAGAACGGCTTGTCCGGCTCGATGACCTTGGCATCCCGGATGAAGCGGATCGCTCTGTCGGACAGGTCCTTTGCGATGTGGTAGCCCTCGGCAGGAGTGGCGGAGGGCTCGGTCGGGTGGTTGTCGTGGATGAGGTCCGGGTACCAGCAGCTCGACTCGCCGCTGAGGAACCCGTAGAACCGCTCGAAGCCCCGGCCGAGGGGCCAGCGCCGCTTCGAGGCGGCCATGCCGGTCTCCTCACCGGGGGTGAGGTGCCACTTGCCGATGCAGTACGTGTTGTAGCCGTGCTCGAGCAGCACCTCGGAGATGAAGCCGTTCTCGAACGGGATGCGCGTCGAGATGCCCGGGAACCCCGAGCTGAACTCGGCGATCGTCGCCATCCCGTTCGACGTCGCGTTGCGCCCGGTCAGGAGCGACGCGCGGGTCGGGGAGCACAGGGCCGTGGTGTGGAAGTTGGAGTAACGCACCCCCCGCTCGGCGATGCGGCTCATCGTGGGGGTGTGCACCGGGCCGCCGAAGCAGTCCATGGTCCCGTAGCCCACGTCGTCCCACACGATGAACACCACGTTGGGCGCTCCGTCGGGTGCCTTGGGTGCCAGGTAGGGCGCCCAGTCCGGCGTCGAGTCCCTGATGTCCAGCTCGATCTTCCCTGCGAACTCCGGTGTCACGTGCTCCGCCTCCTCAGCGGTCCGGGGCGCCGCCGGGTGGCGGCGGCGCCCCATGGGTTGGGCAGTGCGGGGGTGCCGGTCAGCGGCGGTCGTCGCGGCGGTCCTCGCGGCGGTCGCCGCGACGACGCACGCCGTGGACGACCACGGCCGCGGTGCCGACCGTGGCGGCGGTGCGGGCCACGGGGGCGCCGATCACGCCACGGCGTGCTGCGCGTGCGGGACGAAGCGGCATGTCAGTTCCCTTCTTCTTCCGAGGCCAGCTCGGCCTCGATGGATGCGGCGATGGCCTGGATGGGGATCCGGCCGTTGGCGATCAGCTGCCCACCCGCCCGGCGGGCCGCGCTGGCGAACGGGGCGGCCCAGCGGTTCTCGAAGACCAGGACGCCCGCCACGCTGCCGGGCTCCATCGCCTCGGCGAGCAGCGCGACGTCCTCGGCGGCGAGGATCTCGGCGATGTCGGCCTCCAGCGCCCGGATCGCGTCGACCGCGGGCGTGTCGTCGATCTCGAGCGCGTCGACCGAGCCGTCCTCGTTCTTGTTGATGATGAGGAGGTCCAGCACCCGGATCACACCGGACTCGGACAGCCTGGCCAGCTCCTCGGCGACCTCGCCGGTGAAGTTCTGATGACCCGCGGGGAACTCGATGACCAGGAAGTCGACCGGCCCCAGCTCCTCCAGCGTCGTGTCGGAGTTCTCGTCCATGGTTCTCCTTCTCCATCCGCCCGGGAGGGCCCCACGAGCCGGCGCGGCGGTGCGCTGCCTCGGTCGCGCGGCAACCGGATGCCGGCACCGCGGTGACGATCCCAACCTTGCGCCCACGCGCGCCCCCGGCCTCACCTACAAGGGGTGAGAAGGGTCAGGGGGTGGGGCGGTCGGGCACGGTCGCGACCGGCACGGCATCCGCCCGGCCGGTCGCGACCGCCCCCGCGCTCAGAACACCTGCGGCATCAGCGCCGGGCCGTGCACCCCGTCGGTGGCCATCAGGGCGTCGAGCATGGCGTCCTGGTGGGCGGCCACGAACTCGTTGCGCAGCTCGAGCAGCTCCTCGCCGAGCGTCGCCCGTGGCACCCGGAGTCCGTGCCGGAGCAGGGGCTGGGAGTCGCCGGCCTCGAAGGCCACCGAGGTCTCCTCGACGAAGCCGAACAGCACCTCGTTGCTGCGCCGGGTGAGGTCCGCCAGGTCGGTCTCGAAGGCGCGCAGCCCGGACAGCTCCCCGACGAGGCGGCGGATGACGAACACCTCGTGCCAGGCCCAGTTGAGCTGGTGCGACAGCCCGGCACCGTGGATCCAGGGGGCGACGGCCGCGTCGAGCAGTGAGTGGTACGTGCCCAGCCGTGGGTCGAGGAACTCGTAGTCCGGGTACTTGACGTCGCCGCGCAGGCGCCCCTCGGCGCGCAGCCGCTCGCGGATGGGGGTGCCGCCGTAGGGCAGCATCCGGCAGAACACCGCACCGCCGCTGCCGTCGGCGAGGATCGTGCGCAGGAACTGGACGTTCTCGCGGACCGAGCCGTAGGTGGTGCTCGGGTCGAAGAGCATGAAGCCGTACTCGACGAGGATGTCGAGCGACTTCAGCGTCGCGACCGCGGACAGGTTGGTGGACGTGGTGATCTGCTTGTTGAGCACCTCCAGCCCCTCGGCGCTGCCCGACTCGAGCCCCATGTAGACCAGGTAGAGCCCGGCGTCGCGCATCGCGGCGAACGTCTCGGGCTCGATGTACTCGGCGCGGCAGCTGATCTTCCAGATGCACCGCTCGTGCAGGCCGCGCCGGCGGATCTCGTCCGTGAGCGCCGCGATGAATCGGTCACCCGGACGCCCGGCCAGGGGGAAGTCGTCGTCCTGGAAGAGGAAGATCCGCACGGCCTGGGTGTCGGCGAGCATCTCCATCTCGTCGGCGACCTTCTCCGGGGCGCGCACCCGCACCGTCTTGCCGGTGGCTCCCCGGTAGAAGGTGTGGATCGAGCAGAAGGAGCACCGGCGGGCGCAGCCCCGGCTCGCCAGCAGCGGCAGGGTCGGCCACCCGAGGACCCGCTCCGGCTCCGTGAAGCGCACCGGCAGCGGCAGGTCGTCGAGGTGCTCGGCGAGCCCGCGGTCCGGGCTGCGGACGACCTCCCCGTTCCGCAGCCAGGCCAGCCCCGGCACGCCCTGCCACGGCTCGCCACGGCGCAGGGCAGCGGTGAGCTCGACCAGGGTGTACTCGCCCTCGTACAGCGCGACGCTGTCGAGCTCGGGCACCAGCTCGAGCACCTCGTCGGGGCACAGGCTCGGGTAGTGCCCACCCATCGTGAAGTGCACGTCGACCCCGGCGGCGCGCAGGGCGCGGATCAGCGTGCGGTACTCGGGCAGGTAGAACTGGAAGATGAGCGAGAACCCCACCACGACGGGGTCGGCCGCGAGCACCCGCGCCACGACGCTGTCGACCGGGTCGCGGAACTCGACGAGCTCCACGGGGTGGTGATGAGCCTCCAGGGTCGACGCGAGGTACCCCATGCCGAGGTTGCCCTGGTCCTGGAAGCCGATGATGACGGCCCCGCCGGGGTGCGCCCCGGCACCGGCGAGCCGGTGCCGGGGCGACCCGAGGGTGGTGGGGGACATGCCTAGCCCAGGGTCTTCGTGAGGATGTCGATCTTGCTGGTCAGGGTCTCGAGCTGGGTCTGCAGCACCACCCGCTGCACCTCGAGGTCCTTGAGGAAGAGCTCGATGCGGATCCGGTCGTCGAGCCGGTCGTTCAGCCAGTCCGGGACCGGGTCCCAGAAGATCGGCCGGTCCAGCCACTGGAAGAGCTCGTTGATGTCTCGCGTTGCCATGTGCACACTCCTTCGACTCCCGCCGGCGGGCTGCCGGCATGCCCTGGCCGACCGGGCGCCGACGGGGCCGGTGCCACGTGCACCGCCCGGTCGTCCTCTGACGATCCTCGCGGCGGCACGAAGGTGCCACCCGAGGGCGAGAAACCACCCGAAAGGACCCCCCAGCGGCCGCCCGAGGTGGTCCTTTCGGGCCATGGCCCGCCCCCGGGGGGCCGGGGGAGGCGACGCTCGACCTCGCCGCCGAGGTATCCACACGGGGGCCGGCGCCCTCATTGAGGGCATGGACGTCCAGCTGCTGCCGTTTCTCGCGGTGACCTCGCTCGTGATGCTCGTGCCGGGGCCCTCGGTGCTGTACGCCGTCACCCAGCGCCTGCGGTTCGGGCCGGCTGCCGGTGCCTTCGCGGTGCTGGGCCTGGAGTCCGGGTTCGCGATCCACGTCGCAGCCGCGTGCCTCGGCGTCTCCGGGCTGATCGAGGCATCCGGCTCGCTGCTGCGGGTGCTCCAGGTCGCTGGGGCCGCCTACCTCGCCCTGCTCGGCATCCAGCTCCTGCGTCGCGTCGAGCACGGCGAGGGGTCCGGGACCGGGCCCGACCACCCCCGCGGCCTCGGCCGCGTCTACCTCGCCGGTCTGCTCGTCGACCTGCTCAACCCCAAGACGGTGCTCTTCTTCGTCGCCGTCCTGCCCCAGTTCATCGACGCCCGCGCCGGGTCGGTGGCGGCCCAGTCCCTGGTCCTCGGCGGTGGCGCGGTCGCCGTGGCCGTGGTCGTGGACGGCGGATACGCCGTGCTTGCGGCCCGCGCCGTGCGTCGCGGCATCTCGCCGTCGGCTGCGCGATGGGGGCGCCGGGCCTCCGGCACCGCGTTCCTCGGGCTCGCCGCCTTCGCGCTCGTCGGCTGAAGGGGAACCGCGACGGCGCGGGCGGCGCCGCGAGCCCTGCTCGCCCGGGCCCGGGCGGGCGGTCGACGTCCGGACCTGCCGTAGGCTTGACCCTTGTGGCTGTCGACTTCTCCCAGGAGATCAAGGACCTCCGCGCGACGATGACGTCCGTGCGTGAGGTGACCGACCTGACCAAGCTCGAGGCGACCATCGCCGACTTCGAGCAGCAGGCTTCCGACCCCAACATCTGGGACGACCAGGAGAAGGCCCAGGTCGTGACCTCCGGGCTGTCCCGGGCGAAGGCCGAGCACGAGCGTGTCACGAGCATGGACTCACGCATCGACGACCTCGAGGCCCTGGTCGAGATGGGCCAGGAGGAGAACGACGCCGAGACCCTGCTCGAGGCCGAGCGCGAGCTCGTGGTCGTCAGGAAGGCCGTCGGCGAGCTCGAGGTCCGCACCCTGCTCGCGGGCGAGTACGACCAGCGCGCCGCGGTCGTCACGATCCGCGCCGGGGCCGGTGGCGTCGACGCGGCCGACTTCGCCGAGATGCTGATGCGGATGTACCTGCGCTGGGCCGAGCGGCACCACTACCCGGTCAAGGTGCTCGACACCTCCTACGCCGAGGAGGCGGGCCTGAAGTCGGCCACCTTCGAGGTCGACGTGCCCTACGCCTACGGCAACCTCAGCGTCGAGGGCGGCACCCACCGCCTCGTGCGGATCAGCCCGTTCGACAACCAGGGCCGCCGCCAGACCAGCTTCGCCGCGGTCGAGGTGGTGCCGCTCATCGAGCAGACCGACACCATCGAGATCCCCGAGAACGACCTGAAGATCGACGTCTTCCGCTCCAGCGGCCCCGGCGGGCAGTCGGTCAACACGACCGACTCGGCGGTGCGCATGACGCACCTGCCCACCGGCACCGTGGTGTCGATGCAGAACGAGAAGAGCCAGATCCAGAACCGCGCCGCCGCCCTGCGCGTCATGCAGTCCCGCCTGCTCCTGCTCAAGAAGGCCGAGGAGGCCGCCGAGCGCAAGGAGCTCGCGGGCGACATCAAGGCCAGCTGGGGCGAGCAGATGCGGTCGTACGTGCTGCACCCCTACCAGATGGTCAAGGACCTGCGCACCGGCTTCGAGGTCGGCAACACCTCCGGCGTCTTCGACGGCGACATCGACGGCTTCATCGAGGCCGGCATCCGGTGGCAGATCGGCCAGGACAAGGCCGCCGCCGCCGCGAACGGCTGACCGATGGCCGAGCGCGCCGTGACCGGTGCAGCGCAGCCGGACGCCGCCGCGTGGGTCGCGTGGTCGGCCCACCTCGCCGACGAGGTCACCCGCCTCGAGGACCGCGCCTCGCTGACCGTCACCGGTCCCGAGGGCTGCGCGCGCCCGGTGCGGCTGCGCAAGGCCCGGCTCGGCGGCTTCATCCCGGCCAAGCACGAGGTGGTCACGCCGTGGGTGCGCCTGACCCGCGCCGAGGACTTCCTGCGGGGCGCCTGCGTGGGTGCCGAGCTGTTCGGGGCGCGCTTCCCGATGTCGCCCGACGAGGACGACGCGCTCGTCGCGCTCGGCTGGCACCACCCGACCCCCACCGACGGTGACGACTACGTGCGGTTCTGGCCGGACGACGTGCCGCTCGCCCCGTTCCTGCCGCGGGACGAGGCCGAGCGGGCGGCCGCGATGGTGGCGGCGACCTTCCGTGACGTGCTGGCCGGGCAGGCGCCGGGCCTCCCGGTGATCACCTCCGCCTGGGCTTGACCTCGCCTCGAGTGCGGAAGTGGTCGTCCTGACCGCCACTTCCGCACTCGCCGCGGTCGGCGTCGCGCGTGGGGCGGGCCCACGGCATCCGCGCGACAGTGTGGCGCGGTCACATTGCCGCTGGTCAGCGGCTCGCCGAGGCTGACGACATGGCCCAGAACCCCGCGCCGAACCGGCGGCTCGCCCGTGTCCTCGCCACCGCCACGGCGACCGCCGCGCTGGTCGGTGCCTCCGCGGTCGCCGCCGCACCCGCCGGGGCGCACAAGCCGGGGTCCGGCCACTGCGCCCGCATCGACAAGGTCGCCGTCACGGGCGCCGAGCACGTCGAGACGGCCTGCCTCGACGACCTCACGACGACCGGCACCCTCGAGAGCGGGGACACCAACCAGGCCGACTGGAGCGGCCTGCACGCCGCGGGCAGCCACACGCCCAGCGGCGTGCCCGGCATCCAGGTCGACGGGTACTTCCCCGACACCTCGAGGACGAACACCAACAACGGGTGGAACCACGACAGCCAGTTCGTCATCCGGATCCCCGACGCCTGGGACGGCAAGGTCGTCATCACCGGCGCGCCCGGGGTGCGCGGGCAGTACGCCAACGACCTGGTCATCGGTGACTGGGTGCTCGCGCAGGGCTATGCCTTCGCGAGCACCGACAAGGGCAACACGGGGGCCAACTTCTGGGACGACGGGTCCTCGCCCGGTGGCTCGATCCGCGAGTGGCACCGCCGGGTCACCGAGCTCGCCGTCGCCACCCGCGACACCGTGACGAAGGTCCGGGCGAAGCGCCCGAGCCGGATGTACATGGCCGGCATCTCCAACGGCGGCTACCTCACGCGCTGGCAGCTCGAGAACCGCCCGCACCTCTTCGACGGTGGGCTCGACTGGGAGGGAACCCTGTTCCGCGCCAACGGACCCAACCTGTTCACGTACCTGCCCACCGCCCTGAAGCACTACCCGGCGTATGCCGCGACCGGCGACGCAGCGGCCCACGACGCGATGATCGGGGCAGGGTTCGCCCCGGGTTCGGAGTTCCTGTGGCCCTTCCACCACGCCGTCTACTGGGACGTGACCCAGCGCTGGTACCGCGAGGAGCTCGACCCCACCTGGGACGGTGACCTGAAGGCCGGCGTGCCCTTCTGCGTGAGCGGGACCGCCAACTGCGACGCCGACTACGACTACGCATCCCGCCCGCGAGCGGTCAAGGACGCCGTGCGCTCCATCTCGCTGACGGGGAGGATCCGCAAGCCGCTCATCACGATCCACGGCACCCTCGACACGCTGCTGCCGACCGCCACCGACTCCGACGTGTACGACCGGCTGGTCGACCGGCAGGGCGAGGGGAAGCGGCACCGCTACTACCGCATCGAGGACGGCACCCACACCGATGGCCTGTACCCGGCGTTCCCGGACCGGCTGCGTCCGTTGCTCCCGTGCGCGCGCACCGCGTTCGGCGTGCTCACGCAGTGGGTGGAGGACGGGGTGCGGCCCCCGCCGGACGCGACCTACCCACGCCCGGCCGGGGACCTGCTCGACACCTGCGCCCTGTAGCCGCGGCGGGGGTGACCCGCCGATGGTGGGCAACTGACCGGCATCCACGGGTTCCCGACCTATCCTCGAAAGGAGCCGTTCCCCCGGGGCCGGCGTGCCGTCCACCCCCGACCTCCCGTGAGGCCACACCCCCGCATGATCCGTTTCGAGAACGTCACCAAGATCTACGCGCGGTCGACCCGACCTGCGCTCGACGACGTGACCGTGGACATCGACCGCGGCGAGTTCGTCTTCGTGGTCGGCCCGTCGGGCTCGGGCAAGTCGACGATGCTGCGCCTGGCCCTGCGCGAGGAGGCCGCCACCGAGGGCATCGTCCTGGTCGCCGGCCACGACCTCGGCACGATGCCGAGCCGGCAGGTTCCCCGGCTGCGTCGCGAGATGGGTGCGGTCTTCCAGGACTTCCGCCTCCTGCCCAACAAGACCGTGCACGAGAACGTCGCCTACGCCCTGCAGGTGATCGGCAAACCCGGCCACGTCATCCGCCAGCTCGTGCCCGAGACGCTCGAGATGGTCGGGCTCGACGGCAAGGAGAAGCGCTTCCCGCACCAGCTCTCCGGCGGCGAGCAGCAGCGGGTGGCCATCGCCCGGGCGGTGGTCAACCGGCCGCAGATCCTGCTGTGTGACGAGCCGACCGGCAACCTCGACCGGGCGATCAGCCTGGACATCGTGCGGCTGCTCGACCGGATCAACCGCACCGGCACCACGATCGTCATGGCCACCCACGACCACGACATCGTCAACGACCTCCGGCGCCGCGTCATCCAGCTCGAGGACGGCCAGGTCGTGCGCGACGAGCAGGACGCCACCTACAACCCGGTCGCGGAGGTCTGAGCCGTGCAGGCACGATTCCTGTTCTCCGAGGTCGGCTCCGGGCTGCGCCGCAACGTGTCGATGGCGACCTCCGTCGTGCTCGTGACCATGGTCTCGATGTTCCTGCTCGGTCTCGGCCTCCTCGCCCAGCGCCAGGCCGACACGATGAAGGGCTACTGGTACGACCGCATCCAGGTGTCGATCTACCTGTGCACGGCCGACTCCCGCTCGCCCAACTGCGAGAACACCGCCGTGACCGAGGCCCAGAAGGCAGCCATCCAGCGCCAGCTCGAGGCCCTGCCCGAGGTCAAGGAGGTCTTCTTCGAGAGCGAGCAGGAGGCCTTCGACCGCTTCAAGGAGCAGTTCCGCAACAGCCCGATCGCCGGCAACGTCCAGGTCGGCGACATCCCGCAGAGCCTGCGCGTGCAGCTCAACGACCCGACGAAGTACGCGGTGGTGACGGAGCAGTTCGCGGGCGCACCGGGGGTCGCCACCGTCCAGGACCAGGAGAAGGTCCTGAGCAAGTTCTTCACGATCATCAAGTGGATCACCATCTTCGCGGTGGCCCTCGCCGGTCTGATGGCTGCCTGTGCCGCGCTGCTCATGGCGACGACGATCCGTCAGGCGGCCTTCATCCGACGGCGCGAGATCGGCATCATGAGGCTGGTCGGAGCCTCGAACTGGACCATCCGGATGCCGTTCCTCACCGAGATGGTCATCGTCTCCGGGATCGGCGTGATCCTCGCCGTCGGGCTGCTCATCGCCCTGACGAAGTACGTCTTCGAGGAGGGGGTCATCCAGATCGCGCTGAGCCAGGCGTTCATCGGCGTCTCCGACGTGTGGGTGCTGGCCCCGTGGATGCTGCTCGGGGTCACCGTGATCGCGGTCGTCACCAGCCTCGTCACGCTACGGCGCTACCTGCGGGTGTGACCGCGCCGGCTGGGGGAACCCTGAGAGACGATCCAACTTTTTCCTCCCTCTTGTGTACCTCCGCGTGTGAAACGTGTTACCAATGGTGATCATGGGACGAACTGAGCGCGCTTTCGCGCGCGCGCCACGCCGCGGCATCGCCCTCGTGACCGCCCTGGTGTGCGCGCTCGCGCTGGCCACGGCATCGGCCCAGGCGCTGCCCACCGGCTCGGACCCGGGCAAGGAGAAGCGCAAGGTCGACGCCCAGGTCGACAAGCTCAAGGACCAGCTCGACGAGACCAGCGCCGACCTGTCGGCCGCCTACACGGCACTGCAGACGACCCAGGGCCGGCTGCCCGCCGCCCGCACCGCCCTGGCCACGGCCCAGAACGCAGCCGAGGCCGCAGACCGCGCCAACACCGTGGCCGCGCAGGAGCTCGAGGCCGCGCAGGCGAGCGAGAGGAAGACCGAGGCCAAGCTCGCGTCGACGACCAAGGAGGTCGCCTCCAGCCGCACCCGGGTGGCCCAGTTCGCCGCGCAGATCTACCAGGAGCAGGGCTTCGGCCAGCTCGACATGGCCCTCTCGAGCACCGACCCGCAGCAGTTCGCCGACCGCATCGCGCTCGTCGACACCGTGATGGACGTGCAGAGCCAGACCATGGACCGCCTCGCCACGGAGCAGGCGAGCCTGACCGCGCTCGAGGACCACCTCTCGGCACTGCGCAAGGACTCGGCGGAGAAGAAGAAGCAGGCCGTGGCCGCCCTGGAGCGGGCCCAGAGCGCACGCGACGCCGCGGCGGCGGCCAAGACCCAGCTCGACTCGCTCGCCGCCCAGCAGGCCTCCGAGGCCAAGAGCGTCGCCGGCAAGCTCGCCTCGGAGAAGGCCCGGCTCGCCTCCATGCAGGCCGAGCAGAGCCGGCTGAAGAAGATCCTCAAGCAGCGCGCGGCCGAGGCCAAGCGTCGGGCCGCCGCCGCAGCGGCGGCCGCCCGCAAGAAGGGGCAGTCGTCGGGCTCCACCGGCTCCACCGGGGGCACCTCGGGTGGCTACCTCAGCCGCCCCAGCTCCGGGCGGGTGAGCTCGGAGTACGGGATGCGGTTCCACCCGATCCACCTGGAGTGGCGCCTGCACACGGGGCGCGACTACGCGGCCCCCTGTGGGTCGCCCGTGCGCGCCGCGGCGAGCGGCACGATCATCATGGCGGGTGACGGTGGTGGCTACGGCAACCGCGTCGTCATCGACCACGGCCTGGTGAAGGGCGACCACCTGGCGACCACCTACAACCACCTCCAGCGGATCCGGCAGTGGGGTGGTCGCGTGTCGCGCGGTGAGGTGATCGGTTACGAGGGCTCCACCGGCACCTCCACCGGGTGTCACCTCCACTTCGAGACGCTGCAGAACGGCAACTTCGCCGACCCCCGCCGGTGGCTCTGAGGCCACGCTCGAGCGCAACTCGGTGGGGCGACGCCCCGGGGCCGGGTAACCTCGCCTCGTGACCAAGGAGACCGGACGAAAGCTCGTCGCGAGCAACCGCAAGGCCCGTCACGACTACCTCATCGAGGACACCTACGAAGCGGGGCTGGTGCTGATGGGCACCGAGGTCAAGGCCCTGCGGATGGGACGCGCCTCGCTCGTCGACGGCTGGGCCGGCTTCGACCGCGACGACGAGCTCTGGCTCGAGGGCGTGCACATCCCCGAGTACACCAACGGCACCTGGAACAACCACACCCCGCGGCGACGCCGCAAGCTGCTGCTGCACCGGCGTGAGCTCGACAAGATCCTGCAGGCCACCCGCGAGACCGGCCACACCGTGGTGCCGCTCTCGTTGTACTTCAAGGACGGCCGGGCCAAGGTCGAGCTGGCCGTCGCGAAGGGCAAGAAGCACTACGACAAGCGGCACGCCCTGCGTGAACGCCAGGACAACCGCGAGGCCGATCGCGCCATCGCCGCCCGCAGCCGCGGCGAGGACTGAGTGAGCAGCGGCCGGGCGGCGGTCGCCCGCCCCAGCACCCGTGCCCTGCTTCGGTTGCTCCGGTGCCTGCTCGTCGCCCTCGTCGTGCTGCTGGTCGCCCCGCTGGCGCTCGCCGCACCCGCCCTCGCATCCGCACCCGGCGCGGGGCCTCCGACGCCGACCGCGGCGGAGCTTCCCGCCCTCGCCGCCTGGCCGTCGGGGCCGGTGGCCGGCGCCGTCCTCCCCGCCGCCCTGCCCGCCCAGGAGCAGGCCGACACGCTGCTCACCGAGTTCGCGGTCGACACCGACGGCTCGGTCGTCGTCACCGAGACGATCACCTGGCGCTTTCCCGAGGGGGAGGAGCGCCACGGCATCCTGCGCAACGTCAAGGTCCGCGCGGGCTACCAGGACAGCGAGACGCAGTACCGGTACTACGAGCTCACCGGGGTCTCGGTCACCTCGCCGTCGGGGGCGCCCACCGACATCTCGATCTCCGACTTCGGCGCGTTCCGCCAGATCCGCGTCGGGAGCCCGTCGGAGACCATCACCGGCACCGCCGACTACGTGGTGCGCTACCGGCTCGCCCACGTCGTCAACGACATCGGCGACGGCACCGCGGAGTTCTACTACAACGTGGTGGACCCCTCGAACGGCTTCCCGCAGCTGAACGTGTCCTCCACCGTCACCGGCCCGGTGCCCGCCACCCGGGCCGCCTGCTTCTACGGGAAGCTCGGCTCCACGACCCCCTGCGAGGCGACGCCCGGGGCCACGAGCACCTTCACCGTGCCCGACCTCGCGGCCGAGGAGGGCGCGAGCGTGCTCACCTCCTACCCCCGCGACGCGTTCGGCGACCTGACCCCCGACCTGCGTGAGGGTTCGGCCGACGCCGACTCCGGCGGCATCGTCAGCCCCGGGGTGGCCCGAGCACTCGGCTGGCTCACGATCGGGCTGGCCGTCCTGCTGCCGCTGCTCGCCGCATCCCTGATGGGGCTGCTCGTGTGGAGCCGGGGCCGCGACGAGCAGTACGCGGGGCTCACCCCCGGGCTGGTCCCGGGCGTCGACCAGCAGGTGCCGGTCGTCGTCGGCGGGCCCGAGCCCACCGTGGCGGTCCAGTTCACCCCGCCGCCGGGGGTGCAGCCGGGCATGCTCGGCACGATCCTCGACGAGGAGGTCAACCTCGTCGACATCACCTCCACCATCGTCGACCTCGCGGTGCGCGGTCACCTGCGCATCGCGCGCGACGACCAGGGCGTCTTCCGGGCCGATGACTGGGTGCTCACCCGCACCGCACCGCCGGCCACGGCAGCCGCGCTGGCGCCCTACGAACAGCTCCTGCTCGACTCGGTGTTCTCGGCGGGTGACCGCATCGCGCTGTCCCAGCTGAAGAACCACTTCAAGCCCACCCTGGATGCCGTCGAGCGCCTGATGTACGACGAGGTCGTCCAGCGCGGCTGGTTCCGTCGCAGCCCGCAGCGGCAGCGCTCCGGGTGGGTCGGGTTCGGCACCTTCCTGCTCGCCGGCTCGGTGCTGTTCGCCTTCTTCGGCGCCGGCCCCTTGTCCGCCCTCTACCAGGACGCCGGCTTCCCGATCTCGCCGTCGTGGCTGCTCGTCGCCGGCGGCATCGCAGCGGGCCTGATGGTGCGCGTCCTCGGCAAGCGGATGGCGGCGCGCACCGCCAACGGGTCGGCGATCCTCGCGCAGGCTCGTGGCTTCCAGCGGTACATCGCGACCGCGGAGGCCAACCAGATCCGCTTCGAGGAGGCGCAGGACCTGTTCAGCCGGTTCCTTCCGTTCGCCATCGTCTTCGGACTCGCCGACCGGTGGGCACACGTCTTCGAGGAGGTCGCCGCTGCGGCCGCTGCGGCCGGTCACTCCCTGGCCAGCCCCACCTGGTACGCCGGGAACTGGGCCTCTGGTGGCTTCTCCGGCGGTGGCGGCGGCGGGTCCTCGGGCGGCAGCTGGTAGCTGGTCCCGACCGGCATCCGCGCGGTGCACGACGAAGGGCCGCCCCCGCTCTGCGGGTGCGGCCCTTCGTGGGTTCGGTGGTCAGTGCTTGAAGGCGTCCTT
>DASQEZ010000113.1:0-7525 GCA_035633415.1 Ornithinibacter sp. | reverse complement strand
GACCAAGTCGCCGCAGTGGATGGTCGAGCAGTCGCGACGGGTCGCGCGCGAGTCGGGCCTCGAGATGCGCACCCGAGACCACCGAGCGCTGGCCCGCGAGGGCTTCGGGGGCCTGATCGGTGTCGGCCAAGGGTCGGCACGGCCGCCGAGGCTGGTCGAACTGACCTACCGACCCGATCACCGCCGCTCCTCGGCGCTGCCGCACGTGGTGCTCGTCGGCAAGGGCATCACGTTCGACACCGGAGGGATCTCGATCAAGCCGCCCGCGGCGATGACCGCGATGAAGACCGACATGGCCGGCGCGGGAGCCGTTCTCGCGGTGCTGGGTGCGCTCCGCGCGCTCGACGTCCAGGTCCGGGTCACCGGCCTCCTCGCGCTGGCCGAGAACATGCCGTCGGGCGGCGCCCAGCGGCCCGGCGACGTCCTCACCCAGTACGGCGGCACCACCGTCGAGGTGCTCAACACCGACGCGGAGGGTCGACTGGTCCTTGCCGACGCCCTGGCCTACGCCGTCAGTCGCCTGCGACCGGACACCGTGGTCGACCTGGCGACCCTGACCGGTGCGGTCGGGATCGCCCTCGGCCGCCGCGATGCGGGGTTGTTCGCCACCGACGAGCGGCTCGCCGCCCGCCTGGTTGCGGCAGCGGCTGCCTCGGGCGAGCGGGTGTGGCGCCTGCCGCTGGTCGAGGACTACCGACCGGCCCTCGACTCCTCGGTGGCCGACCTGGCCAACATCGCCGTCCGCCCGGCTCCGGGGGCCGGTGCCGTGCTCGCCGGACTGTTCCTGCGCGAGTTCGTCGGGCAGGTGCCCTGGGCGCACCTCGACATCGCGGGCACGGGTCGTTCGGAGGTCGATGACCACGAGATCAGTCGCGGTGGCACCGGGTTCGGTGTCCGGCTGCTGCTGAGCTGGCTGGAGAGCGGACGCTTGCGCTAGCAGCGCCGGGCGGGCGACGGAGCAGTCCTCAGTACGCCTGACCTCAGTGCCGGACGGCGACCAGCAGCCCGTCACCCACGGGGAGCAGGGCCGAGGTGAGCTCCTCGTGGGCGCGCACCGCCTTGCCGAGCTCGCGCAGAGCCACCGTGTCAGGGTCGCGCTGCGCAGGGTCGGCGACCCGGTCGCTCCAGAGCGCGTTGTCGAACGCCACGACGCCGCCGGGACGCAGCAGGCGCAGGGCCTCCACGAGGTCGTCGGCGTACTCCTGCTTGTCGCCGTCGACGAGCACCAAGTCGTAGCCGCCGTCGGTGAGCCGGGGCAGGACCTCGCTCGCGCGGCCGTTGATGAGGCGCGCGCGGTGGGCGTGCACGCCCTCGTCGGTGAACGTCTCCCGCGCCAGCCGCTGGTGCTCTGATTCAGCGTCGATCGAGGTCAGGACGCCCTCCGGGTGCATGCCGCGGAGCAGCCAGACTCCCGAGACCCCGGTGCCGGTGCCGATCTCGACCACGGACCGGGCGTCGAGCATCCGCGCGAGCAGCCGCAGGGCCGCGCCGGCACCCGGGCCGACGGGGACGCAGCCGACCTCCTCGGCGCGGCGACGCGCCTCCCGGAGGACGTCGTCCTCAGGGACGAAGCCCTCGGAGTAGGTCCAGGACTGGTTCAGGCTGGCAGGCACGGGGGAAGGATACGGGGAACTCGAGGGTGGCTCGCTCCGTTTGGACCGTGAGGCGCCTTCGCGCGACCATGGAGTCATGCGTGAGGGGAGGACCAGCGGCGTGAGTCAGCCTGTCGAGCTTGCTCCCGTCGCCGCGGTTGCCGCTCCCTCAGCGCCTCCCTCGGTCGATCCGGCCGACTTGTCGTGGGAGGACGTCGTGCGCCTGCACGGCAACCGGGTCTACCGGCTCTCCTATCGCCTCACGGGGAACAAGCACGACGCCGAGGACCTCACGCAAGAGGTCTTCGTGCGGGTGTTCCGGTCCCTGGAGCGATACACCCCTGGCTCCTTCGAGGGCTGGCTCCACCGGATCACCACCAACCTCTTCCTCGACGGTGCCAGGAGGAGGGCGCGCATCAGGTTCGGGCCGCTCGCTGACGACGCTGCGGATCGCCTGCCCGGCCGCGACCCGACGCCGGAGCGCGCCTACCTCGACGGCACGTTCGATGCCGACGTGCAGGCCGCACTCGACGCCCTCGCGCCGGCTTTTCGCGCGGCGGTCGTGCTGTGCGACATCGAGGGCCTGAGCTACGACGAGATTGCGACCATCCTCGATGTGCCTCTCGGAACGGTTCGCAGTCGCATCCACCGCGGCCGGAGCCAGCTGCGGGCGGCGCTGCCGCACCTCGACCCAAGCCGGCGCAGCGCCGGGGAGGCCGCCTTGTGAGCCACCTCGGAGACCGAGTGGCCGCCTTCGTCGACGGCGCGCTCGACGTGCGGGACGCAGAGCGGGTGCGAGCGCACCTGGCGGGGTGTCCGGGTTGCCGGGCCCAGGTCGTCGAGCAGCGCCGGGTCCGTGACCTCTTGCGCGGCAGCACGGCGCAGCAGGTGGCGGTCGATCCGAGCCTGCTGGCCGCCCTGGTGTCGATGCCGAGGGATGGCGTGCCCCCTCCACACGTCGTGGCTCCGGTCGCGTCGTCTCGGCCACGACACCTGGGGCTTTGGGGATCTGCGTCGGGCGTGGCCGTCGGGGTGACGGTGCTCGCCACCGCCTGGGCCGTGGGTGCGCCGGCCGCCGTGGGTGCGGCCGCCGTACCCGCCGAGCGACTCGTCGAGCAGCACGACGCCACCGCCGGCGAGCTGCCGTTCTGGGGGAATCCCGCAGAGGTCTCGCCCGCCGCCCTCGGGCAGGACGGGGTGCGGCTGCTGCAGCGGGCGGCCGGAGCGTCGACCTCGGTGAGCTTCCGGGGTACCGAGGTGGTCACCAGGGTGGGGCGTGGGGGACCGACCACGTCGCTGCGCGAGATCAGCCATTCAGCCGGTCATGGGACGGCGACCCGGAGGGTCGACGCGACGGGCGCCCCGGGGGCCGGGGACTTCAGGCCGCAGCGTGCGACGTCGACGACCGTGGGC
Source organism: Ornithinibacter sp. (assembly GCA_035633415.1). Taxonomy (GTDB): domain Bacteria; phylum Actinomycetota; class Actinomycetes; order Actinomycetales; family Dermatophilaceae; genus Fodinibacter. Next base: position 4,520 of record DASQEZ010000113.1, on the reverse strand, counting down.
GTGGACGCGATCGGCTTGCTCGCTCGGTCCTACCGCGTCGACGCGGACGGGACGGGGTTCGTTGCCGGTCGAAGCGCCGATCGGGTAGCGGTCACCACCCTCGAGGGCCAGCCGATGGCCGTGTTCTGGTTGGACCGGGCCACCGGGCTTCCGCTCGCCCGTGAGCTGCGTGACCCCTCCGGTGCCCAGGTGCGGGGATCGACGTTCACCGACGTGTCGTTGGCGGACCCGAGGACCCTGCCCCGGCACCTGCCGGTCGCGACCACCGCAGTCTGGGCCGATGTCGCGGCCGGCGAGGACCTGGTGAGCCTCGAGGCGCAGGGCTGGGTCTGCCCTGCCGAGCTCGCCTCGGCGCTCGGGCTCGAGCCCTTCGACGCCCGGCTCACGTCGGGTACCTCGAGCCCCGTGCTCCACCTCGTCTACACGGACGGGCTGCGCTCGGTCTCGGTCTTCCAGCAGCGGGCGGCGGCCTCGGCCGCCCTGGCTGACGACGACTCGGTCCTCGAGGTCGAAGGCTTTCGTGTTCATCGGATCCCGGCGGAGACCCACGGCTACACCTGGGTCTCCGGGGTGCTCGTCTTCACCGTCGTCGGCGACGCCGGGCTCGTCGAGAGAGCCGTCGCGGTGCTCCCGCACGAGACCGACGGGACGAGCGAGCGTGCCGTGCGCGGGCTGTCCCGCGTAGGCTCGTGGTTCGACCCGTTCGGCTGAGGTCGAGCATGCTGAGGTCGAGCGTGCCGAGGTCGCACGAGCCAGACATCGGCTGACGCCGGACCAGGACGGAGGTGAGTCGGTGACCCAGGACGAGCGCCCGGCCTGGTGGGCCCGCGCGTCCGACCCCTGGGCCCCGCCGCCCTCGGGTGAGGTGACCGACCCCGCCGCCGCACCGGACCAACCGAACGTCGTGCCAGCGGAGAGCCCGGCGCCGGTCGAGGCGACCACCGAGGTGCTCGGCCACCCTGGGGGGCCGTTCGAACCGACGACCGCCCACATCCAGCCGATGCTCGAGCCCTCGCCCTACGACGCGGTGTACGGCAGTGCGTACCCGCCGCCGTCCGGAGCGGCCACCGGGTGGTCGTACCCGGACGTCGCTCTCGGCCCTCCCCAGCCGCCCGCTCGACGGGGCAAGGGCTGGCTGCCGTTGATGGCGGGAGCAGCGGGCATCGCCATGATCGCGGGACTCCTCGGCGGGGTGATCGGGGCCAACGTGCAGGACGACGTCCCGACGCGCGCCCCGGTCTCCCTCGGTACGACGCCGACGGGCGATCTCTCCCGCCCCGCTGACTCGGTCGCGGGCATCGCGGAAAAGGTTCTGCCCACGGTCGTCTCCATCGAGGTGCGCTCGGGCGGGTCCGGTGGCACCGGTTCAGGCTTCGTGCTGACCTCGGACGGATACCTCCTGACGAACAACCACGTGGTCGCCTCGGCCGCCAGCGGGGGCACGATCACCGTGACCTTCAACGACGGTTCCACCGAGCGCGCCACGATCGTGGGGCGCAGCGTCACCTACGACCTCGCGGTCCTCCTGGTCGACCGGACAGGTCTGCCGGTGGCCGCCCTGGGCAACTCCAACGCGGTGGTGGTCGGCGACGCCGCGATCGCCATCGGTTCTCCTCTCGGCCTGTCCGGGACGGTGACGTCGGGGATCATCTCAGCCATCGACCGGCCTGTGACCGCCGGCGGGGGCAGCACCTCCGACGTGTCGTACATCGCCGCCCTCCAGACCGATGCGGCCATCAACCCGGGCAACTCCGGCGGTCCGCTCGTCGACTCGGCCGGGCGGGTCATCGGCGTCAACAGTGCGATCGCGACCCTGGGCGGGCAGTCCGGCTCGCAGACCGGGTCCATCGGTCTCGGGTTCTCGATCCCGATCAACCAGGCGCGGCGCGCGGCCGAGCAGCTGATCAAGGACGGATCCGCCTCCTACCCCATCATCGGCGCCAGCCTCGACCCCACGTACACCGGCGACGGCGTGCGGATCGCTGACGAGGGTGTGGCCGGCAGCTCGGGTGTGACACCCGGCGGACCCGCCGACAGCGCGGGCCTCCAGTCGGGAGACGTCATCGTGGCCTTCGACGGCACACCGGTGACCGGCCCCGACGAGCTCATCGTGGCGATCCGCTCGGCCGTCCCCGGAGACACCGTGCCGGTCACCTTCGTGCGCGACGGCAAGGAGCAGACCGTCGACGTCGTGCTGGGCGAGGCCACGGACTAGACCCCGGTCACCGCACCGCCCCGTACCCTGGAGCGGTGTTCGACGTGGGATGGGCGGAGATGCTGGCGCTGGCTGTCCTCGCGCTGTTCATCTTCGGACCCGACAAGCTCCCGAAGGTCGCCGCCGACGCCGGCCGGATGCTGCGGCAGCTCCGTCAGATGGCCCAGGGCGCCAAGGACGAGGTGACCGGGTCGCTGGGCTCCGAGTTCGCCGACCTGAACCTGAGCGACCTTGATCCCCGGGCGTTCGTGAAGCGTCAGCTCCTCGACGAGCGGGACGACCTCGACCGGGCGATCAACGACCAGCCGGAAGCCCGCCCGCCGATGCCTGCTGCGGGCGACGATGCCTCCGCGGCCCGCAAGCCGCCGGCCCCGAACGGCTACGACGGCGACGCCACCTGAGGCCTCCGGTCAGCCGCGACCAGCAGGGGTCAGCCCGAGGGAGCGCCCGGCCAGCCCCCGCGGGCGTCCACCCAGCCGAGCCGCGATCTCGCTGAGCACCACGGCTGCGGGCGACTGCGGATCGGCGAGGACCACAGGCTCCCCGTCGTCGCCGCCCTCGCGCACCCTGACGTCGAGCGGTATCTGCCCGAGGAGGGGGACGTCCGCGCCGGTTGCCCGCGTGAGAGCCTCCGCGACGGCCTGGCCGCCACCGCTGCCGAAGACCTCCATCCGGCTCCCGTCAGGGAGCTCGAGCCAGGCCATGTTCTCGATGACACCGGCGATGCGCTGGTGGGTCTGCAGGGCGACGGTGCCCGCGCGCTCGGCGACCTCGGCGGCTGCCTGCTGGGGGGTGGTGACCACGAGGATCTCCGCGTTCGGGACGAGCTGGGCGACCGAGATGGCGATGTCACCGGTGCCCGGGGGGAGGTCCATGAGGAGCACGTCGAGGTCGCCCCACCACACGTCGGCCAGGAACTGCTGAAGAGCCCGGTGCAGCATCGGACCACGCCATACGACCGGTGTGTTGCCGGAGGTGAACATCCCGATCGAGATCACCTTCACCCCGTGGGCGGACGGGGGCATGATCATGTTCTCGACCGGCGTAGGCCGTTGTTCCACGCCCAGCATGCGTGGCACCGAGTGCCCGTAGATGTCGGCGTCGACGACCCCGACCTTCAGCCCGTTGGCGGCCATCGCGGCCGCGAGGTTGACGGTGACCGAGGACTTGCCGACCCCGCCCTTGCCCGAGGCGACGGCGTAGACGCGGGTGAGCGAGTCGGGTTTGGCGAAGGGGACCTCGGGCTCGGCGCGACCACCGCGGAGCATGGTCGTCATGGCCTTGCGCTGCTCCTCGGACATGACTCCAAGGTCGACCCGCACGGCCGAGACGCCCGCAAGGGCGCCGACGGCGGTGGTGACGCGTTCGGTGATCTCGGTGCGCATCGGGCAGCCCGACACCGTGAGCAGCACCCGGACGTCGACGCCGCCGTCGGCGGCCACCTCGACGCGGTCGACCATGCCGAGATCAGTGATCGGGCGGTGGATCTCGGGGTCGTCGACGGTCGCGAGGGCGGCCGTCACCTGGTCGACGGTGGGAGCGGGCATGCCGCCAGCCTACGGTCCGCCGGGCCGGGTCGTGCGCCGGCCGGGGGCGGGCCAGCAGGAGTTCAGTCGCGCGCCGGCCGCGGAACCGCCGGGGGGTCGCGCAGCTCCTCCAGCAGCTCCTCAAGGAGGTCGCGGAGCTCGGAGCGCAAGAAGTCGCGAGTGGCGACCTCACCCAGCGCGAGCCTCACGTCGGCCACCTCACGGGTGAGGTAGTCGGTGTCGGCGATCGACCGCTCGCTCTGCACCCGGTCCTGCTCGTAGGTCACCCGGTCGCGGTCCACCTGCCGGTTCTGGGCCAGGAGGATCAGCGGCGCTGCGTACGACGCCTGCAGCGACAGGACCAGCGTGAGCAGGATGAACGGGTAGGGGTCGAAGCGGAGGTCCTCCGGCGCGAGGGAGTTCCAGAGGATCCAGACCGCCACGAAGACGGTGAGGTAGACGAGGAACCGCCCGGTGCCGATGAACCGGGCGACCTTCTCCGAGAGGCGGCCGAAGGACTCGGGGTCGTACGTCGGCCGGGGGAGTCGGCGCGTGGGATCGCGGGGCTGGTCGAGCCCGACGACCCGCCCCTCACGAGCCATCGAGTGCCCCCACGATCTCCTCGACCCCGTCCGCCGTGTCGTCCTCATCGGTGTGGCGCCAGTCGTCCGGGAGCATGTGGTCCAAGACGTCGTCGATCGTGACGGCTCCGAGCAAGTGGTCGTTCGGGTCGACGACCGGTGCGGCGACCAGGTTGTAGGTCGCGAAGTAGGTGGCCA
>DASQEZ010000112.1:0-3295 GCA_035633415.1 Ornithinibacter sp. | reverse complement strand
CGGTTGTGCTCGGGGTCCTCGCAGTACTCCGGAGGCCGACCGGCGCCGGGCTGCCCAGGTTCGGCGGGACGACCGCAGTCGGGGTAGCGGCACATGCGGTCGGTCCTGGTCTCATTCATATCGTCATTATAGCAGCGCGTGACGATAACAAAATAGCGTAATACTGTAATATGGAATTAGTCGGACCGCTCGCCGGCCGACGTCATCGAGACCCCCACCTGAGCGGGGGTTCAGCCGCTTCCTTCGCGTACGGTCTACCCCTGCTGGGGTACCTCCTTGGGGGAGCGGTTCTCCTCGGGGCACCATTCTGACGACGACGCTCTGGTGCCTCGGATCCTGGTGGTACAGGCTGGGCGGCCTCGGCGACACTCGCCAGTGGCAGCGGGATCGCAAAGACAGTGCAGCGGCATGCTCGGTTGCCGTGGACCGCAATCGTGCCGCCGGCTCATGACCCGACGTATCGCCGACAAGCCCAGCAGTAGAGCAGGTCAACCCGTGACCTATCGGGGCTCATCGAACTTGACTGGGCATCTCGCTGATCGCAGCTGCGACTCGGTCGGTGTTGGACGAGTGCAGGCCCACCGTACGCGTCGGGGCGCTGCGGCCCTGATGTGTCGCGAGGCCGTTGCATGAACCGCCGTCGCCGCCGCAGTGGTGGCGGGGTCAGTGGCGCGTTGTCGCCGCTCTCCTCGGCCACTTCACCGGATATGCCCACGCGAACGCGCTCGCGTCGGCGCTCATCGGCAAGATGGTTCTGGCCCGCACCCGGAGCTGCTGCGCGAAGCCATCGATGTGCTCCCGGAAGCCACCTTGAAAGGTCAGCGATCCGCTCGGCGGCTGACGACAGGGGCCGGGGCCTTCACCGAACCTTCATGCTCCGACAGGCTGTTCCTCGACATCCTGTGACGACACTGGCAGGACGAGACGAGGTCAGGAGCCGGTCATGATGGGTTGGTACAACGACGGATGGGGCGGCGGTTGGCTCGCGATGGCCTTGATGATGGTCTTCTGGATCGCGCTCATCGGTGTCGCGATCTGGGCGGCGGTGCGCTTGGTGGGGAGCGGTTCGAAGGTGGTCGGGACGATGGCTACGCCGACACCGCGAACGGTCCTCGACCACCGGCTCGCGTCGGGCGAGATCGACGCTGAGCAGTATGCGCAGCTGCGCCGGCTGCTCGACGGGGTGTCTGCCGGCACCGTGACGACTGACACGAAGGCGCCGCACTGACTGTAGATAGCCTTCCGGGGATGTCGACGCACCCAGGAGGAGCTCGATGCTCGAGCCGATGACGGTCCTGGTCGTCGACGACGAGATCGCCCTTGCCCGGGTCGTCGCCGGCTACCTGGAGCGTGAGGGCTTCTCCGTGGTCCAGGCACATGACGGCCCGACCGCCGTCGCGTTGGCCCGGTCGGCGCTGCCCGACCTGATCGTGCTCGACGTGATGCTGCCCGGGTTCGACGGTGTCGAGGTGTGCCGTCAGGTGCGGCAGTTCACTGATGCCTACATCATCATGCTGACCGCTCGCGACGAGGAGGTCGACAAGGTTGTGGGCCTGTCCGTCGGCGCCGACGACTACCTGGTCAAGCCGTTCTCACCGCGCGAGCTCATCGCCAGGGTTCGCGCCATGCTGCGCCGACCGCGCGTCGTGCCGGCGAGCCCGTCGGTGACCACCCTCGGGGACCTCGTTGTCGATGACGAGTCCCGCACCGTCACCGTGGCCGGGTCCCGGGTCGAGCTGACCCGAACCGAGTTCGACCTGCTCGCCACGATGGTCGCCCGGCCGCGGCTGGCGTTCTCGCGCCGCCAGCTGATCGACGCGGTCTGGGGTGCTGACTGGTACGGCGACGAGCACCTGGTGGACGTGCACGTCGGGCACCTGCGCCGCAAGCTCGGCGACGACGCGAGCGAGCCACGCTACGTGCGGACCGTGCGCGGCGTCGGCTACGGCATGGGCCCGGGGTGAGCCGCCCCCGTCCTCGGCTCGCTGTCCGGCTGGTCACGGCGATGGCGCTGGTCATCGCTGTCGGGGGGCTCACCCTGCTGGTCACGGCCAACCTCGTGGCTCCCGGGCTGTTCCACGCGCATCTGTCGCGCTTCGGGATGATGACGCCCGAGGTCACCCGGCACGCGGAGGAGGCCTTCTCCTCCTCGTTTGTCATCTCCATCACCGTGGCCATGGTCGCGTCCCTGCTCGCGGCGGGGCTCGTATCGTGGTTCCTCGTGCGCCGCGTGGCCCGGCCGGTCGAGGAGCTCGCCGTCGCGGCGGAGACCGTCGCGGGCGGCACCTACACCGTCAAGCTGCCGAGGGAACCCTTCGCCAGCGAGCTGGAGGCGCTCTCGACGTCGTTCGCTCACATGGCCGACCGCCTCGCCGAGACCGAGACCGGCCGCACCCGCCTGCTGGCCGACCTCGCGCACGAGCTGCGGACCCCGCTGGCCACCCTCGAGGCCTACATCGACGGCCTCGAGGACGGCGTCGTCGCACCGTCGGAGGAGTCCTACGCGACGATGCGCGGCCAGGTCTCCCGACTGCGCCGGTTGGCGATCGACCTGCGCGAGTCCGCTGCCGCGGACGAGCACGCCCTGCACTTGACCCCGGTCGTGCTGGACGCCGAGGCGGCAGCCGCTGACGCGGTCGCCGCGGCAACCCCGCGCTACCTGGCCAAGGGGGTCGAGCTCACCCTGACACCGGGAGCAACCGGCCTCCTGGTCTCCGCAGACGCCGAGCGGCTCGGCCAGGTGCTGTCGAACCTGCTCGACAACGCGCTGCGCCACACCCCACCAGGCGGCCACGTCCACGTCGCCGCCACGCCCGCCGGGACGACGACGGCCATCACCGTGGCCGACGATGGGGACGGCATCCCGCCCGACCAGATCGGGTCGATCTTCGACCGCTTCCACCGGGCCGACCCGGCCAGGGCCACCGCCGACGGGTCCGGCAGCGGCCTGGGTCTGACGATCGCGCGCGCCATCATCACCGACCATGGCGGGTCGCTCACCGCGGTCAGCCCCGGCCCCGGGGCAGGCGCGACCTTTACCGTCGCCCTCCCCAGGGCCATGTAGCGCGCTGCAGCCTCTTGCCGTGCGATACCTACTGGTCCGGGCACCTGTACCCGCGTTGTGCCGGGCGGCACAGCGACGGCGACCGACCGTGGCCTTGTGTTCGGGCAGGTCGAGGCGGTCGGTGGACCGGCCGCCGGGCGGCTGCTTCGGATGGGTCTTGACGAGTCGGCCCGCCCCTGAGCCGGTGGAGTAGAGCTTGACCAGGTCACTGTCGGCGCGAGCATCAAGGTG
>DASQEZ010000111.1:0-22526 GCA_035633415.1 Ornithinibacter sp. | reverse complement strand
GGTGCCGGTGATGAGCGGGAGCACGCCGTAGCTCTTCTGCTGGAACCGCGGTGTCCACGAGGTGCCGGTGAGGAACTCGCGAACGCTCACCTCCTGGAAGAACTGCAGGGCCGGCACCAGCAGCGAGAGCACGATCCCGATGGTGGTCAGGATGGACACGCCCGCGGCGACGACGAGGAAGCCGTAGGCGGCCTTCTCCCCGTAGCGAGGACGGGTGGAGCGCAGTGACGTCGGCGGCTCCGAGGACGGGCGCAGGCCCCCCGAGGTCGTCGAGGGGCCTGCGCCGGCACTGATGGTTGACACGAGGAAAGGGCTCCTGTGGTGGGGTTGGACCGGCCTCAGCCGAGGGCGGCGAGCTCGTCCTGAGCCTTCTTCTTCTGCTCGTCGTTCAGCGCGATGAACTTCGCGGCCTCGGCGATCTTCGCGTCGTTCTCGACGAAGTAGTTCACGAAGCCCTTCATGGCCGCGTTGGAGGCGAAGGCCTTCTTGTCGATGTAGATGTACAGCGGGCGCGAGAGCGGGGCGTAGGAGCCGTCACGAGCGGTCTCGGCGCTCGGGGAGACGCACCCCTTGCCGTTGTCCACCTGGACCGCGGCGAGGGTGTCGGTGTTCTCCTCGTAGTAGGTGAAGCCGAAGTAGCCCGAGGCGTTCTTGTCGCCGGAGACGCCCTGGACGATGACGTTGTCGTCCTCGGAGGGCTCGTAGTCGGTGCGCGAGGCGCCCTCCTCGCCGTTGATCTCGTCGGTGAAGAAGTCGAAGGTGCCCGAGTCGGTGCCGGGGCCGTAGAGCTTGATGTCCTCGGCCGGGAAGGCGGGGTTGACCTGGTTCCACTTCATGACCTTGCCGGTCGCGGCGGGCTCCCAGAGGGTCTTGAGCTCCTCGACCGTGAGGCACTTGAGGAAGCTGTTCTCCTTGTTGGTGACGACGGTCAGGGCGTCGTTGGCGACGACGATCTCCTGGTACTCGATGCCCTTGGCGGCGCAGGCCGCCTTCTCCTCGTCCTTGATCGGGCGCGAGGCGTTGGAGATCTGGGTCTGGCCCTCACAGAACTTCTTGAAGCCACCGCCGGTGCCGGAGGTGCCGACGGTGATGTTGACTCCGGTGTTCTCGGTCATGAACAGCTCGGCGGCCGCGGAGGTGAGCGGGCCGACGGTGCTGGAACCGTCTGAGGTGATGGACCCGGTCAGGGCCGCGCCGCTGCTGGCAGAGCCGTCGGAGCCGCTGTCGGCCTCCTGTCCACCGCACGCGGACAGGGCGAGGGCGCCGGCGAGGGCGAGGGTGGCTGGGGCGCCGAAACGCGAGATCTTCACTGTGTGTACCTCTCGGAGGACAAGGGTCAGGGACGCGGGCCACGGTGCCCGACAGGAGTGAAGGTATGGATGCCGGGTGACGCGGCGGCTCGCTGCGGGTGAACGCACCGTGAACGGCATCAGGACATTCGTGGTCCGGACGGTCAGGGCGAAGTGGCGTGCGGGAGACGGGCGCCCAGCGACGTGCGGCGGCGCACCCCTCAGGGGCGGTGTCGCTCCACCGCGACGACCCGAGCGGCCCCGCCGGTGCCGACGACGTGGCAGACCAGCGCCTCGCCCTTGAGCAGCTTCTCGTCGCGGGCCAGGGCGAGCTCCTCGACGACCTCAACGGCGCCGACGGAGTCGAGGTCGAGCCGCTGCTCGAGGTCGTCGAGGAGCGCGGGCAGCACCGGGCCGTGGGTGCACAGCAGGGCGGGCTCACCGCGCTCGAGCAACCGCGCCAGGTGGCGGTGGGCGTTCGTGGGGTCGGCCTCGAAGCCCTCCTCCGACAGCCCGGGACGGGTGCGCACCCCGAGCCCGGCGCACACGGCATACGGCTCGACGGTGCGCAGGCACCGCTCCGAGGGGGAGGTGACGACCCGGGTGACCCCGTAGGCGGTGAACACCCCGCTCAGCGCGACCGCCCGTGCCCGCCCGAGGTCATCGAGGGGCCGGGTCGTGTCGTCGCCGCCGCGCCAGCTGCCGCGAGCCACGGCGTGGGCGTGCCGCACCAGCACCAGCGGCCAGGTGTCGAGCCGGTCGGTCTGCTGCAGCCGGACCAACGCCAGCAGCTGGTCGCGGTCTCGGGCGTAGTCGAGGCGGGCGTGCGCAGTGGGGACGTCGAGCCAGACGACCTCGTCGATCTCGTTGAGCAGGTGCCCGTCACCGCCGGTGACCCGGGCCGACCAGTAGCGCACCACCTTGTCGTCGGGGGTGCCGTCACGGCCCAGCAGCGTGTAGCGGGCCTCGGGCAGCGCGGGCCCGAGGCGCACGACCAGGCCGGTCTCCTCCTCGGTCTCGCGCACGGCGGCGACGGCCCAGTCCTCGCCCGGGTCGAGCTTGCCCTTGGCCCACGACCAGTCGTCGTAGCGGGGGCGGTGCACGACCGCCACCTCGAGACCGGCGCTGGTCAGGCGCCACGGCACCGTCCCGGCGGCTGGGATCCTCACGTCGTCCCCCCGGTGCGTCGAGTCACCGCCGGCGAGCCTTGCGGCGCCGCTTGGCGTGCATCTCGATGAGGGCGGCCTGCAGATCGGCCCGCGGGGCGCCGTCCTCGTCGACGTGGTGACGCATCCACCGGCCGTCGCCGCCGAGCTTCCAGTGCATGAACTCGTCGCTCATGCCGCGCTCGATCAGCGACTCGAGGTCGGCGAGGTGGCGCGGGTCGACGAGGCGCACCAAGGCCTCGACGCGCCGGTCGAGGTTGCGGTGCATCATGTCGGCGCTGCCGATGAGCGCCACCGTGTCGCCGCCGGCGCCGAACAGGAAGATCCGCGAGTGCTCGAGGAAGCGGCCGAGGATCGAGCGCACCTCGATGTTCTCGGACAGGCCGGTGACCCCGGGTCGGAGCGCGCAGATGCCGCGCACCCACAGCTGCACCTTCACGCCCGCCTGCGAGGCGCGGTAGAGCGCGTCGATGAGCTGCTCGTCGACGATCGAGTTGACCTTCCACGCGATGTGGCCCGAGCCCGGCTGGCGCTGTTCGTGCTCGATCTCGGTGTCGATGAGGTCGATCAGTCCGGAGCGCACCGATCTCGGTGCCACCAGCAGGCGCTTGAACCGGCTCCGCGGAGCAATGCCCGACAGCTGGTTGAACAGGCGGGTGAGGTCCTCGCCCACCTGCGGGTCGACCGTCAGCAGGCCGAGGTCCTCGTAGAGCCGGGCGGTCTTGGGGTTGTAGTTGCCGGTGCCGACGTGGCAGTAGCGGCGCAGCCCCTCGGACTCCTGCCGGATGACGAGGCACAGCTTCGCGTGCGTCTTCAGCCCGACGATGCCGTAGACGACGTGCACACCGGCGTGCTCGAGCTTGCGCGCCCAGGAGATGTTGTTCTGCTCGTCGAAGCGGGCCTTGATCTCGACGACCGCGAGCACCTGCTTGCCTGCCTCGGCCGCGTCGATGAGGGCGTCGATGATCGGGGAGTCACCGCTGGTGCGGTAGAGCGTCTGCTTGATCGCGAGCACCCGGGGGTCGGCGGCCGCCTGCTCGATGAACGCCTGCACCGACGTCGAGAACGAGTCGTAGGGGTGCTGGAGCAGGATGTCCTGCTTGCGGATGGAGGCGAAGATGTCGCGCGCCTTGGCGCTCTCGGTCGGCGCCAGGTCGGGGTTGGTGCGGGCCACGAACGGCTCGAAGTGCAGGTCGGAGCGCTCGAGGTCGGCGATGACGTTGAGCGCACGCAGGTCCAGCGGCGCCGGGAGGCGGTAGACCTCCGACGACGCGACCCCGAGCTCGCGCACGAGCAGGTCCAGGACGTGGTCGTCCATGTCCTCCTCGACCTCGAGGCGCACCGGAGGCCCGAAGCGGCGCCGGGTGAGCTCGCGCTCGAGCGCGGTGAGGAGGTTCTCGGCGTCGTCCTCCTCGACCTCGAGGTCCTCGTTGCGGGTGACCCGGAAGGTGAAGTGCTCACGCACCTCCATCCCGGGGAAGAGGTGGTCCAGGTGCGCCGAGATGACGTCCTCGAGCGGCACGAACCGGGTGTCGTACATGTCGGCGAGCGGCGACTCGTCGGGCCCGGGCTCGACCCGCAGCAGCCGGGGGAGCACCGGTGGCACCTTGACCCGGGCGAAGTGCTCCTTGCCGGTGCGCGGGTTCACGAGCACGACGGCGAGGTTGAGCGACAGCCCGGAGATGTAGGGGAACGGGTGCGCGGGGTCGACGGCCAGCGGGGTGAGCACCGGGAAGAGCCGGTTGGTGAACATGCCGCCGAGCCGGCTGCGCTCGTCGTCGGACAGCTCGTCCCAGCGCACGATGGTGATGCCGGCCACCTCGAGGGCGGGGCGCACCTGGCTGCGGTAGACCCGGGACTGCATCGAGAGCAGCTCGTGGGCCACCAGCGAGACCTGTTCGAGCACCTCGCGCGGCTCGAGCCCGGAGGCCGAGCGCACGGCGATGCCGGTGGCGATGCGGCGCTTGAGGCCGGCCACCCGGACCATGAAGAACTCGTCGAGGTTCGAGGCGAAGATAGCCAGGTAGCGGGCCCGCTCGAGCAGCGGCACGTTCTCGTCGGCAGCGAGCTGCAGGACCCGTTCGTTGAACTGCAGCCACGAGATCTCGCGGTCGAGGAAGCGGTCGCCCTGCAGGGCGATGTCGGTGTCGTCGACGGCGGCGGCGCCCGCCGGGCGACCGACGAACCGGCCGTTGGCGGCCCGCGGCTGGTGGGTGCGCGTCTCGGTGGCCGCGGCGCTCGCGATGGACACCTCGTTGACGATGCTGGCGTCCGCGGCGGCGTCGGCTGCGGCATGGCTCGCCGACCGCTGGTCGTCCACCTCGACTCTCGGATGTGCCGTCATGCCCCAATCCTGTCAGGTCGCGGCGAGGGTGTACTGCCCGTCGACGGCTGCGTCGGTGAAACCGAGCCGTTCGTAGGTGCGCCGGGCGGCCGTGTTGTCGCCGTCGACGTAGAGCTCGACCTCGCCCAGACCGAGCCGGGCGAGGTGCGCGAGGCCGAGCCGGGTCAACGGCCCGCCCAGGCCGCGGCCCTGGTGGTCGGGGTCGACCCCGACCACGTACACCTCGCCCCTGGTGCCTCCCGGTTCGACCTTGGTCCAGTGGAAGGCGACGACCGACCCCGTGGCGTCCTCGACGACGAGCAGCAGCCCGGCCGGGTCGAACCACGGCTGGGCCATCCGCTCGTGCAGGTCGCCCACGGTGAGCCGGCCCTGTTCCGGATGCCGTGCGAAGGCCGCCGCGTTGAGCCGCACCCAGGTGTCGTCGTCCTGTCCGGGCAGGAAAGAACGCACGGAGAAACCTTCGGGCAGAACGAGATCCGAGGCGTCCGCCGCGGTGAGTGGACGCCGCATGAGGTGCAGGCTCCGGGTCTTCTCCAGCCCCGCTGCACGGGCCAGGGCGTCGGCGGCCGCGAGCATCCCGTGGGCCCACACGCTGCGGGCGCCCTGGGCCAGGGCCGCGTCGAGCAGTGCCCGACCGTGACCCCGGCGGCGGTGCGCGGGGTCGACGACCAGCTCGGCGACGGCATCCGGGGTGCCGGCCTCGGCGACCTGGGCGTAACCGACCAGCGTGCCGTCATCGGCGTGCCGGAGCAGGTGCACGACCCCGTCGCGTGGCGGGCCGACGGCCAGCCGGAACGCCTCTGACACCGCGCCCACGCCGTCGGCGTCGGCCGCGCGCGACCACAGCGCTCGCAGCAGCCCGGTGGTGGGCTCGTCGACCTCGAGGACGCGCTCGGTGCGCGCCACGTCAGGCCTCGAGCTCGGTGAAGGACTCGGCGACCTCGGGGACGAAGCGGTAGCCGACGTTGCGAACGGTGCCGATGAGCACCTCGTAGTCGGTGCCGAGCTTCGCGCGCAGCCGGCGTACGTGCACGTCGACGGTGCGGGTGCCGCCGAAGTAGTCGTAGCCCCAGACCTCCTGGAGCAGCTGGGAGCGGGTGAAGACCCGGCCCGGGTGCTGGGCGAGGTACTTCAGCAGCTCGAACTCCTTGTAGGTGAGGTCGAGCACCCGCCCGCGCAGCCGCACCGAGTAGGTGGCCTCGTCGATGACCAGTGCGCCGGTGGTGATCGGGCCGCCCTCGTCGACGGCGGCCTCGACGGTGCGCCCGACGGCCAGCCGCAGCCGCGCCTCGACCTCGGCCGGCCCGGCGGTGTCCAGCAGCACGTCGTCGATGCCCCAGTCGCTCGTGATGCCGGCCAGGCCGCCCTCGGTGACGACGACGAGCAGCGGGATCGAGATGCCGGTGGTGCAGATGACCCGGCACAGCGACTTGGCCATCGCGAGCTCCCGCCGGGCGTCGACGATGACGACGTCGGCGGGCGGTGCGTCGACCAGGGCGGAGGCCTCGGCGGGCAGGATGCGAACATGGTGCGACAGCAGCCCGAGCGCCGGAACGACCTCGGCGCTGGGCGCCAAGGTGTTCGTCAGCAGCAGCAGTCGGGTCATCGTCGATCAGGATAGGCGGTCATGCAGAGCAGCGAAGGTGTCGACCGCGTCACTGAGACGGTCCTCGTGCGCTACTGGGCGGGAGCCCGCGCCGCCGCGGGGCTCGACGAGGAGCGCCTCACCGACGTCGCGACGGTCGCAGACCTCGTGGCCCGGCTCTCGGCCGACCGTCCGGCGCTGGCCGCGGTGCTGCCGGTGTGCTCGGTGCTCGTCGGGGGCCGAGCCGGCGCGGGCGACGACCCGGTGCCGCCGGGTGCAGTCGTCGAGGTCCTGCCGCCCTTCGCCGGCGGATGATGGGAGGATGCCGCGCGTGGACGACCAGCCGACCGACGTGACCCCCGGGGCCTCGGCCGAGCCGGTGGAGGCCGAGCCGGAGCTCGAGACCCGGGCCCAGCGTCGGGCCCGGCGCGAGGCGGTGCTCAAGGAGCCGGTGCTCCCGGCCCTGGCCACGGTGCGCCGCCCGGTCGCCGTGGTCGCGACCGTCGTGCTCGGCGCCCTGCTCGTCCTGGCGCTGCTCGCCGACCCCGTGCTCCTGGGTGCGGGTCTGGCCTGGGCCGGCATCGTCGTCGCCTGGGGCTGGCCGACCCTGCTCGGCTCCTCCAGCCGCTTCGGCTCCTCCCTGGCCATCGGCGTCGCCGGGGTGCTGGCGCCCGCGGCCGCGGCCGTGGCCACGGGGGAGCCCTACCTGCGCTTCGTCCCGGTCGCCGTCATCCTCGGCCTCGCGGTGATGTTCGGCCACCAGATGGTGCGCCGAGACGGACGCCCGCGGCTCACCGAGTCGATCGGCATCACCTCGCTCGGCCTCGCCGTCGTCGTACTGGGCACCACCTGGATGCCCCTCTCGCGCACCAGCCGCGCCACCGACATCGCGGTGATCGGCTTCGTGTCGATCGCCGTCGCGTCGCTGGCCGACCTCGTCGCCGGGTTCGCGAGGGTACGTCCCTGGATGCTGCCGCTCGCGATGCTGCTCGGGGGCGCCGGAGGGATCGTGGCGGCATCGGTCATCGGCGCTCCCGGCGCCGGCCCGGCCGCGCTGGTCGGGTTCCTCTGCGCTGCGGTCTCGCACACCACCCGCCGGATGCTCAGCGTGCTCCCGGCGATCAGCTCGGTGCGCGGCCAGCTGTCGAGCGCCGCCGCCTCGCTGCTCGTGCCCGGTGTCGTGGCCTACGGACTGGCCCTCGCCATCGTCGGCTGAGCGCTCAGTAGACGAGCGCGCGGGCGCCCGGCGCCACGACCTCCTCGACGAACGCCGCCGCACCGCGCACGGCCACCCCCGGCAGCAGGTCGTCGACCGTGAGGCCGCGCCGCGCCGCGCACTGCCCGCACACGGTGACCCTGGCGCCCTCGAGGAGGCTGTCACGCAGCTCGGCGAGCGGCACGGCATACGGCAGGTCGACCATCTCGGCGCGGCCGGGCACGACCATCACCGTCGCGTCGCCGGTGAGCCACAGGCTGACGTCGACCCCCGCCGCCAGTGCCGTCGCGGCCACCGTGAACCCCTGGTTGAGCCGCTCGAGGGCCTCGGTGCCACAGGTGACCTTGACGACGAGGGAGGTCGCGGGGGAGTCCATAGACTGCAGCGTATGGTCTTCACCCTCGACACCTCCCTGCACGAGCAGCTCGCTCCTCTCGCGTGGCTCGTCGGCCGCTGGGAGGGTGCCGGCCTGGTCGGCTACCCCACGATGGAGTCGCAGCAGTTCGGCCAGGAGATCGTCTGCGGTCACGACGGCCGGCCGTTCCTCGAGTGGCGCTCGCGCACCTGGCTGCTCGACGCCGACGGCAACCGGGTGCGCCCCCTCGCGACCGAGGTGGGCTTCTGGCGCCCGGTTCCCGCGCACCCCGACGGCACCAACGTCGAGCTGCTGCTCACCCACCCGACCGGGTTCGTCGAGATGTACGCGGGGGTGGCCGAGCCGGCCAAGGTCGAGCTGCGCACCGACGGCGTCATGCGCAGCCCCGAGGCCAAGGAGTACACCGCCGGTCACCGCATGTACGGCTACGTCAACAGCAACCTGATGTGGGTCATGGACATGGCTGCGGTCGGCCGGCCGCTGCAGTCGCACGTCTCGGCGGAGCTCAAGCGCGTCGAGTGAGCCGGCACCGGCGCAGGCCGGTCAGGGGGTGACGAAGACGTCGCCGTACTCGTCCATCGTGTCGGTGCGCAGGGCCGCGCCGAGGTCGGCCATCCCCTTCTTGTCGACGATGTCGATCGACGCGCCCCCGGGCGAGGTGCCGTAGCCGCTGAACGGTGCGGTCGCGAACACGACGTCGTCACCACGGATGCCGCGCAGCGAGATGGCGAAGTCGCGCAGCTGGCTGACGGTGAGGTCCTGGTCGAGCACGAGGTTCTTGGTGGCGGCATCCGTGAACTTCGCGATCTTCAGCGGGTTCGCGATGGTCTCGGTGCTCGTCGCCTTGAGCATCAGCGCCTTGATGAAGGCCAGCTGCCGGCGGCCGCGGGAGATGTCGCCCTCGCTGAGCGTGTAGCGCTCGCGGACGAAGGCGAGGGCCTCCTCCCCGTCGAGGTCGTTCCAGCCCTTCTTGATGACGACCGGGCCACCGTTGCCGGTGCCGTTGCTCGCCTCCTCGGCGTACACGCGGACGCCGCCCACGGCATCCGTCATGTTCTTGAACCCGTCGAAGTTGGTCTTCGCCACGTGGTGGATGCGGATCTTGAGCAGCTTCTCCATCGTCTCGACGAGGAGGGGCTCGCCCCCGTAGGCATAGGCCGCGTTGATCTTGTCCTTGCCGTGGCCCGGAACGTCGACGTAGAGGTCGCGCGGGAAGTGGATCATCTGGATCGTCGCGGCGTCCTGGGGGATGTGCACCAGGACGATGACGTCGGACCGGCCGACGTCACCGGGCCGGGTGTCGGCGCCGACCACGAGGAAGTTGGTGCCGGTGCCGGTCTCCTTGACCTCGGTGCCGTCGGGAGCGGTGACCGGGGGCCGGTTCTCCGGGAGCAGTGGCTCCTGGGTGACGTTGTCGTTGACGGTGTAGCCCAGGTAGCCGACGAACACGGCAGCCCCCCCGAAGAGGAACACGAACAGCGCCAGCAGGACGAGCAGCGCGCGCTTGACGCCCCGCCGGTCGCGTCGCTCGTCGTCGGCGCGGGTCTCGTCCGGGTCCTCACCGCCCTGGCTGAGCGACTCCACGCCCTGGTCCGTCACGCGGTCAGTGTAGGTGCGTGGTCTGGGCGCGTCCGGCGTCCGGCTTACATTGGGGTGGTGAGTGATCTCGGCGAGCGGCTGCGGGCGCGGGGCAAGCGTCTGACGTCCCAGCGTGAGCGCGTGCTGGCCGCCGTCGGCCGGCTCGGTCACGCGACGCCCGACGAGATCGTGGAGGCCGTCGCGGCCGACGGGTCGGGCGCGGTGCCCGCGTCGACCGTCTACCGCGCGCTCGAGGCGCTGCAGGAGCTCGGGCTGGTCGGGCACACCCACGTCGACCACCGGGCGCCGAGCTACCACCTCGCCGAGCACGCCACGCACCTGCACGTCGTGTGCCGGGGCTGCGGCTGGGTCGGCGAGGCGCCACTGTCGGCCGCCGACGAGCTCGTCGCGCGGCTCGACGAGTCGCTCGGGTTCGCCTCGGACGTCGCTCACGCCGCGGTGCACGGCCTGTGCCACACCTGCCGGGAGGCAACGCCATGACCACCTCCACCACCACGTCACCCCTCCTCGCGCGCCACGGGGCCGTCGAGGGTGAGGGCGCCGACGCCGGGGTGGCCTCGCACTACGGCGACCCCGCGCGCGAGCAGCGGCTGCTCGCCGAAGGGCTCGCGGCCGTCGACCTCGCCCACCGGGGCGTCGTGACGGTCACCGGGCCGGACCGGCTGACCTGGCTGCACTCGATGACCACCCAGCACCTGCTCGGCCTTGCGCCGCGGACCTCGCGCGAGTCGCTGGTGCTGTCGCCCAAGGGGCACGTCGAGCACGCGCTCCACCTCGTCGACGACGGTGAGACCACCTGGGTGACCGTCGAGCCCGGTACCGCGCCGGCCCTGGTCGCCTGGCTGGACTCGATGCGGTTCATGCTGCGGGTCGAGGTGGCCGACGTGACCGCCGACTGGGCCGTGCTGGGTGAGCCCCTCGGCGCCGAGTCGGTCGAGGGCGAGGCCCTGGCGTGGGTCGACCCGTGGCCGGGGCTGGTGGGCGACACCGTGGCCTACGGCACGCTCGAGGGACACCCCGCGCAGGGCCGCGCCTGGCGCGAGCTCATCGTGCGTCGGGCAGACCTGGAGGCAACGGTCGGCGACCGCCCCCTGGCCGGCACCTGGGCCGCCGAGGCGCTGCGGGTGGCTGCCTGGCGGCCGCGGCTGGGGTTCGAGACCGACCACCGCACCATCCCGCACGAGGTCGACTGGCTGCGCACGGCGGTGCACCTTCACAAGGGGTGCTACCGGGGCCAGGAGACCATCGCCCGGGTGCACAACCTCGGCCGGCCGCCACGCCGGCTGGTGTTCCTGCACCTCGACGGGTCCGGCCACGTGCTTCCCGATGCCGGGTCGCCGGTGCTGCTCGGCGAGCGCGAGGTGGGTCGGCTCACCTCGGTCGCACGCCACCACGAGGACGGTCCGGTGGCGCTCGCGGTCATCAAGCGTTCGGTGGCCGTGGACGTGGATCTTGTCGTCGATGGCATCGCGGGCGCACAGACCGTCGTCGTGACGGGCTGAGCGCCGCAGATCCTCCTGTCGGTCGGCGGTGGTCGGCTGCCATGATGGGGCCATGGCCCCCGTTGCGTCCGCCCCCCTCGGAACCCTGATCACCGTCGCCCCGACGGGCGCCGAGCACGCGAAGGCCGACCTGCCGCAGCTGCCGACCACGCTCGAGGAGCTGGTCGAGACGGCCCGGCGGTGCGAGGTGGCAGGGGCCTCGCTGATCCACCTGCACATCCGTGACGGCGAGCACCGGCCGACGCTCGACCCCGGTCGGCTGCGAGCGGCCGTCGACGCGCTGCGGGCCGAGACCGACCTCGTGGTGCAGCTGTCCACCGGTGGGTCCGTGCACGACCCGCTCGAGCAGCGGCTGACGGTGCTCGACGCCGAGCCCGACTCGTGCTCGCTCACCTGTGGCACGACGAACTTCGGCGACGACGTGTTCCTCAACCCGTGGGGGGTCATGAGCGACCTGTACGTGCGGGCCCAGGAGCGTGAGGTGGTGCCCGAGTTCGAGCTGTTCGACCTGGGCCACGTCCACGCGCTGCGCCGGCTGCTCGACACCCACGGACTGCCGTTCGGCGGCCGGGTGCACGTCGACTTCGTCACCGGCGTGCCGGGCGGGATGCCGGCGACGACCGCCGCCCTGATGGCGGGCGTCGCGATGCTGCCCGAGGAGGTGACCTCGTGGTCTGCCACCGGCATCGGGCGCGGACACCTGCCGATCATGGCGGCCGCGCTGTCGGCGGGCGGTCACCTGCGCGTGGGCATGGAGGACAACGTCGTCTTCGCCCGGGGCCAGGTCGTGGAGCACAACGACGAGCTGGTGGCGCGCGCCGCCGAGCTGGCGAGGATGATGCAGCGACCGCCGCTGGGTACCGAGCAGGCCCGCACGCTGCTCGGGGTGAAGAACCGGCGCACGCGCTGACGCCGGGCCACGGTCGCGCGGCGATCGCGGCGATCGCGGCTGGCGCGGACGGCATCCGAGCATCGACGCGGCGTCCGAGGTGTGGACGCCGGTCGGATCGGCCGGAATGGATGTCCATAATCTCGAGTTATGGCTTCTGTGCGTGATGCTTTTGGGTTCCCGGCCGTCGTCAACGAGAAGGCCGCCCGGGTCGTGGCCGGTGGAGTCGTGCTGGTCACGGCCACCGCCCTGCTCACCGGGTGGCTCTGGCTCAGCGCCGTGCTGGCCGTCGGCTTCGCGCTGCGGGTGGCCGCCGGGCCGCGCTTCAGCCCGCTGGGCCAGCTCGCCGTCAAGGTCGTCGCACCCCGCCTGGGCGCTGCTCGCCCCGTCCCCGGCCCGCCGAAGCGCTTCGCCCAGAGCGTGGGGCTGGTCTTCACCGTCGCCGCGAGCGGCTTCCTGGTCGCCGGGCTCCCCGGCGTCACGGTGGGGCTGCTCGCCGTGCTCCTGGTCTTCGCGACGCTCGAGTCGGTCGCCGGCTTCTGCGCCGGGTGCTGGGTGTTCGCGCAGCTGATGAGGCTCGGCCTCATCCCCGAGGAGACCTGCGCGGCCTGCGCGGACATCTCCCTGCGCCCGCGCGAGACCGCCGCCGCCTGAGGCCGGCCGGGCGGCCACGGGCTCCCCGCCTCAACGCCGTGCGCGCCTTATCGGACGCTCGCCCCCGGCGAGCAACTTTGAAAGTTGCGCCCTGGTGGGGAGCGTCCAATAAGGGCGGGACACGACTTCCCGGCCGGCCCTCCGCGAGGTCCGACGGCGCGTGTGAGGAGGCCCACGCTTGCTCCAGTTTGCACTTTGCTAACTAGAGCAAGCATACTGGGGACGTGAGCAAGAATCCGCTGAACGACCTGGGCAGCAGCCTCGGCGAGTACCTGCGCGAACAGCGCACGGCCGCCCGGCTCTCCCTGCGTCAGCTGTCCGAGCTCGCCGGGGTGTCCAACCCCTACCTGTCCCAGATCGAGCGCGGCCTGAAGCGGCCGAGCGCGGAGATCCTCCAACAGCTGGCCAAGGGCCTCGAGGTCTCGGCCGAGAGCCTCTACGTGAAAGCGGGCATCCTCGACGCCGAGGTCGCCCCGCCCACGACGGCTCCCGACGTCCGAGGCGCCATCGCCGCGGACCCGGACCTGACCCAGCGACAGAAGAAGACGCTCCTCGACATCTACGAGTCCTACGTCGAGGACACCCCACGGCAATGACGCCGACCTCCAGGAACCCGCGAGTCCCGCAGATCCCCACGAACCCCCTCAACGTCCAGAACACACGCACCACCACGAAGGAGAGCACCATGTCCGTCATCGAGGACCTCAAGAAGACCGTCGACACCATCGACACCACCCCGTTCTTCGCCGCCGTCGGCGCCACCGACCTCGCGGTCGAGATGGTCCGCGAGGCCCGCCTGCGCGCCGACAAGGCCCGCGTCGAGCTGTCCGCCGACCTCGCCCCCGCCAGCGTCCAGGCCCGCGCCACCAAGGTCGCCGACCAGGTCAAGGAGATCCCGGCCCTGGCCATCAACCAGACCATGGTCGTCGGCGGCAAGGTCGCCGAGGGCTACGACGAGCTCGCCGCTCGCGGCCACAAGCTCGTCAAGCGGATCCAGAACCAGAAGGCCACCAAGGACCTCGTCGCCCAGGCCGACATCGCCTCCGCGCAGGTCAAGGGTGCCGTCACCTCGGCCCGCAAGGCGACCGCCGACATCGAGCGCTCCGCCAAGGCCACCATCACGACCGCCCGCAAGGAGGCCGCGAAGGTCGTCACCGTCGTCGGTGGCTCCGTCGCCGAGGAGACCAAGGTCGCCCAGGCCGAGGTCGCGACGTCGGTCAAGCACACCAAGACCGCCGCCAAGCGCACGAGGACCACGACCAAGAACGCCACCAAGAAGGCGACCACCTCGGCCAAGGCCGCCACGACCAGCGTTCGCAAGACCGCCGTCGCCGCGGAGAAGGCCACCGAGAAGGCCGCCGAGAAGGTCGGTCACGAGCCGAAGCACGTCGCGAAGCCGGCCACCCCGGCCACCCCGGCCACCCCGGCCGCCGGCTGACCTTCCCCACCACGTCGGCTACGCGCCGACCACCCGTCACCGGGTCCACCCCTTTCCCGGTGACACCCCCGACGACCGGGGCCGGCAACGGCCCCGGTCGATCGGCGTCCGGGCACGAGCAGACGGCGCGGATGCCGCCCGCCCGCCCCCCGCGGATAGGGTCGGCCCGTGCCCGACCAGACCTCGACCGCCCGCACCGCGCCCAGCGCACCGACCCCGCCGGCCCTGGCCGGCGCTCCCGTCGTCGCCCACGTGACGCGCAACGGCGTCGTCGAGTCGGCGCACCGCGGGAGCATCGCGGTCACCGGCGCCGACGGGTCCGTGACCCACGCCTGGGGCGACCCGGCCGACCCGGTCTTCCCGCGCTCGTCGAACAAGCCGATCCAGGCGGTCGCGATGCTGAGAGCCGGGCTCACCCTGCCGCCCCAGCACCTGGCGCTGGCCTGTGCCAGCCACTCCGCGCAGCCGTTCCACCTCGACGGCGTGCGCGACATGCTCGCCGCGGCCGGCCTGACCGAGGCCGACCTGCAGAACACCCCCGACCTCCCGTACGACGCCGACGAGCGCGACGTCTGGATCGCGGCGGGTCGCACTGCCCGGCCGCTCGCCCAGAACTGCTCGGGCAAGCACGCCGCGATGCTCGCCACGTGTCGCCTCAACGGATGGGACCTCACGACCTACCGCGACCCCGAGCACCCGCTCCAGCGGCTCATGGCCGACACCCTGACCGACCTCGCGGGGGAGCCCGTCGCCGCCACCGCCGTCGACGGCTGCGGTGCGCCGGTCATGGCCGTCTCTCTCGCCGGCCTCGCACGGGCCTTCGGCCGGATCGCCACCGGCGGGCCCGGCACCCCCGAGGGCGAGGTCACCGCTGCGATGCGGGCCCACCCGGAGTACGTCGGTGGCACCCGCCGCGACGTGACCGCGCTGATCCGCGGCACCGACGGGCTGATCGGCAAGGACGGTGCCGAGGCCGTGCACGCGGTCGGCCTGGCCGACGGGCGCGGCGTCGCGCTGAAGATCGCCGACGGCAGCCAGCGCGCCCGCCCGGTCGTCCTGGCCGCGGTGCTGCGCCTCCTGGGGGTCGAGTCCACCGCCTACGAGCGGCTCGAGGCCGCCCCGATCCTGGGCCACGGGCGCCCCGTGGGTGCCGTCGTCGCGGTCGGCATCGGGCCGTGAGCCGCTCGTGAGGGCCGTGCTCCAACGCGTCTCTCGGGCCGCGGTCAGCGTCGACGGCCGGGTCGTCGGCGAGCTGACCCGCCCGGGCCTGCTCGCACTGGTCGGCGTCACGCACGACGACGGGCCCGATCAGGTGGCCACGATGGCCCGCAAGATCGCCGACCTGCGCATCCTGCGTGACGAGCGCTCCGTGCTCGACGACGGGGCCCCGGTGCTCGTGGTCAGCCAGTTCACCCTGTACGCCGACACCCGCAAGGGCCGCCGCCCGTCGTGGAACGCCGCCGCCCCCGGTCCGGTCGCGGAGCCCGTCGTCGAGCAGGTCGTGGCCGCGCTGCGGGCCCGCGGCGTCGAGGTGCAGACCGGCCGGTTCGGTGCCCACATGGACGTCGAGCTGGTCAACGACGGCCCCGTGACGATCGTGCTCGACGTCTGACGCCTAGGCTTGCCCCCATGTCCTCGCTCGCGCAGCTCCAGAACTGGATCGTCCTCGGCCTGTCCGTCGTGGCCCTCGGCGTCGAGCTCTACGCACTCGTCGACTGCCTGCGCCGTCGCTCCGACGCCTTCGTGGCGGCGGGCAAGCGCACGAAGCAGTTCTGGCTCCTCGTCACCGGTGTCGCCGCGTTGCTGGGTGTCGTCGCCCTGGGCGGTGTCGGTCTGCTCGCGATCATCGCCATCGTCGCCGCCGGGGTCTACCTCGCCGACGTCAAGCCCGCGCTCGACCAGGTCATGGGTCGCGGCTAAGGCAATCAGGGTCCCTACGGCCCCTGGTGACGCGCGCCCGGGCGACCCGACCCGGCAGCGGGGGCCACGGCATCCCACGCCACCGTCAGCTCGCCCAGTCGCCAGCGTGAGGGTCCGTCGAGAACCGGCCACCCGGCATCCCGAAGCGACCCGGCCGTCGCGAGAAACCGCTGCCGGATTCCGTAGCCCGCCTGGGGTGCCTGTCGCGCCCACGCCTCGTCGAGGTCGGTGAGCAGCCGGTGCACCCCCTCCCCGGGCACGTTGCGGTGGATCAGCGCCTTCGGCAGGCGCTCGGCCACGACCCCCGGGCGCTCCAGCCCGCGCAGCCGCCAGCTCAGTGAGAGGCTGACCGGCCCCGCCGCGGTCACCGCGACCCACGAGGCGAGCCGGCCCAGCTCGTCGCAGGTGCCGTCGACGAGCAGGCCGTGCGGGGCCAGCCGCGCCACGGTCGTCGCCCAGGCGTTCGCGACCTCGGACTCGTCGTACTGGCGCAGCACGTTGAACGCCCGCACCACCACCGGGCGGGCACCGAAGGGGAGGGGGACCTCGAACCCCCCGACCGCGAACCGCAACCCGGGGCGCTCGAGCGATCCGGCCGCCGCCACCCGCGCCGGGTCGATCTCGATGCCCACGACCTCGACGTCCGCCCGCACCCGGCGCAGCCGCTCGTGCAGCTCGACGGCCGTGACGGGGGAGGCGCCGTAGCCGAGGTCGACCACCACGGGGGGCGGGGCCGCTCCGCCGCAGCCGCCAGGCCTGCGGGCCGGCCAGCCAGCGGTCGCAGCGGCGCAGCCGGTTGGGGTTGGTCGTACCCCGGGTGATGACCCCCACGGGCCGTGGCTGCCGCACGGGCCCAGCGTACGGACCGCTTACCCTGATCAGGTGCGGGAGTGGTGGCGTCAGCGGGCGAGGGAGGGCGAGGTCAGCCTCTCGATGGTGCTGCTCGTCGTCTCCCTGACCGCCGCGCTGACCCTCGGCCTGACCTCCTGGGTGCCCAAGGTCCTCGCCCGCGACATCGGGGTCTCCGACGTCGAGCCCGGCCTGCTCGAGGTCGCGCAGGGTGCTCGCGGCGTGCAGTCGCTGGGCGCCGGGCTCTCGGTGGCCCTCTACGACTCCGGTTTCCGGCTGGCCCGCGGCAGCACCGTGCTCGCCGACACGGTGAGCCGCGGCGCCCCGGTCACCGCCGTGACTGGATGGCTCGACCAGGTCAACGGCCACCCGCGCGAGCACGTCACCGGCGAGCTCATGCACGTGCGGATCGACGCGGTGCGACGGGTCGAGGACACCGTGCGCTACAGCGGGGTCGTCCACGACGGCACGACCAGCAGGCCGCTGCGCATCGACTTCGAGCCGATCGACGGCCGGATCCGGATGGATGCCGCGGTGCCCGGCGCGGATGCCGTCGCCATCCACCTCGACTGGCGCCCGGCCACGACCGGCATCGCCCCGGCGCTGCCCGAGCGGAACCTGCGCGAGCGTGCCTACTGGGTCGATCCCAGCGTCGTCGAGCAGCCGGCCTTCACCTGGGTGCTCGGCACGGACGTGTCGATCGGTCCGGTCCAGGTGCCGCGCGCCGTCGACCTGCGCCAGGACGGCCGGATCGCGGTGCACGTCTGGGACCCCCGGGCAGTGGTCACCGTCACGGACACCCCCCGCGACCCGTGACAGACTCGAACGCATGAGCGCCCCCCCGGCCCACCCCCGCCCGAAGCGGGTCGCGATGGTCACGGTGCACACCTCCCCGCTGGCCCAGCCGGGTGAGGGCGACGCCGGTGGGATGAACGTCTACGTGCTCGAGGTCGCCCGCCAGCTCGCGAGGCGCGGCGTCGAGGTCGACCTGTTCACCCGCACCACCAGCGCCACCCAGCCCGCCGTCGTCGAGGTCGAGCCCGGAGTGGTCGTGCGCCACGTGCCCGCCGGCCCCTACGAGGGACTGTCGAAGGAGGACCTGCCCGGCCAGCTGTGCGCGTTCGCCGCCGGGATGATGCGGGTCGCCGCGCACGCGCCGCAGGGCTACTACGACCTCGTCCACTCGCACTACTGGCTCTCCGGTCAGGTCGGCTGGCTCGCCGCCGACCGGTGGGGCGTGCCCCTCGTGCACACCATGCACACCATGGCCCGGGTCAAGAACCTCCACCTCGCCGACGGTGACCTGCCCGAGCCGACCGGCCGCGAGATCGGTGAGGCCCAGGTCGTCGAGGCCGCCGACCGGCTCGTCGCCAACACCGAGCGCGAGGCCCGCGAGCTGATCGACCTCTACGCCGCCGACCCCGCGCGGGTCGCGGTCGCCGAGCCGGGCGTCGACCTCGCCGTCTTCCACCCCGGGTCGCAGCTCGAGGCCCGTGCGGCAGTCGGCGTTCCCACGGATGCCGTGCTCCTGCTCTTCGTCGGCCGGATCCAGCCGCTCAAGGCGCCCGACGTCCTGGTCAAGGCGGCCGCCGAGCTGGTGCGCCGTCGGCCGGACCTGCGCTCGCGGGTGGTGGTCGGCATCCTGGGCGGGGCCAGCGGCACCGCCGTGAGCAACCCGATGGGGCTCGCCGAGCTCGCGCAGCAGCGTGGCATAGCCGACCTGGTGCGCTTCGTGCCGCCGGTCGACCGGCCGACCCTGGCCCAGTGGTACCGCGCGGCCGACGTGCTCGCCGTCCCCTCGCACAACGAGTCGTTCGGGCTCGTGGCGGTCGAGGCCCAGGCGTGCGGCACCCCGGTCGTCGCCGCGAACGTCGGAGGCCTGCCCACCGCCGTCGGGCCGGCCGGGGTGCTGGTCGACGGGCACGACACCGCTGACTGGGCCACCGCCATCGGTTCGGTGGTGCTCGACCCCGACCGCCGAGCAGGCCTGTCCCGGGCCTCTGCCGAGCACGCGGCCGGGTTCGGCTGGGCCCGCACCGCGCAACGGCTCGCCGAGGTCTACGCCGACGCGATGGCCCGCCCCAGGGAGGCCTCGATCAACGACGCCGAGACGCTCACCGGCATCCCGACTGCGGTCATCCCGTGAGCGGACGCGTCGCACTCTCGACCACCGTCGAGGCCTACCTCACCGCGTGCGGGCACGACTGGGAGCCCGGTGCCCGGTCCGACGAGTACGTGGTGTCGCTGCCGGGCGAGAAGAAGCTGAAGACGGTCGCGTCGCTGGTGGTGTCCGACACGGCGCTGTCGGTGTCGGCGTTCGTCATCCGCAACCCCGACGAGAACCACACCGAGGTCTACCGCTTCCTCCTCGGGCGCAACCTGCGCCTGCCGGGTCTCGCGTACGCCGTCGACAAGGCCGGAGACGTCTACGTCACCGGTCGGGTGCCGGCGGCCGGGGTCGACGCCGAGTCGCTCGACCAGCTGCTCGGGGTCGTGCTCACCGCGGCCGACGAGCCGTTCAACGAGCTGCTCGTCCTGGGCTTCCTGTCCTCGATGCGCAAGGAGTGGGAGTGGCGGGTGTCGCGCGGCGAGAGCCTGCGCAACCTCGAGGCGTTCCGCGGCATCCTGGCCCGCCCGGGCGACCCACAGCCCACGGACCAGCCCGCCTGACCTCGCTCGCGCCGGGTGGCTAGGCTGGCGACATGACGGCACACACGCTCATCCTGCTGCGTCACGGCGAGTCCGACTGGAACCAGAAGAACCTCTTCACCGGGTGGGTCGACGTCGACCTCACCGAGAAGGGTCGTGCCGAGGCGGTGCGCGGCGGTCGGCTCATGGCGGATGCCGGGCTGCTGCCCGACGTGGTGCACACGTCGGTGCTGCGCCGGGCCATCACCACGGCCAACCTCGCCCTCGACGCGTGTGACCGGCACTGGATCCCGGTGCGCCGCAGCTGGCGCCTCAACGAGCGGCACTACGGCGCGCTCCAGGGGCTCGACAAGGCCGCGACCCGCGACAAGTACGGCGACGAGCAGTTCATGCTGTGGCGCCGCAGCTTCGACACCCCGCCGCCGCCGATCGAGGCCGGTGGCGAGTTCGACCAGACCGGTGACCCTCGCTACGCGGGCGTCGACGTGCCGCTCACCGAGTGCCTCGCGGACGTCATCCCGCGGATGATGCCTTACTGGGAGAACGACATCCAGGCCGACCTCACGGCAGGGCACACGGTGCTCGTCACCGCGCACGGCAACTCCCTGCGTGCGCTGGTCAAGCACCTGGACGGAATCAGCGACGACGACATCGCAGGCCTCAACATCCCCACGGGCATGCCGCTGGTCTATCGGCTCGGCGCCGACTTCATGCCGACCGGGCCCGGCGAGTACCTCGACCCCGAGGCCGCTGCCGCCGCCGCCGCCGCGGTCGCCAACCAGGGCCGCTGACCACCGGTCGTCAGCGCACGCGCGGCCAGAGGTCGCGCGGGTCACGGCGGCGGAACTGCACCTCCCACGCTCCCAGTCGCCGCCCCCGCCCGTCCCACGTCACGAGCCGATAGAGCGCTGCCCGCCGTGCGTCGGCGACCTCCAGCACGCCCGTGCCGTCGCGCAGGGTGGTGACCTCTGATGCCGGGTACGTGTTGGACGCCGTGCCGACGAGCTGGGCACGGGTGGCGCCGGGTGCGACCACGAGGAACCGGCTCGCATCGCTGCGAAATCCCGGGAGCCGAGTGGCGAATGGCACCGGGGTCCCGGCCGCCGCGACGACGCGGGTGGTCTCGACGTCGACCGGGCCGCCGTCGCTCCGGCCGTCACCTGCGACCCGCACCGTGCGCAGGAGCGCCCCGTTCGGCAGCAGGGTGTGAGCGACGACGACGCGTTTGCGACCGGCTCGCTCGCCGGTCGCGACCGGAACCAGCACGTCGCCGTCCACCGTCGCCTGGACCGCCAGGCTGTTCTGCAGGGCCGAGACCGGCAGCCCCGTGCAGGCCGAGACGAACGGGCCGAGCGCCTCCAGCAGGGCCTCGCCCAGAGGCGCTGTCGGGTCGTCGGGGACGGGAAGGCCGAGCGACGCCCGCCCCAGCGGGCCGCCGTCGAAGCCGTCGAGGCGCACCCGGAAGGCCGGCGGGAGCGGGCCGCGGAGCGCGACGGTGGCGACTCCGTCGCCCAGGGGTACCTGCGTCCAACGCCGGTCGACACCACCGTTGCCCAGGTACGTCACGACCGGGGAGTACTGGGCCTCGAGCACTGTCGGCCGCGCCAGGAGCACCACCGCGCCCGCACCGTCCTCGTCGTCCGGGCCGGCGTCCACCGCAACCGGCACGACGTCGTCCATCAGTGCGACCCGGTCACGCACCAGGGCGGTCGGCAGCAGTGCCGCGGCGGTGGCCCCCCGCGGGCCGGTCCACATCCGCACCAGGGTGCCGGTCACCCCGCTCGCGTCCGCGGTCGACGCGATGACCACGCGCCGGCTGGCGACGTCGTCGGCGTAGAGCAGGCGGGCGCGCGGGGAGGCCCCCGCCACGAGCGCGACGACGTCGGCCTCCGCGGCGAGCCGTCCGCGCGGGGGCCAGCTGCTCGTCACCGCCCAGACCGGGTCGCCGGGTGCCGGTGGCAGAGGTGCCGCCTCGGATGCCGCCCCGGTCACCACGGCGTCGACGGCCCACGCCGCCACGGCCGTCGAGGCCAGCGCCGCGCCGGTGCCGAGGACGACCGAGCGGCGGCGCACCTGCCGGTGTCGCTCGCCCACGAGGGCCACGGCGTCGGGAGGGTCCTCGTGGCCGACGAGCAGGGCGTCGACGGTAGCCGCCACGTCGCGGTCCAGGGCCCACTCCGCCGGCTCCCAGCCGGCGTCCGCCCTGGCCTCGGTGTGCGTCGAGAGCAGGCGGGCGCGCACGGCGCGGTCGGCCTCGCGAAGGGTGGCGGGCGGCATCCCCAGCAGGTCGGCGAGGGCGGACGGGTCCAGCCCCCAGGCGGTGCCGGCCGCGAGGACGGCACGCTCCAGCGGTGCGGCCGCCCGCACGGCCGCCGTCAGGGCTGCCAGCACCTCGTCGGGTGGCGGGTCGTCGGGGTGCGCGCCGAGACCTCGGCCCCCGTCATCCGCTCCTCGAGCCGGGCGTCCCGGCGCGGCGCGCCCGGCCGCGGCGATCGCCCCGGTGAGCACCGCCTTCCGCGCCGCGGCGCCCGGTGACCCGTCGTCGAGCAGCCGGCCCCACCGGTCGTGGAGGTCGGCCAGGGCGTCGGTGGTGACCCGGCGCGCGGTCCGGGCATCGAGCGTCACCAGGTGCGCGACCGGCTCGAGCTCACCCCAGCGCGCGACCACGAACTCGTGGAAGTCCTCCTCGAGGGTGACCGTCACGACACCACCGCCTGCGGCGTCGGCCACAGGTCCAGGAGGTCTGCGCCGGTCCTCGGCACCCCGTCGCCAAGCAGCTTCCCGCGCGCATCGCGCCGCACGAGGCGGAAGCCCGACGCGTCGTCTGCGTTGACGACCTCGACGATCGCGACGCCGTCGCGGGTCCCGGTGACCTTCGAGACCGGGTAGGCGTTCGGTGACGTCGAGAGCAGCTGCACCCGTGCGGCACCGGGGGCGACGACGAGGAACCGGCCCACCCCGGGGCGGGCGTCGTCGAGCCGCTCGACGACGGGCTCGTCGCGCGGGGTGTCACCCGGGAACACGCTCGGCGACCCGAGGTCGAGCCAGTT
>DASQEZ010000110.1:0-5129 GCA_035633415.1 Ornithinibacter sp. | reverse complement strand
CGGGGAACTGCGCGGCGACCAGCTCGGCGTTCGGGCGGCCCATCACGGTGTCGGGCGAGGCGATGACGAACCGGTCGAACCCGGCCTCGGTGTGGGCGAGGGCCTTCTCGACCGCCAGGGCGCCGTCCCTGCCGTCGATGTAGCCCCACAGGTTCCAGCGGCGCAGCGCGGGATCGGCGTCGAACGACGGGAACTGCGCGTAGTCGTCGACGTCCATGACGTTGGAGAAGCGCAGGGCCGTGATGGACAGCCCCGGGTGCCACCGGCACAGCTCGACGGCCATGGTCTCCTCGAGGTGCTTGCCGAGTGAGTAGACCGACTCGGGGCGGGCCGCGTACTCCTCGTCGACGGGGATGTAGGGCGGGGGGACGTCGAACGGGAGCCCGAGCACGGTCTCGCTGGAGGCCAGGACCACCTTGGTGATGCCGAGGCGGGTCGCGGCGTGCAGCACGTTGAAGGTCGTCACCATGTTGTTGCGGAACGTCGCGACGTCGGAGTGCAGGCCGGGGGCGGGGATCGCCGCGAGGTGGACCACGGCATCCGCCGCAGGCTGCTCACCCTGCACCCCGCCGAGGGCGTCGACCACCTGCCCGTAGTCGGTGAGGTCGACCGCGATCCAGCCGCTCCACCGCTCGCCGTGGGCGTCGAGGTTCACGACGTCGTGCCCCGACGACCTGAGCCGTTCGACGACGTGCCGCCCGAGCTTGCCCGACCCTCCGGTCACCGCGATGCGCATGACCCGAGCGTATGCCGTGCCGGCAACCTCCAGGTGTGTGCGGACCGCTGGTCTGCGGGGCGTCGGTGGGGCTGGGCACAATGGGCGGGTGTCCACGATCGTCTTCCTCCACGCCCACCCCGACGACGAGGCCTCGCAGACCTCCGGGTCGATGGCCCGAGCCGTCGACGAGGGTCACCGCGTCGTCGTCGTCTTCGCCACGCACGGCGACCACGGCGAGGCCCCCGACGACCTGGCGCCCGGCGAGACCGTCGTCGAGCGACGGCGGTCCGAGGCCGAGGCGTCCGCCGCGGCGATCGGCCTGCACCGCGTCGCGTGGCTGGGCTACGCCGACTCCGGCATGAGCGGCTGGGACCAGAACTCGCACGAGGGCGCGTTAACGGCCGCGCCGGTCGACGAGGCCGGCGCGCGGTTCGCCGCCCTGCTCGACGAGGAGGACGCCGACATCGCGGTCGGCTACGACTGGCACGGTGGCTACGGCCACCCCGACCACGTCCAGGTGCACCGGGTGCTGCACCGTGGCGCCGACCTCGCCGCCCGGCGGCCCCGGGTGCTCGAGTCGACGATGAACCGCGACGCGATGCGCCGGTTCTCGGATGCGGCCCGGGCCGCGGGTGCGTCCGAGGAGGAGGCGTTCGACCCCGACCAGCCGATGGATGACGGCAACCCCCTCGGCGAGCCCGAGTCCGCCATCTCCTGGCGGGTCGACGTCAGCCGGTGGCTGGAGCGGCGCCGGGCAGCGCTGGAGGCGCACCGCAGCCAGACGACCGACGTCGGGATGATGCTGTCGATGCCCCCCGAGGTCTTCGCCGCCTTCTTCGGGCACGAGCACTACATCGAGCCGGGCCGCGCACCGGGCATGGTCGACGGCTGGCCCTTCGGGGCCTGAGGAGGTCGCGAGCCGGTCAGTGGACGACGACGACCACCCGGCCGGCGTGCTCGACCACCCGACGGCTCACCGACCCGAGCAGGAGTCCGCGGAAGCCACCGAGCCCTCTGCTGCCGACGACCACCAGGTCGACGTCCAGCTCGGCTGCGGTCTCCACGACGGCCCTGGCGGGCGAGCCGTGCCGCACCACGAGGTCCACGTCGACACCCGGGTAGCGCGCGGAGACGGGGTCGACGATGCCGTGGCCGCGTGCGCCGTACCGCTTCTGGACCGCTGCCCAGCGCTCGCTGGACCGCTCGGTCACGACGACCCCTTCGTGGATCTCGAGGTTCCAGCCGATGACGCAGGTGACCGAGGCCCCGGTGGTGTCAGCCATGGCGAAGGCGGTCTCGACGGCCCTCGCGCTGGGCTCGCTGCCGTCGACCCCGACGAGGATGCGGCGAGGCGAGGCGACGAGCGTGTCACCGGGGACGACCACGACGGGGCAGTGGGCGTGTGCGACGACGGGGAGGGCGACCGAGCCGAGCAGGATCCGTTCGAGGTGGCCGCGGGCGGGTGCGCCGACGACCATCCGCAGCGCACCCTCGGAGAGCCGCACGAGAGCGGCCGCCGGCGCGCCCCACGGCACGGCGGTGGCGATGTCCAGACCACCACGTCGCGCCCGGGCCCGGTCGGCGGCCCGACCGAGGATTCGGCGCGCCCCCTCGTCGAGGTGCTCCGCGAGACTCGGCGTGCCCGAGACCAGGGTCTCGTAGGGCGTGAGCTGCACCTGCGGGTCCACGACCGTCACCAGTCGCAGCGGGGCCCCGAGCCGGGAGGCCTCGTCGGCTGCCCAGTCGACGACCGGCTCGTCGGCGGTCGAACCGTCGACCGCGACGACCACCGCACCGCTGACGCCGAGGATCTCGTCGCCTCGAGCGTCTGACGAGCTCATGGGGAGGGGGGTGTTGACCTGCTTCTCGGCCATGCCCCCATGATCCTCCGGAAGCCGCCGGGCGACGTGGTCTCCTCGGTCACACCGGTCGTGTGGCGCACTCCCCTGCCGGAGGACACTGGTCTCGTGACGCGCGAGCGCGAGGGGTCGTCGACGGCGGAGGGCTTCTTCGCCGGATCGGAGCTGGGCCTGGCCACCCTCAGCCGGGTGCGCGACGTGCTCGCGACCCACCCCGACGTCACCGAACGCACGACGACGAGCCAGGTGGCCTTTCGCCGGCGCACCGGGTTCGCGTTCCTGTGGCTGCCCGGGCGCTACCTGCGCCACCCCGCGGCCGAGGTCGTGCTGTCCGTCGGCCTGCCACGCCGGGTCGACTCGTCCCGGTTCAAGGAGGTCGCCCACCCCGCTGGATCGACCTGGATCCACCACCTCGAGGTCCACGCGGTCGGTGACGTCGACGACGAGGTGGCCGGATGGCTGCGGGAGGCGGCCGACGAGGCCGGTTGAGGGGGCCTGCGCCGGCGGTCAGCCCGGGGGCGGAGCGGGGTTGAGGGCGGCGAGCAGCCGGGCCGACGAGGCCGCGAGCTGCACCGGGGCGGACACCTCGTCCCGTGAGGTGAGGACCAGCTCGACGTCGGCGCGGGAGCCGCGCACGGCATCACGCAGCGTGCGTGCGCGTGCACCGCGCGTCTCGTCCGGGGCTGCGGCCTCGAGCCCGGTCAGCCGGTCCTCGACGACGCCGACCCGGGCGGCACTGACCTGCCAACCGCCGGCGATGGCGTCCGTGGTCGGCGCCTGCTGGAGCTGGGGCAGCAGCTCGCGGGCGAACCAGGAGACCTCGGCCTCGGCGGTCGCAGCGTCGGCGTCCCACGCGCTTCGCCGTCGGGCTCGCATCACCAGGAAACCGGCCAGGCCCGCCACGAGCGCGGCGAGAAGCCACCACAGCCAGGCCGGGATGCCGCCGCCCTCGGCGTCGACCGGCGCCGGCGCTGCGGACACCGTCGCCGTGGGCGTCGGGGTGGGCGAGGGCGTTGGCGTGGGCGTCGCGGTGGGTTCCTGAGTGGTCGGCGTCGCCGTCGCCGTCACGGTGACGGACGCGGTTCGCGTCGGCGCCGGCGTCCTGGTGGCTGTCGGGGTCGGGGTCGCTTCCTGCGTCGGAGCCTCGGTCGGATCGGGCGTCGGGCTCTCGGGCACCTCGACGCTCGGGGGCACGGACTTCGAGGGAACCGGCACCGAGATCGACGGGAGGGACACCGAGACGGAGGGGATCGTGGGCAACCCGGTGCGGGTCGTCGACGGCAGGGTGATGCCGTCTCCCCCACACCCGGTCAACGACAGCGCCACGACACCGGCCAGTGCGACGGCGCCGACCAGAGTTCGAGACCGTGCCGCGCCCGGGGTGCTGCCACTGTCCATCACGAGGACCTTCCTGTTGCTCACCATGCTCGATCTCCCCCAGAAGTCTGGGGCGGCTGCCGCGGCGGGGCATCACCCTCCCCGGATGAGGCGCCTTCCCGGCGACCGGGGTGCAATGGCGTCGGGTGCCGCGTGGCGCGGGGCCTGCCGGCCGGAGTCGGCGTGGCGCAGCAGTGCGGAAGGGACCCGAGGGACGATGGACGACTTAGGACCTGGCCGCCCGACGGCAGAACACGGCCGGCTCGCCGAGGCCACGGGGCGGGCTGAGGCCGACCTCTTCTCGGCCAACCCCTGGTACGAGTGGGGTCCGTACCTCAGCGAACGCGCCTGGGGCACGGTCAGGGAGGACTACTCCGCTGACGGCGACGCCTGGCGCTCCTTCCCGCACGACCATGCCCGCTCACGCGCCTACCGGTGGAACGAGGACGGCATGGCGGGGATCTCGGACATCCGCCACGAGCTCTGCCTCGGGCTGGCCCTGTGGAACGGCCAGGACCCGATCCTCAAGGAGCGCATGTTCGGGCTGGGCGGGCCGGAGGGCAACCACGGCGAGGACGCCAAGGAGTACTGGTGGTACCTCGAGGGCCTGCCCAGCCACGCCCTGCTGCACTGGCGCTACCACTACCCGCAGGACGCATTCCCCTACGACGCCCTGACCCAGCACGGTCGCGGCCTGCAGGATCCCGAGATGGAGCTGCTCGACACCGGCGTCTTCGACGACGAGCGGTACTGGTCGGTGGACGTGACCTACGCCAAGGCGACCCCCACGGAGGTGCTGATGCGGGTCGTCGTCGAGAACCACGGGCCGGACGAGGCGACCCTCGACGTGCTGCCCACGCTGTGGTTCAGGAACACCTGGTCGTGGACCGAGGGTGCGCCGCGGCCGCGCATCGAGGGCGACGGCACCTCGCTGCGCGTCTCCGACCACGCCCTCTCGGGCTACCGGCTGGATGCGGCCCCCGGGCCGGGTGGCCGGGCTCCCGAGGCGCTGTTCTGCGAGAACGAGACCAACCAGCCGCGCGTCTTCGGAGCGCCCCCGACCACCCCCTATCCCAAGGACGGCATCAACGACCACGTGGTCAGCGGCGCGGCCACCGTCAATCGGAGCCGGCGCGGGACCAAATGCGCGTTTTGGTACCAGTTGACGGTAGCGC
>DASQEZ010000109.1:0-13663 GCA_035633415.1 Ornithinibacter sp. | reverse complement strand
CACGAGGTGATCCACGACGTGCTCGACGACGTCGACCGGGCGCTCGTGGCCCTGGTGGCCGACGAGCCGGGGGCGCTCGAGCGGCTGCAGCGGGTGGTGGACCTGCTCACCGACACTCTCCTGTCGCACCTGGCCTACGAGGAGCGTGAGCTGCTGCACCCGCTGGCCCGGCACGGCTTCTACCGCTGAGGCCCGCGTCCCCAGACGCAAACGTGGGTGAAGACCTGCGCCCGGACGAAGGTTCTCACCCACGTTCGCGTGAGGGCCGCACGGGCTCCTCTAGCTCACCAGGATGTCGAGCCAGTCCGTCCCCAGGACGAGAAGCGTCGCGAGCACCGCGACGTTGACGACGACGGTGCACCAGAAGACCGTGCGGAACGGCTGCTTGCGGGTCTTGTGCCGGTACGCGTGCCGAGCGACGAGACCACCCGGCCAGCCACCGAGGAGGTCGGTGAGGTGGAGGGCCGGCTCCGAGACCCGCCAGTCACCGCGCTGTGCGGCCGCCTTGTCCGCGCCGTACATGTAGAACGACACGAGGCTGATCACGACGTAGGCGACCAGCACCACGACGGGCAGCCGGCCGACTGCGGCGAGAACGGCGAGAGCAGCCAGGAAGCCGAGGGTTAGCGCCAGGGGGCCCGCGAGGCCCCGCCTGCGGGCGGCACGCGACGGGTCCGGGCCGGTCCGGTGCACCTCGTCGGCGCGGAGCCGGTCACGTTCGTCACGCACCTCGACGTACGAGACGACGTCGCCGACGGCGGGCCTCCTGCCGCGCGGCAGCGCGCTGATGTGCACGAAGACCCGGGGGCCCTGGTGTGCCGGCGTGATGAAGCCGAAACCGCGCTCGTCGTTCCAGTTCGACACCGTGCCCTGTCTGCGCACCTGCCCTCCGATCCCGTGGTGCAGTGGTGCTCGTGGCCCGAGGATAGAGGGTGCCCGGCGGCCGCTCCCGTCGCCTCGTCAGGGCCGGCCGGAGCGGTCCTCGAGCACCGCGAGGTCGCGCTCGGCGTACTCCCGGTGCATCCACTCCTCGTTCAGCACGACGAGCAGGCACTGGCGCACCGGGACGCTCTCCGGCGGTGGCCAGCCCGGTGCGTCCACCGGCGTGGTGTCGGCCGCGAGCGACGTGTCGGTGAGGCCGTCGACGACCGCACGCACGCTCGCCATCCGGTCGTGCCGCAGGGTGATCGCCTCGTCGAGTGAGGGGCGCACCGCACGGTCACGGGGGATGCCGGGCGTGTCGGGCATCTGGTCCCACGGCAGGTCCAGCGGGTGCCACGGTGACGGGTCGCCGAGGATGCCGCGCCGTACCCAGGCGTCGGTGGCGAACGCGAGGTGGCGCAGCGTCTCGATGAACGACCACTCGCCGTCGACCGACTCGTGGAGCAGGCCCGGTGGCAGCCGACCGGCTCGCTGCACGGTGGTCGACCACCGCCGCTCCACGACGTCCCAGGCCTCGCGGAAGCCGGCCGGTGTCGCCGGGCGCATCTTCGGGCGGTCGGGGTCACGTCGGTCGAGCTCGGCCTCGACGAGGGGCGCGACGTCGACGCCGTTGATGGTGACGTCGAGAACCTCGCCCGTGATGACGACGTGGCCGATCTCGACCCCGCTCATCCGCACGTGCTTGAGGTCGACGGACCGGAACTCGGCGCCGGTCAGGTCGACCGACCGGAAGCGGGCCCCGGTGAGGTCGACGTGCTCGAAGCTCGTTCCCCGCATGTCCTCGTCGCTGAAGTCCGGCATGCCCCGACGCTAGCGAGGACCCATCCGGATCGGGGCAGTCGCGGACGAGAGGCAGGAGGAACCGGGGGCTGGGCCCCGATTCCTCCCACGTCCCGCGCCACCACGGGTGGGTGGCGTTGACCGGCACGAGTGGCCTGAGCGCGGTCGAGCGTCCCCGCCCTCGCGGGGACGGCCCGCACGGCCGGCGCGGCTCAGGTCGTGTGGGCCGCCTCGAGCGCGAGGAGGTGTTCCTTGGCGGCCGGTCCACCGGCGTACCCGCCGACCCCGCCCGCGGCGGGGAGCACCCGGTGGCAGGGGAGCACGATGCACAGCGGGTTCGCTCCGAGGGCCGTGCCGACGGCGCGGGCGGCGCCGGGGTGCTCCACGGCCGAGGCCAGCACGGCGTAGGTGGTGCGCTCGCCGTAGCCGACCCGCGCCGCGAGCCCGGTGAGCACCTCACGCTGGAACGCCGAGGCCAGGGCCAGGTCGGGCCGCACGTCGACCAAGCGGGCCGCACCCGACAGGTACGCCGCGAGGGCCCGGCGGGCGGCATCCGTGGGCGCCGGGTGGCGCAGCACCCGCGGGCTCACGCCTGACGCGATCCGGGTCAGCCAGCGGTCCTCGGATGCCGCGTCCGGCGCGTAGGCGCACGTCACGACCGCACCGTCCTCGCGAACGGCGACGAGCAGCCGCCCGACCTCGGTGTCCTCGAGCACGTACGACACATCGGTGGGGTCGAGCACCGGCGGGCCGGTGAGCGGTGGGTCGAAGGTGGCGAAGGGGTCGGTCATGGCAGGTCCTCGAGGTCCAGACGAAGGGTGGCGATCGCGTCGCTGACGAGGCGGCGGCTCATACCCGGCGAGGTGCCGAGCGCGGCCGCGACCGCGCGGTGGTCGAGGTCGCCGACGAAACGGAGCACGACGGCATCCCGCTGCCGCTGCGGCAACGCGGCGACCCGCGCCCACAGGTCGGCGTCGGGCGCCTCGGGCGGGGGCAGCGTCGGCGCCCGGGCGAGCAGCGACGGGTCCTCGTGCGGTGTGGTGCGGCGGGCCGCGCGGTGGTGGTCCATCGCGCACCGGTGGGTGATCGTGAGCAGCCACGAGCGCAGGTTGCGTGCGTGGGTGAGCCGGGGGTAGGCCACCAGCGCCTGGGTCCACGCCTGCTGGGCGACGTCGTCGCCGGAGCCGGGCGCGAGGGCGTGCGCAAGACGGGCGACGTCGCGCCAGTGCTCGTCGACGAGGTGCTGGAAGGGAGGAAGGCTCACGATGGTCCAACGGTATGCCGCCCCGTCGTGTGAGCCGGCGCCCCGACGGGGTGCGCGAACGCAGCCCGCCACGCGGTGACTTCGGCGTGTTGGGGGCCGTTGACCGACAAAGACGGGGAAGGGCGGGGAGGATCAGGGGGTGGACGTCGAGAAGCGGGCGGTGCGGCCCAGGCCCCCGCTGCTGAGCCGCCCACTGGTCATCGCCCACCGAGGGGCCAGCGACGAGGAGCCCGAGCACACCCTGCGGGCCTACCGGAAGGCGTTCCAGCACGGCGCCGACGGCGTGGAGTGCGACGTGCGGCTCACGGCCGACCACCACCTCGTCTGCGTGCACGACCGCCGGGTCAACCGCACCTCGAACGGCGCCGGCGTCGTCTCGGCGCTCGAGCTGGCCACCCTCGAGGAGTTCGACTGGGCGTCGTGGAAGAGCGCCCACCGCCCCGGCGACACCGAGTCGCCCGAGTTCGACCCGGAGCGCGGCCACCTGCTGACCCTGCGCCGGCTGCTCGACACCCTCGTCGACACCCACCAGGAAGTCGTCACCCTCATCGAGACCAAGCACCCGACGCGGCACGGCAACGACGTCGAGAAGACCCTCGTGCAGGTGCTGCGCGCGTTCGACCTCGCCGACGGTGACAAACCCGGGCGGCCGCACGTGCGGATGATGTCCTTCTCCAACCGCGCGCTGCAGCGCGCTCACAAGCTCGCCCCCCGGCTGCCGCTGGTCTACCTCGTCGACGCGACGGTGCCGGCGCTCACGTGGGACGGCATCCTGCCCAAGGGCATCGGCGCCGTCGGGCTCGACGTGCGGATGCTGCGCCGCCCCAAGGTGGTCAAGGCCTACCAGCGTCGCGGCCACCAGGTGTACGTGTGGACCGTCGACAAGCACGAGGACGTCGACCGCTGCCTCGAGCTCGGGGTCGACGTCATCATCACCAACCGCCCGGGGCACGTTCTTCGCCAGATCGGTCGTTCCGGCTAGGTTGGGCCGCGTGACCTCGAACTTCGACGACGACGACACCCAGGACGAGGGCGGCGCCGGCACCGGTCGCACCGGCGAGTCCGGCCTCATCGTCACCGAGAGCTCCGGCCCCGGTGTGGACAGCATCATCTGCACGGTGCGCGCCCCGCACGAGCCGGCCTCGGTCGGCAAGGTTCGTCGCGAGGTGGTCAACGACCTGCAGACCCGTGACCTGCCCGAGCAGCTCGTCGACGAGGCCGAGATGGTCGCGTCCGAGCTGCTGACCAACGCGGTGCGCCACGCCCGGCCGCTGTCCGACGGCACGATCCGGGTGCGCTGGAAGATCCGCGGC
Source organism: Ornithinibacter sp. (assembly GCA_035633415.1). Lineage (GTDB taxonomy): Bacteria > Actinomycetota > Actinomycetes > Actinomycetales > Dermatophilaceae > Fodinibacter. The sequence continues at coordinate 9,364 of DASQEZ010000109.1, read as the reverse complement.
GACGTGGTCGAGGTCGAGGTGACCGACGGCGGTGGCGAGAGCGTGCCGCGACCGGCGCCGCGCACGGTGTGGTTGTCCTCGGGCCGGGGGCTGCGCATCGTCCGCTCGATCGCCCACGAGTGGGGCGTCACCGAGGACCGCACCGGCAGCGTCGTGTGGGCCACCCTCGGTGGTCCGAGCCGGCGCCGGGCCACCTGACCCGACCCCGTTAGGGTGCACGCATGGGCAAGGCATCTCGTCGTCAGCGCGGCACCGACACCGCATCCAGGCAGTCCCGGCCCCGGCCGGCGCCGTTCGAGCGGCGCCCGTTCGAGGGGCTGGTGGGCGAGACCGACTGGGTCGCCCTGCGCGAGATCCTGCCGGCGGCCACGGCGGTGGTCACCGTGCGGCCTGAGCACGTGCCCGACGGCGCCCCGAGCGAGGTGACGGTCGCGACCGTGCTGCCGATGGCCTGGCCCGGCCTGCACCGCGCCGACGGCAGCGTGCTCATCGGCACCCAGTCCGGCAACGCGAGCGGCGACGCCTCGCGCGACCTCGCCGGCCAGCTGCTCGCGGCGCTCGCCGCCGAGGCCGGTCACCCGGTGCTCACCACGCCGCAGGTCACCGCCGACAGCCCGCGGCTGCAGGACGTGCTCGCCGACGACAGCGTCTTCGAGGTCACCGTGCACGAGGGCTTCGACTTCTGGGTCGAGGGCCAGGACCTCGAGGGCGAGGCCGCCGAGTCGCTCGAGCGCGCCAACGCCACCGTCGTCCCCACCTCGCGGATGGCGGCCCTGCCGTCGGCGTACTGGGTGCGCATCGGTGAGCGGGCGCACATCCGCCTGGTGCTGCCCGACGACGAGGACTCCGCCACCGACGCCCTGGCCCGGCTGCACTGCGCCGGTGACGACGCCCTCGGCGGCGACACCCGCCTGCTCGGCGCCTTCCGCGCCTGCGGCCTGCTCGTGCCCGTGTGGGACCTCGACCCCGAGCTCGGGGCCCCCGACTACGAGGACGAGCTCACCGCCTGGGGCGAGCGGTACGCCGCAGCGCTCACCACCGAGACCCCCCTCGACGCCGACCAGCGTCGCGCCCGCTCGGGCCTGCTCAGCCGTCAGGTCACCCTCCGCTGATGGCCCCGTTCCCCCGCCATGAGTGCGGAAGTGGTCGCCAGGGCAACCACTTCCGCACTCATGGCGTGGTGGAGGGGGCCTGATGAGCGCGCTCGCCGCGCGGGTCGCCGCCGTCGTGCCGTGCAAGGACGAGGCGGAGCGCATCGCCGCGACCGTGGCCGCCGTGGCCGCCCTGCCGCAGGTCGCACGGGTCGTGGTCGTCGACGACGGCAGCACTGACGGCACCTCCGCGGCCGCGCGGGCCGCCGGGGCCGAGGTGGTGCGCCACGAGCGCAACCGCGGCAAGGCCGCGGCGCTGGAGACCGGGGTGCGCCGGGTGCGCGAGCTCGAGCGGGCGGATGCCGCCGCCGACCCGACCGCTGCCTGGCCCGCCGCCCTGCTCTTCGTCGACGGCGACCTCCAGGAGACCGCGACCAACCTCGGCGTCCTCACCGCCGCGGTGCTCGACGGCACCGCCCACATGACCATCGCGACCCTGCCGGCCCAGATCACCACCGGCGGCGGGCGAGGCCTCGTCGTCGGGCTGGCCCGGCGCGGCATCGAGCACCTCACCGGGTTCCGCGCGGTGCAGCCCCTGTCGGGCATGCGCTGCCTGAGCCCGGCGGCCTTCGACGCGGCCAGCCCGCTCGCTCGCGGCTGGGGCGTCGAGACCGCCCTGACCGTCGACGTGCTGCGCGCCGGGCTCGCCGTGCTCGAGGTGCCGTGCGAGCTGCAGCACCGGGTCAGCGGCTCCGACTGGCGCGGTCAGCTGCACCGGGCCGGGCAGTACCGCGACGTCTGGCTGGCGCTCGTGCGGCGCGGCTGGCGGCCGTGGCACCGGGGCTGACCCGCGCCCACCGGCTGTGCGTCGGTGCGGCGCTGGGGCTGCTGCTCCTCGTCGGGATCTCCGCCCCCAACGCCGCCCAGCCGGACCTCGCACCACCCGGCTGGGTCATCGTCCCCCGGCTGCCGCTCGAGCTGGGGCCGGCGGCGGTCACCGTCGTGCTGTGGACGGCCTACCTGCTCGGTGGTCTCGGGGTGTTCCTCGGCCTGCGAGGTCGCGTCGAGGCGCTGCGCACCTGGCTCGCCCCCGGCGTCATCGCCCTGCTCGCCCTGCTGACCTCGCCGTTCGGGTCGGCCGACCACGTCAACTACCTCGCCTACGGTCGCATCCTCGTCGGCGGCGGCAACCCGTGGGTCGACGCACCGATCACCTGGGCCGGCGGGCTGGACCCGGTGACCAGCCGGGTCGAGGAGCCGTGGACCACCGAACCCAGTGTCTACGGCCCGTTCGGCACGGTGCTGCACGGGCTGTCCGCCCTGGTCGGGGGTGGGTCGCTGCGGCAGGGCGTGTGGGTGTGGCAGGTCATCGTCGTGCTGTGCTGGCTCGCCGTGCGTGCCCTGCTGCGTGCCGGGCTCGCCCCCGAGCTGCACGGCCGGGTCGACGTGCTGTGGACGCTCAACCCGCTCGTCGTCGGCATCGGCGTGCTCGGCGCGCACATCGACACCGTCGCCACCGCCCTGGCCCTGGCCGCCGTCGTGGTGGCCGCCCGCCGCCCCGGGTGGGCCACGGCCCTGCTCAGCGGGGCGTTCGTGGGCCTGGCCGGGTCGACGAAGTTCACGTATGCCGTCGTCGGCGCCGGGGTGGTCGCCGCCTGGTGGGTGGTGGGTCACCGCTCGGCCGTGCTGGCCCGGCTGGTCGGGTCGCTCGTGGCCGGGTTCGTCGTCGTGGCCGGGGCGCTGCACCTGTGGGCCGGCCCGCACGTCTACGACCAGCTGCTCCGCTCCCGACAGGCCGTGTCGCTCGCCACCCCGTGGCGGCCGCTGCTGGAGTGGGGTCGCGACAGCTGGGGCAACGGCCCCACCCGCCTGTTCATCAGCATCGGGGCGGCGGTGCTGGCCGCGCTGCTCGCCTGGTGCCTGCTGCGCGCAAGCCGTCCGGCCGGGTGGGACGGCATGGACCCACCGGTCGACGTTGCCCCGGGGGGAAGCCGGTTCGCGGCGGTGGCGCTGTGGGTCACCGCGTGCCTGGCCCTGGCCTACTCGCTCGCCGCGCCCTACTCCCTGCCCTGGTACGACCTGCTCGTCTGGTGCGCCCTGCCGGCCGTGCTGCCCGGCGTGGTCGACCTCGTCGCGCTGGTGCGCCTGGTCGCGCTGGCCGTCGCCTACGTTCCCGGCCGGGTGCTCGGCCTGACCCCCGCCGTCGAGGACCTCACCCTGGGCGTGCGCCGCGGTGTCGTGCCGTGGGTGGGGCTGGTGCTGTGGGTGGTCGTCATCGCCGCCGGCGCGCGGAGCGGGTCTGCGCCGCGGCCCGGGCCTCGTCGAGCAGGTACGACACCGACACGGACACGATGAGCGGTACCGCGAGGGTGGCCCCCACGGCGGGGATCGCGACTCCGGAGTCGTTGATGAGGAACCCGATGGTCAGCGTGATGAGCAGCGCGATCAGGCCCGCGCGCAGCGTCGGCGCCTGGTCGTACGACCGCTGCATGGCACGTGAGCCCCACGAGGTCGGGCGCGCCAGCACGTAGATGACGAAGAGCAGCGCGGCCGGCACGAGCAGGGTGAGCGGAGCGTTGCCGAGCAGGATGCTGATGTTCTGCTCACCCTTGCGGATGACGATGTCGAGGGCGTTGCCGTCGAGGATGGCCTGGACGAACCGGCCCAGGTGGGTGCGCGAGGATGCCGGGCGAAGCCAGTCCGCGCCCGCGACGAGGAAGAAGACGGCGACCACCGCGACGGCCACCAGGAGCAGCCGCTTCCAGGTGAGCGCCAGGCCAAGCACCGCGAGCACGAGGTAGGCCAGGCCGGGCAGCAGCGCGGGCGGCCCGCCGCCGTCGGCCCCCCAGAACGGCATCGCGTCGACGACGAGCGCGAACCCGCCGATCACGGCGACGGCGAGCGCCGCCGCCCGGCGCCGCCCGGCCAGCACCAGCATCGACGAGACCGCGGTGGAGAGCAGGATCGTGGCCGTCGCGAACAGCGCGAAGGTGGGGTTCCCCATCCCGTAGAAGCGACCCCCGACCACCGGCTGAAGGCCCATCAGCGAGGACAGCTGAAGGCGCGACCCGGTCATGACGTCGACGGCGAGGACGAGCATCGTCGTCGCCGAGACGAAGGCCATCGGACCCAGCGCCCATCGCCCCCACGGCCCGCGCAGGGCGGCGGTGGCGATGATCGCGACGAACAGGCCGACCGCCGCCACGACCGAGATCATGGCGACCGGAAAGCGCCACCACGGCAGGAGGTTGGCGAGGAACGTCGACACCGGCACCGACGCCGCGGCCACCGAGATCACCCGGACGCGGGTCAGCGTCGTGACCCGGGTGGTCTCCGACCCGAGGCGGCCCTTGTAGACGAGCAGCACGAGCAGGTAGATCGCCAGCTGGCCGTAGGCGAACACGGTGAAGAACGGTTCGACGAGGTCGTGGACCTCGTGGCTGGCCTCGTCGTAGTCGGCGAGGTAGGTCAGCCGGGCCTGCGCCCGCCGCTCCGAGTTGTCGGGCGCCTTGTCCACCGTGAGAGGCGCGCCCGCCACGGCATCCGGCACCGGGAGGCCGACGGCGGACAGGACCGTCGCGGTGACGTCCGGGGCCTGGGCCAGGCCCTTCTGCTTGGTCGACTGCGACACGAGCACGCCCGGGCTGAAGTGCGGGCCGCGGGCGACGACGAGCCGCAGCCGCTCGCTGCGGCCGGCATCCGACAGCGACGCGACGACGTAGTCGGCGCCGAGCGGACCGGCCGCGATGACCTGGCCGATGCGGGTGTCGATCTCGGTCAGCTGCTGGCGCCGGGTGCCCTCGACGCTCTCGCCGGTGGAGACGTCGTCCGGGTCGCGCAGCGACCCCACGTCGACGAGGGTGATCGGACACCCGTTGAGGTCCTCGAGCATCTGCTGGGCGGACCAGTCGCCGTACTGCTCGATGCGCCCGTCGCGCCGCGCCCCGCCGGCCGCGGCGAACGGCTGCACCGCCTTGACGCACAGGGTGCCGGCCGCCGCGGTGTCGCCGAGCAGGCCGAGCCGGCTGTCGAAACGCTCCGAGTCGGCGGCCTCGAGATAGCTCGGCCACTGCAGCACCGAGCCGTTCGCGACGACCGGGGCGGCGGGGCAGGGGCGGTTGGCCGGGTTCCGCTCCGGTCCGGTGCGAGGGGCCGCGGCCCGGGCGCCCGCCGACAACCCGAGCCAGCCGTCGATGGGGCAGGTGTTGGAGTACACCGAGCGGACCGACAGCGCGGCCGAGGCGCCGTCGCGCAGGAGGAGCCAGAGGTTCGGGGTGGTCTCCTGGTCGACGTCGGACCAGCCGATGCCTCCGGTGCCGATGAGGACGACCGCCCCCGTCGGCTCACTGGCCGCGGCAGGCCTGGCCCAGGTCGACGCCGCCATGAGGAGTCCGGACACCACGGTCGCCAGGGCGACCGCGACGACGAGGGCTCTGCGCAGCACGGGGCAAGGCTACGGGTCGGTAGGTGCGCCGCCCGAATCAGCCCGCGCTCAGGTTCCGTGCAGGATGCCGTGCAGGTCGTGGGCGGGGACGCCGGTGCCCCGGGCCGCCGCGGACCGCCAGAATGGTGCCGTGAGCACCCCGGCGAACCGCACCGTCCCGCGCCACCGGTGGCTGCTCGCGGCGGGCCTGATCGCGCTCGCGTCCCTGCCCGTCGTGCTGCGCTACCTCGTGTTCTGGCCGCTGGACCAGTGGCAGGTCGACGTCGAGGTCTACCGCGAGGCCGGCGTCTCGATCCTCACGGGCCGCCCGATCTACTCCACGCTCACCGAGGCCCCTCAGCTGCTGCCGTTCACCTACCCACCGTTCGCCGCCGTGCTGGCGATCCCCCTCGCACTGGTGCCGTTCGGTGCAGCGGGGTGGCTGTGGACCGCCCTGCAGGTACTCGCGACCACTGCCATCGTCTGGTACGCCGGCTACCGCCTCATCCACCGAACCGGCGCGTGGGTGCCCCTCACCCTGGCCCTGCTCACCGCGCCCATGCTGTGGTTGCACCCGGTGAGTGACGGCATCCGGTTCGGTCAGGTCAACGCGTTCATGGTCCTCGCCTGCCTGATGGACCTGCGCGAGCCCCGTCCGGGCCTGATCCGCAGGGTCCCCCGCGGTGTGCTCGTCGGGCTGGCCATGGCGGTCAAGCTGACGCCCGGGGTGTTCGTCGTGCACTTCCTGGTCACCAAGCGGTGGAAGGAGGCGGCGACCGCGGTCGGCACCGCGGTCGCCGTGACGGTCGGGATGTGGGTGCTGCTGCCGCAGGCGTCGTTCGCGTTCTGGGGCGGCGCCCTGCAGGACCCGGCCCGGCTCGGCCCCAACATGGGCACGTCCAACCAGTCGATCCGAGGCTTCCTGCTGCGGGTCGGCCCCGAGGGGGTGACGGGCACGGTCCTCTGGCTGGTGTTCGCCGGGGCCGTGGGGGTCTTCGGCTTCTGGCTGGCCCGGCGGCTGCACCTGGCGGGCGACTCGATCGGTGAGGTCGCGGCGGTGGGTCTGATGGCCTGCCTGCTCTCACCCGTGGCGTGGATCCACCACTTCCACTGGGTCGTCGTGGTCGTCTTCGCGCTGCTGGGGGCCGACCCGCTGCGCGACCGCCGGCGGCTCTGGGCGGGCCTCGGTGTCACGGCGTTCTTCCTCTGTCGGCTGCCCTGGTGGGGCATCTCCTGGCTCAACCAGCGCGACTGGCCCGAGCTGCCGGGGCGGGTGCTGCAGAACGCCGACGTGTTCGGGGCGCTGGCCGCGCTCGTCCTGCTGTGGTGGGTCACCCGACCACGGCCCGGAGGGGTCGCGAGCGCGGATGACGACGGCGCCGGCGCCGGCGCTCAGAGCACGCCGGCGATCTCCACCGCGGTGTAGGCGGCGAGCAGCAGGCAGACGCTGCCGCCGATGCGGCGCAGGGTGGACAGCTTCATCCGGGTCAGGAGGGTGCGGCCCAGCGCCGCCGCGAGCCCGGACACCACGGCCAGCGCGAGGAAGGCGCCCACGAACACCGACAGCGGGTCGTCGTAGCGGACCACCAGCGAGGCGGTGAGGATCTGCGACAGGTCGCCCCACTCGGCGAGGAACAGCACCGTGAAGCACAGCGTGACCACCCGCCAGCCGACGACCTGCCTGGCCGCCTTGGCGCCGAACTCCGCCTCGGTCTCGGCCTCCTCCTCGTCGGCCGCGCCGGCGCCGCGCAGCAGCAGGATGCCGCCGAGAAGGAACATCACGCACGCGAAGACCTCGACCGGGGTGCGCGGCAGCCGGGCGATCAGGCCTCCGGCGAGCACGGCGATCCCGGTCTGGACGAAGAAGGCGAGGCAGACGCCGATCCACACGAGCAACGGGCGGAAGCGGGTCGACATGACCAGGGTCGCGATGAACGTCTTGTCCGGCAGCTCGACCAGGAAGATCGTGCCGAAGACCACGGCGGCGGTCGCGAGGTCGAGGTCCACGGCGTTCACCCTAGGCGGGCCGACGGAGGCCGACGCGCCCGGGCCACGGTGGAATGGTCGGCGGCCCGCCACGCCCAGCGCCTAGCCTGTCGGCTGTGTTCGGAATCCACCCCGCGGAGGCGCTGCTGCTCGCGGTCCCACTCGCGATCGTGGTCGCGCTCGTCGTGGGGCTCGCCGTGCTCCTGCGTCGCTCGGCCGACGTGAAGCGTCGGGTTGCCGCGCTCGAACGGCACCGGCCCGCGGGGGACGCCGACCTCGCGGCGCTGCGGGCCGACCTCGGCCAGGCGCTGCGGCACGTCGCCGTCGTGCGCTACGACGCCTTCGGCGACATGGGCGGCCGGCTGAGCTTCAGCGCCGCCGTCGTCGACGACCGGGGTGACGGCCTGGTCTTCAGCTCGATCCACGCGCGCGGAGAGTCGCGCACCTACGCCAAGGGTGTGGTCGGGGGTGCCTCCGACCACACCCTGACCCCCGAGGAGCAGCAGGCCCTCGCCGCCGCTCGCACCGGCAAGGAGACCCCGTGACCCGCTTCGGCTACCTCGGACCCGAGGGCACCTTCACCTCGATGGCGCTCGACGCCTGGTCGCCCGCCACGGCCGCCGAGCGGGTGGCGTTCGGCTCGGTCGACGCGGTGCTCACCGCGCTGCGGGCCGGCGACGTCGACGGCGCCATGGTGCCCATCGAGAACTCCGTCGAGGGTGGCGTCTCCGCCACGCTCGACGCCCTCGCCAGTGGCGACCCGCTCGTCGTCACCGGTGAGGTGCTCGTGCCGGTGACCTTCGTGCTGGCGGCCCGCCCCGGCACCGCGCTCGACGCCGTGCGCGCCGTGGGCACGCACTCGCACGCCTGGGCGCAGGTGCGCGGGTGGATGGGCGAGCACCTGCCGGATGCCGTCTACGTGCCGACGCTGTCGACCGCGGCCGCCGCCGAGGGCCTCGAGCAGGGGCGGCAGTCCTACGACGCCGCCGTGTGCGCGCCGGCCGCCGCGCGGCTGCACGGCCTCGAGGAGCTGGCGCACGGCATCGGCGACATGCAGGCCGCGGTGACCCGGTTCGTGCTCGTGGCGCGCCCCGGGCAGCTTCCCCGGCCGACCGGTGCCGACAAGACGACGGTGGTCCTCTTCCAGCGCGACGACCACGCCGGTGGCCTGCTCGCGCTGCTCGAGCAGTTCGCCGCCCGCGGCATCAACATGACCCGGCTCGAGTCGCGCCCGACCAAGGAGTCGATGGGGTCGTACTGCTTCTCCATCGACCTCGAGGGCCACGTGCTCGACGAGCGGGTCGGTGAGGCGCTCATGGGGTTGCGCCGGATCTGCGCCGAGGTGCGCTTCCTCGGGTCCTACCCGAGGGCCGACCGGCAGCGCGCGAGCATCGCGCCGCTCACCAGCGACACCGACTTCACGGCGGCGCGCGCCTGGCTCGCGGGCATCCGCTCCGGTCGCTCCTAGGGTCATGACCCCGCACGTGCGGGGTTATGACGGTCAGGTCGGGCATGTGACGGCAATAACCCGGCACGTGCGGGGTCACGGCGGTCAGGATGCCGGCGCCGTCGCGGGGTCGCGGTCCAGGCCGAGCCACCACTGCTCGCCCTCGCCCCAGTGCAGCGCGAGGTAGGGCCCGGACAGCTCGAGCCGTGGGCGGCTGGTGAGCATCTCGGTGACCCAGCGTTCCTGCTCCATCAGCGCCGGCTCGCACGCCATCCGGGTCGACATCAGCGCGTCGGCGACGAGCGCCCCGTCGGCCACGGTGACCGGCCCGCGCACGGTGTTGCAGCCGGTCTCGGCGAACACCCGGCCGTCGCCGAACACCAGGCGCACTGCCCCCCGCACCGGAGCAGGGGCGGA
>DASQEZ010000108.1:0-13733 GCA_035633415.1 Ornithinibacter sp. | reverse complement strand
GCCGATCGAGCGGACGACCTCGACCTCGACACCCTGGCTGCGCAGCACCTCGGCGAGCGCGCGGCCGCCCTCGGGGCCCGGGCCGTCGGGGTCGAGGGCCCCGGTGGGGCGTTGTGCGGACAGGGCGAGCATCACGAGGAGCACCAGGCCGAGCCCGACGACGCCGGCGTAGGCGGCCGCGCGGCGCAGCCGGTCACGGCCCCAGCGGGTCCCGGCACGGGGCGACCCGGTGGCCTCGAGGGCCGCCGTCATCGGACCCCCGCCGCCGTGGCCGGGTCGGGCAGCACCGGCCGGGTGCTGGCGAGCGTGGCGTCGAGGGCGACGAGGTCACGGGCCGACTCGACCCGGGCGTCTCGCCGGCCGTAGCGCACGGCATCGAACACGTCGGCGGCGACGGCGAGCGACGAGGCGGATGCCGGGAACACCGGTCCCAGGGCCACCGCCACCTCGTGGGCGGTGCGCCCGGGCAGGTCGTCGAGCAGGGTGCGCTCGATGGCGGAGCGGGCGATCGCCCGGTAGGCCTCCAGCACCGCGAGGTCGGCGTCGCCGGAGTCGAGCGCCGCGCGCGCGGCGCTCCGGTGCTCGGCGGCGGTGCGCGTGGGCCCGTCGAGGACGCCGGCCTCGCGTCGCCCGGTCATCCGGCGCTCAGCGCGCAGCGAGCGCAGCAGCACGAGAGCGACCACGGCCACGCCGACGAGGACGGCCGCCCAGATGGTCCACGCGGGGAACCCGACGCCATCGCCACCGGAGCCCAGACCGGTCAGCCACTCCCACAGCCGCTGGAGCAGGCTCTTCTGCTCGCGGTAGACGCCCTTGCGCAGCTCGTCCTCGAGCCACTGCCGCGCCTCGGGCGACGTGGGGTCCAGGGGTGGGTCGAGTCGCACCGGCTCAACGAGCCCTGGCGGCGCTCGGCCACGGGGCGGGACCGCCCTCTTGGGCCGCGTGGATGAGCTGGACGTCCAGGCCCTCGCGGCGGATCCGCTGGTCGATGGTCATGAGCGCGTCGACCCCGGCCGAGAAGGGGGTCGTGATCGCGCCGCTGATCAACGTGGCCAGACCCGCCAGCACGGCCTGCCACATGAACAGGTCCTGCTCCTGGCCGGCTGCCACGACGATGCCGAAACCGAGGAGGGTGAGCGGAAAGGTGATGAGCTGCGCGGCGAACCCGACGACGATGGAGGTGAGCAGTCGGATGCCGAAGATCCGCCAGAACGGGGTTCCGGAGGTGAGCCGCCACGACCGCGCGAACGCCGACCAGACGCCGCGGCCCTCGAGCACGATCACGGCGGTGACGAACGCCAGCCGGGTCCACAGCCACAGGTACAGGAAGAAGAGCACCATCACGGCCAGCACGATCAGCACGATCGGCCCGGGCGCGGCCTCACCCACCGCGATCAGCCAGGCCACCGGAGGTCCGATCAGGACCGCGACGAGCAGCAGGGCGCCGAGCGAGGTGACCAGCACCGCGCCGGCGATCGCGAGCAGTCGGTGCTTGGTGCCGTCCCAGGTCTCGCCGATGGTCACCTTGCGGCCGATGACGGCCTGTCCGATGACGTAGGCGAGGAAGCCGGTGAGGGCGATCGAGGAGACGATCGACCCCAGGCCCGGCAGGTACGTGCCGATCAGCCCGTAGAGCCCGAAGTCGTCGTCCTCGAAGCTGAGCGTCTCCTGGCTCGCGACCCACGCACCGAGCGCGGTGGTCGGTACCAGGCAGACCAGGGAGGTGACGACGGCAAGGCCGATCGTGGCGGCGACGTTCCCTCGGATGGCCTTGATGACCGCGCCCCAGAGGTCACCCAGCGTCAGCGGTCGCAGCGGGATGATGCCGGGCCGGAACTCCATGCCGGCCATGCTGGGAAAGCCCCCGCCGGGCGGTGGGGGGCGATAGCCGGGGAAGCCCCCGCCGGGCGGCGGGGGGCCGTATCCGGGGTGCGGGGTCGGGTGGTCCTGGATCGGGGCCGCGTGGCCGGGAGCCGGTGGGGTGGCATACGCCGGCGGCGGGTACGGGGCGGGGGGCGGCGGCTGCTCCGGGGGCGGCGCGGATCCCGGTGCGACCCACGGCCCCTCACTCATCACGCGTCCCCTCGTCGACCACGTCACGACCCTAACCGACGGACCCGGGCGCACAGTGCCGGTTGGGTCAGCGGCGCCCGGCCAGCTGCTGCTCGAGGTCGCGCGCCCGGGCGGGCCGTGCACCCAGCTCGGTCTGTCGGCGGACGATCTCCGGCTCGGCCCGCATCAGGGCCAGCCCGCGCCGCACCAGGGTGACCGGTGGCTTGCGCCGCTCCTTGAGGTCGCGGGCCAGGCGTCGCACGAAGGTGACGGCGGGTCGGTGGTGCACGCACCAGGCGCTGTACAGCACCCCACAGGTGCGCAGCCGGTCGACGACCTCGGCGGCGAAGATGCCCTCGGCGACGATCAGGTCGGTCGGGTCGGCGGTGACCTCGTGGTGCCCGACGGCGCGGCTGGTCGAGATGTCGTAGACCGGGGTGTCGGTGCGGCCGGTGTCCACGAGCGCGCACAGCGACTCCACGGCGCGGTCGCCGTTCCAGCTGTCCGGGTGGTCCCAGTCGACGATGCCCAGGCCCTCGCTACGCGGCATCGCCGGGTCGTCGAGGTCGCGGTAGAAGTCGTCGAGGCGGAAGATCGGCCACCCGTGCGTGGAGCTGAGCCGGGCTGCCAGCCGTGACTTGCCGGCACCGCTCGGCCCGGCGAGCACGATGACTCGGGCTCGGGGGGTGCCGGATGCCGTGGCCCGGGGGTCCGTCGGCTCGTCCGTCACGGACGACGATTCTACGGCCCGGCGAGCCGGGCCGTGGTCAGCGCCCCTTGGGGTGCCAGACCGTCTTGGTCTCGAGGAACGCGGTGAGCCGGGAGAGGTCGGGCGTCGCCGAGAAGTCGGGCTCGACCGCCTGCGTGCCGGTGCCACCGGGGCGCAGCACCCGCTTGAGGTTCTCGGCCGCGGCCTCCTCCAACGCGCCCCAGTCGACCTCGTCGGCGTCGGCGGCACCGGTGAGGTCGATGGCGTTGACGTCACGGTGGCTCGCCAGCCACGGCGCCATCTCGGCGGTGCGCCCGGTGACGATGTTGACCACGCCCCCCGGCACGTCCGAGGTCGCGAGGCACTCGGCCAGCGTGATCGCCGGCAGCGGCCGGTCCTCGCTGGTCAGCACCACCGCGGTGTTGCCCGACACGATGACCGGCGCCACCACCGACACCAGGCCGAGCAGGCTCGAGCCCTGCGGCGCCAGCACCGCGACGACACCGGTGGCCTCGGGGGCGGAGATGTCGAAGTAGGGGCCGGCCACGGGGTTGAGCCCGCCGAGCACCTGGGTGAACTTGTCGGACCACCCGGCGTACCAGACCCAACGGTCGATGGCCTCGGACACCACGGCCTCGGCGCGCGCCGCCGTCAGCCCCTCGCTGTCGCGCACGTCCTGCACGAGCTGCGCCCGGCGCGACTCCATGACCTCGGCCACCCGGTAGAGCACCTGGCCGCGGTTGTAGGCCGTGGCCCCCGCCCAGCTCGGCTGCGCCTTGCGCGCCGCGACGACGGCGTCCCGGGCGTCCTTGCGCGAGCCCTGCGCGGCGTTGGCGAGGAACTTCGGTGCGCGAGAGGCTGACCCGCGGCGTGAAGCGGCACCCGACGGCGCGGCATACACCTCGTAGGAGCGGCCGCTCTCGCTGCGCGGGAACTTCCCGCCGATGTAGAGCTTGTACGTCTTGCGGACGTCGACGCGCGTACTCACTTGGCACCTCCTGTGCTCACGTAGGCCTCGAGCCCGTGGCGGCCGCCCTCGCGGCCGTAGCCCGACTCCTTGTAGCCACCGAACGGCGAGGTCGGGTCGAACTTGTTGAACGTGTTGGCCCAGACGACACCGGCCCGAAGCTGGTCCGCCATCCACAGGATGCGGCTGCCCTTCTCGGTCCAGACGCCGGCGGACAGCCCGTACGGGGTGTTGTTCGCCTTCGCGACGGCCTCGGCCGGGGTGCGGAAGGTGAGCACCGAGACGACCGGCCCGAAGATCTCCTCCTGGGCGATGCGGTGCGTCTGGCTCACCCCGCTGAACACGGTCGGGCGGAACCAGAACCCGTTCGCCGGCAGGTCGCAGCCGGAGTCCCAGCGCTGGGCACCCTCGGCCTCGCCGACGGCCACCATCTCCTCGATGCGGTCGAGCTGCTTGCGCGAGTTGATCGCGCCGACGTCGGTGTTCTTGTCCATCGGGTCGCCGACGCGCAAGGTGGCCAAGCGTCGCTTGAGCCGGCGGTCGAGCTCCTCGGCGATGCTCTCCTGCACGAGGATCCGGCTTCCAGCGCAGCAGACGTGGCCCTGGTTGAAGAAGATGCCGTTGACGATGCCCTCGACGGCCTGGTCGATGGGGGCGTCGTCGAAGATGATGTTCGCCGCCTTGCCCCCGAGCTCGAGGGTGGCCGTCTTGCGGGTGCCGGCGATCGAGCGGGCGATCATCTTGCCGACCGCGGTCGACCCGGTGAAGGCGAGCTTGTCGATGCCGGGGTGGTCGACGATGGCCTGACCCGTCGCGCCCGCGCCGGTGACGATGTTGACGACACCCGGGGGGAGCTCGGCCTGCTCGCACACCGAGGCGAAGAGCAGCGCCGTGAGCGGGGTGGTCTCCGCAGGCTTGAGGACGACCGTGTTCCCGCACGCCAGTGCCGGTGCGATCTTCCACGCCAGCATGAGCAGCGGGAAGTTCCACGGCACGATCTGGCCGACGACGCCCAGCGGCCGCGGGTTCGGGCCGAGCGAGGCGTGGTCGAGCTTGTCGGCCCAGCCCGCGTGGTAGAAGAAGTGCGCCGCAGCCAGGGGGAGGTCGACGTCGCGGGCCTCCTTGATCGGCTTGCCGTTGTCGAGGGTCTCGAGCACGGCGAACTCCCGGGCGCGCTCCTGCAGGATCCGCGCGATCCGGAAGAGGTACTTGCCGCGGTCGGCGCCGCTCATCCGCGACCACACCCGGGTGTGGGCCGTGCGCGCGGCGCGCACCGCGGCATCCACGTCGTCGGCGCTCGCGTCGGAGATCTCGGCGAGGACCTCCTCGGTGGCCGGGTTGACCGTCTTGAACGGGGCACCGCCGGTGGCCTCGACGAACCGGCCGCCGATGTACAGGCCGTAGCTGCTCGCGATGTCGACGACGGCCCGGGACTCGGGGGCCGGCGCGTACTCGAAGGGGGACATGGTTCTCGTTCCTCGATCCGTGGGGTGCTCGGTCGCGGTCGCTCGTCGCGGTCGGGTCAGTAGAGGCTGGGGGAGTCGTCGGCCACGTAGTCGCCGCCGGAGTAGGCGCCGGTACGCATCCGCTGGCGCTGCAGGATCAGGTCGTTGAGCAGGCTGGAGGCGCCGAAGCGGAACCAGTGGTTGTCGAGCCAGTCCTCACCCGCGATCTCCTTGACGGCCACGAGGAACTTGATGGCGTCCTTGCTGGTGCGGATGCCGCCCGCGGGCTTCACGCCGACCTGCTCGCCCGTCGTCTCGCGCCAGTCACGCACGGCCTCGAGCATGACCAGGGTGACGGGCAGCGTCGCGGCGGGGGAGATCTTGCCGGTGGAGGTCTTGATGAAGTCACCGCCACCGAGCATCGACAGCCAGGAGGCGCGGCGCACGTTGTCGTAGGTGACCAGCTCGCCGGTCTCCATGATCACCTTGAGCCGGGCACCGCCGCAGATGGCCTTCACCTCGGCGATCTGGGAGAAGACGGTGAGGTAGTCACCAGCGAGGAACGCGCCCCTGTCGATGACCATGTCGATCTCGTCGGCACCGGCCTTCACGGCATCCGCGACGTCGGCGAGCTTGACCGGCAGGCTCGCGCGGCCGCTGGGGAAGGCGGTCGCGACGGCAGCGACCTTGACGCCGCTGCTGCCCAGGGCCTGCTTCGCCGTGGCGACCATGTCGCCGTAGACGCACACCGCGGCGGGGCGGGGGGTGGTCATGTCGGTGGGGTCGGGCACCAGGGCCTTGGTCGCCAGGCCGCGCACCTTGCCGGGGGTGTCAGCGCCCTCGAGGGTGGTGAGGTCGATCATCGAGATGGCGGTGTCGATCGCCCACGCCTTGCTCGTGGTCTTGATCGAGCGGGTGCCCAGACCGGCGGCCCGCTCCTCGCAGCCGACCTGGTCGACGCCGGGAAGGCCGTGCAGCCAGCTGGTGAGGGCTCGGTTGGTCAGGCGGGACACACCGAGCAGCTCTCGGGCGCGCTCCGTGGGGTCGACAGCGGTGGCGGTGCTCACCGGTCGAGCATACGGGCGCGCGTGACCGCTGGGCAGCGCCCGCGGGGGCGCACCTCCTCGAACTGCGGGATGTGGGTACCGGTCAGAGGGCGGTGGCGGCCTCGAGGTCGGCGCGGATGCCGGCCAGCCGAGTGGCAGCGCGCTCGCGGGCACCGCGCAGATCGCCGTCGCCCACCGGTTCGACCACCTCGAGGTAGACCTTGAGCTTGGGCTCGGTGCCCGACGGGCGCACGATGACCCGCGAGTCGTCGGCGAGGTAGTAGCGCAGGCCCTCGGTCGGTGGCAGGCCGCCGTCGCCCTGCGCGAGGTCGTCGGCCCGAGCCACGGGGACACCGGCCACGGACGTCAGCGGCGTCGCCCGCAACCGCTCCATGATCCGGCCGATCAGGGAGAGGTCGTCGACCCGCACCGAGAACGCGTCGGTGGCGTACACCCCGTGCTCACGGGCCAGGTCGTCGAGCCGGTCGACGAGCGAGCGGCCCTGCGCCCGCAAGGTGGCGACCAGCTCGGCGATGAGCAGCGCGGCCGACACGCCGTCCTTGTCGCGCACCCGGTCCGGGTCGACGCAGTAGCCGAGCGCCTCCTCGTAGCCGTAGCGCAGGCCCGGCACCCGACCGATCCACTTGAACCCGGTGAGCGTCTCCTCGTGGCGCACCCCCACCGCGTGGCACATCGCGGCGAGCTGGCGCGACGAGACGATCGAGTTCGCGAAGACGCAGTCGGCCGAGTCGGGCAGCACCCCACCGGCCACCCCCCGGGACAGCACGTGCGACCCGAGCAGCGCACCGACCTCGTCGCCGCGCAGCATCCGCCAGCCACCGGGGCCGGGCACCGCCACGGCGCACCGGTCGGTGTCGGGGTCGTTGGCGATGACCACGTCCGGCGAGGTCTGCTCGGCGAGCTCGAGCGCGGCATCCATCGCCCCCGGCTCCTCCGGGTTGGGGAAGGACACGGTGGGGAACATCGGGTCCGGTTCGGCCTGCGAGGCCACCGGGATGGGTGCCGCGTAGCCGGCCGCCAGGAACGCCTTCTGAACGGTCTCCGAGCCCACGCCGTGCAGGGCCGTGTGCACCACGGTGACCTCGCGGGGGCTGTCCGGTGACACCACGGTGCGCACGTCGTCGAGGTAGGCCCCGAGCACCGAGTCGTCCAGGGTGTGCCAGCCGTCGTCGGCTCGGGGCACCGACGCCACCGTCGGGACGGCGGCGATCTCGGCGGCGATCAGCCCGTCGACGGGCGACACGATCTGCGAGCCGTCGCCGAGGTACACCTTGTACCCGTTGTCCTCGGGCGGGTTGTGCGACGCGGTCACCATGACCCCGGCATCCGCGCCGAGGTGGCGGATCGCATACGCCAGCACCGGGGTCGGCAGGGGGTGCGGCAGCACCATGGCCCGACCTCCCAGGCCGACGACCACGGCACAGGTGTCGTGCGCGAAGACGTCGGAGTTGGTGCGGGCGTCGTAGCCCACGACGACGAACGGCTCGGGGTCAAGGGTCTTGAGGTAGGCCGTGAGCCCAGCGGCCGCGCGGATGACGACCGCGCGGTTCATCCGGTTGGGGCCGCCACCGAGACGCCCCCGCAACCCTGCGGTACCGAACTCCAGCATCCCGGCCATGGCGTCCGCGAGCTCGGTCGTTGCGGCCTCGTCACCCGCCTCCGCGGAGGCAGCGAGCCCTTCGAGCTCGGCGCGGGTCACGGCATCCGGGTCGTCGTCGGCCCACGCACGGGCGGCGGCGAGGAGGTCGGCGAGCGGTACCTGCGTGGCGGTGCCCATGACGCCCTCAGATCCGGCCGACGACGGCGGCGAGGAGGTGGCCGCAGCGCTCGGCGGCGTCGCGGCCGGCCTCGAGCACCTCCTCGTGGTTCAACGGGGTTGCCGAGATGCCGGCGGCGGGGTTGGTGACGAGCGAGATGCCCAGCACCTCCAGGCCGCTCTGCCGGGCGGCGATCGCCTCGAGCGAGGTCGACATGCCCACCAGGTCACCACCGAGGATGCCGGCCATCCGCACCTCCGCGGGTGTCTCGTAGTGCGGGCCCCGGAACTGCACGTAGACACCCTCGTCCAGGCTCGAGTCGATCTCCTTGGCGATCGCGCGCAGGCGGGGGGAGTAGAGGTCGGTGAGGTCGACGAAGTTCGCACCCTCGATCGGTGAGGTCGCCGTGAGGTTGATGTGGTCGGAGATCAGCACCGGGGTTCCGGGGGCCCACTCCTTGCGGAGGCCGCCGCAGCCGTTGGTGATGACGACGGTGCGGCACCCGGCGGCGGCTGCGGTGCGGATGCCGTGCACCACCGCGCGCACCCCGCGCCCCTCGTAGTAGTGGGTGCGCGTGCCGTAGACGAGGGCCCGGCGGCCGGTGTCGCCGATCGCCACCGAGCGCATGACGCCGGAGTGGCCCGCGACGGCGGCCCTGCCGAACCCCGGGACCTCGGTGTTGTCGATCGTCGCGAGCGTCTCGCCGATCAGGTCACCGGTCTGGCCCCATCCCGAGCCGAGCACGAGGGCGACGTCGTGGCGCTGCACCCCGGTGCGCTCGCGGATGACCGCGGCGGCGTCCTCGGCGACGGCGAACGGGTCGGTCGCGGGGTCGGTCAGGTCGTGGGCGGCGGCGTTGTCGGTCACGGGCGCAGCGTAGCGAGGCCCGGGCGGAGCGGGCCATGCCCCGTGCCGTCCCCCTCGGTGCCGTCCGCGCGAAACTGTCGAAACTTTGTCGAGGGAAGTGCATCCACGGGGGCGGCCCGCACGGAAGAAAGGGTGTCAGACCGACTCCCGAAAGGACCCCCTGCGATGCGACGCATTCTCCCCGTGGCCGCCGTGCTTGCCCTCACCCTCGTCACCGCCGCCTGTGGCAGCGACGACGCCGACTCCGGTGCCACCACCTCCGCCCCCATGACCACCTCCGCCTCCCCGTCGCCCTCGCCGAGCGAGTCGATGGCCGCCGCGGACATCGTCGACACCGCCGTCGCGGCCGGCGACTTCACCACCCTCGCGGCGGCGCTCACCGCGGCCGAGCTCGTCGAGACGCTCAAGGGGGAGGGCCCGTTCACCGTGTTCGCACCGACCGACGCGGCCTTCGAGAAGCTGCCGGCCGGCACGGTCGACACCCTGCTCAAGGACCCCAAGGGCGACCTCACCCAGATCCTGACCTACCACGTGGTGGCCGGCAAGGTGATGGCGGCCGACGTGCTGACGATGGACGGCCAGAAGGTCAAGACCGTGCAGGGGGCCGAGCTCACCATCAACGTCGACGGTGACACCGTCACCCTCACCGACGCCGCGGGCAACACCGTGAACGTCACGGCCACCGACGTCGAGGCGAGCAACGGCGTCATCCACGTCATCGACGGCGTCCTGATGCCGAAGTGACCTGAGTGGTCAGCGGGATGCCGGCGACCCGCCGGCATCCCGCACGCTCCATCCACCTCGTGCGACTTGCGCGCGGTTCTCGCAGCCACTGGCGGTGCGAAACCGCGGGTGAGTCGCACGACGTCGTGGTGGCGCGGCAGATCGGTCGACGCCCGGGCGGTCAGTCCGCGACGGCCAGCGCGGCGTCGCCGCGGGGGGAGAGGCTCACCGGGTCGCCCGGGGCGAAGCCGGTCACCTCGGTGTTCGGCACCTGCACGGTGAGGAGCGTGCCGTCGGGGATGCGGACGATGACCCGGCCGTGGCCCCCGAGGAAGCTCGCGCTGACCACGGATGCCGTGCCGTCGCTCGCGTGCTCGACGTGCACTCCCTCGGGCCGCACCAGGACCAGCGCCTCCGGGCCGCCCGCGGAGCCGGGCAGCAGCGGCACGCTGCCGCCCAGGAGGTAGGCGGTGGTGCCCTCCACCCGGGCCCGCACGCGGTTGGTCAGCCCGACGAAGTCGGCGACGAAGGGCGTCTGCGGCGCGCTGTACAGCTCGGCCGGGGGCGCGAGCTGCTCGAGCCGCCCGACCGACATCACCCCGACCCGGTCGGCGACCGCGAGGGCCTCCTCCTGGTCGTGGGTGACGAAGAGGGTGGTGGTGCCGACCTCGAGCTGGATGCGGCGGATCTCGTCGCGCAGCTGGGTTCGCACCTTGGCGTCCAGTGCCGACAGCGGCTCGTCGAGCAGCAGCACCTGCGGCTCGATGGCCAGCGCCCGGGCCAGGGCCACCCGCTGCTGCTGCCCGCCGGAGAGCTGGTGGGCGTACTTGTCGGCGTGCGTGTCGAGCCCGACCAGGTCGAGCATCTCGGCCGTGCGGGCCCGGCGCGTGGCACGGTCGCGGCCGCGCAGCTCGAGGCCGAACTCCACGTTCTGCCGTGCCGTCATGTGCGGGAAGAGGCTGTACGCCTGGAACACCATCCCCATGTCGCGCTTGTTCGCGGGCACCCGGGTCAGGTCGTGGCCACCCACCTCGACGCTGCCCGAGTCGGGGTCCTCGAGCCCGGCCAGGCAGCGCAGCGCCGTGGTCTTGCCGCAGCCGGACGGGCCGAGCAGCGCGACGAACTCGCCGGGCTCGATGTGCAGCGTGAGTCCGTCGAGGGCGGCGACCCCGCTGTACACACGGTGCAGGTCGGTGAGGCGCACGGCGGTGCCACGGGTGGGGGCGAGCGTCATGCGGCGGGCTCCTTGGGGACGGCGCGCGAGCGCCGGAGGCGGGCGAGGGGGGACGTGCCGGAGGTGCTGCTTCCGACGAAGGACATCGCGAAGAGCACGAGGAAGGCGAAGACGAGCGCGAGCAGGCCGACCGCGACCGAGATCTTCGCGTCCGACTTGCCCAGCTCGTACATCGCGACCTGCAGGTTCTTCTTGCTGAACAGGCTCGCGATGGTGAACTCGCCGAGCACCAGCGCGACCGAGAGGAACGACGCCGAGAGCACCGCCGAGCGCAGGTTCGGCAGCACGATCCGGCGCATCACGGTGAACCACGACGCCCCGAGGGACCGGGCTGCCTCCGACAGGGTGCGCACGTCGATGGCGCGCAGCCCGGCATCCAGCGACCGGTAGGCGTACGGGAGCACGAGCACGACGTAGGCCAGGGAGAGCCACAACGTGGAGGACCCGAGCAGGAAGTAGACCCACGCGTACACCGGCCCGAGCCCGACGACGAGCACGATGGCGGGCACGGTGAGGGGGAGCAGGCAGATGAACTCGACGGTGCGCGACAGGCCGGGCAGGCGCAGCCGCACCCACGTCATCGTCGGCACGAGGATCAGGAGCATCACCAGCGGGGTGACGATCGCGAGGCCGACCGAGGCGAGGAAGCCCTGGCGCAGCGCCGGGTAGTCGGTGGTCACCTTGCCGACGTCGACGAGGGTCAGCCAGGTCTCGGCCGTACGGCCGTTGCCGCCGGGGCCCTGCGTGGTGAAGTCGAACGCCCCGAGCAGCGGCGCGGCGAACGCGGCCACGGCCACGGTGATGGCCACCCAGCGGAAGGCGGTCTGCCGGCGCCGGACGGTGGCGCGCTGCCCGCTCATCGCTGCATCCAGCGGCTGGCGCGGCGGTCGAGGAACACGTACGCCGTCATGACGACGGCGACGACCACGACCATCGCCAGGGCCATCGCCTTGCCGACGTTCTCCTGGCCGAGGATGACCTCGGAGCTCAGCGTGCCGGCGATCTGCAGCGGAAGCAGCGGGGTCCCCTGCGAGATGAGGGCCTTGGCCGTGGCGTAGGCGGAGAAGGCGTTGGTGAAGAGCAGGAGCATCGCGCCGACGAACGAGGGCAGCAGGATGGGGCCGGCCACCCGGCGCCAGAACGTCCAGGTCGATCCACCCAGGGTCTCGGTCGCCTCACGCCATTGAGGGCGCAGCCCCTCCACGGCGGGAAGGAACACGATGACCATGAGCGGCACCTGGAAGTAGAGGTAGACCAGCATCAGGCCCTTGTTCCACTCGTAGAGCCAGAAGCCGGTGCCGGTGTCGACGCCGATCGTCGTGAGCCACGCGGTGATCAGGCCGGTCATGCCGAACGAGGCGACGAACGCGAACGCGAGTGCGACACCGCCGAACTGGGCGAGCACCCCGCATAGCGAGGTGACGAAGCGCTTGGTGACGCTGCTCGCCTTCGCGGTGCTCACGGCATACGCGAGGACGCCGCCGATCACCGCGCCGCCGACCGCGGTCACCGCGGAGAGGACCACCGAGTTGCGCAGGGCGCGCAGCACCGAGGGGGAGGTCAGTGCCTCGACGTTGCCGAGGGTGAAGCCGTTGTCCCCGTCGAGCAGGGCGCCGACGACGACCACGAGGGTCGGGATCAGCAGGAAGACGGTCGTGTAGGCGAAGAAGGGGACGACGCCCAGGAGGGCACTCGACGGGCGACGCCTGCCGAGTGCCCTCCCACCCGAGGCGTCAGCCAACGGCGTTGGCCCAGTTCTCGGCCAGGTAGGTCTTGCCGGACTCGGCGTCGGCCTGGGTCGGCACGATCGGGGTGCCCTCGACCGGCGGCAGCGCGGCCGCGGCGCCCTCATCGAGCGTGCCGGCGGCCTTCATCGCCTCGAAGCGGACCGGACGGGCGCCACCCACGAGCCACAGGTTCTGGCCGATGTCGGAGTAGAGGAACTCCTGCCACAGCCGCGCGGCGGCCGGGTGCGGCGCATCCGCGTTGATGGCCTGGAAGTAGTAGCCCGCGATGACGGCCTCCTTGGGCACCATCACCTTCCAGGTCGGCAGCTTGGCGGTCTGGGCCGCGTTGAGGTAGTCCCAGTCGATGACGACCGGGGTCTGGCCCGACTCGATGGTGGCCGGGGTCGGGTCGACCGGCAGGAAGTTGCCGGCCTTGTTCAGCGCGCTGAAGTAGTCGACACCCTTGGTGAGGTCACCCACGGTGCCACCGTTGGCGACCGAGGCCATCTGCACGCCCGCGAAGGCCGCGCCGGCCTCGGTCGGGTTGCCGTTGAGAGCGACCTTGCCCTTGTAGTCGGCCTTGAGCAGGTCGGCCATGCTGGTCGGCGCCGGCACCTTGGCCGAGTCGTACCCGACGCTCATGTAGCCGCCGTAGTCGTTGACCCACAGGCCGGTCGGCTCCTTGAAGTCGTCGCCGATGTCCTTCCAGGTGGCCACCTGGTAGGGGGCGAACATCGCGATGTTCGCGAGGGCGACGGCCGCGCCGAGGTCGAACACGTCCGGGGCGCCCGACTGGCCCTTGAGCCGCTGGGCGGTGGAGATCTCGTCGGCGCTGCTCGCGTCGGGCTGGTCACTGGTGACCTTGATCTCGGGGTACTTCGCCTGGAAGCCCTTGATGACCTCGCCGTAGTTGGCCCAGTCCGGAGGAAGCGCAATGACATTGAGCGTTCCCTCCTTCTTGGCGGCGTCGACCAGTGCGGCCATGCCGCCGAGGTCCTGGGCAGATGTCGCGGTGGACGCCTTGACCCCTCCTTTGCTGGCGTCGTCGGAGGTCTTGGTGGGCGGGGAACAGGCGGCAACGCCGATCAGGGCGACTGCGGCAATGAACGCAACGCCGGTTCGTCGAGCGGTCCGTGTCTTCACTTCATACCTCCGGAGGTGTCGTGGTGATCACCTACGCAGGCT
>DASQEZ010000107.1:0-9517 GCA_035633415.1 Ornithinibacter sp. | reverse complement strand
GCGTTCCGCACCTACTCCTCGCACGACCTCGAGGCGGCGTTCAGCCTCGGCCTCGAGGGCTGAGCCGCGCTCCACGCCCGGGCTGGGTGCTCAGGTGGCTGCTCCGGCGACCACCCGAACACCAGACTCCGGCGTCTAGCTCTCGTAGGCGGCGGTGGTCTCGACCCACCGCTGCAACAGCTGCTGCGCGGCGCCGGTGTCGAGGGCGGCTTCGGCACGGTCCATTCCGGCGCGCACCGCGGTCGTGAGCGCCACCCGCGACACCGTCGGCTCGGACAGGCCGGATGCCGTCGCGAGAGCGATGCCGCTGTTGAGCACCACGGCGTCGCGCACCGGGCCGTGGGCACCGGCCAGCAGGTCACGGGCGACCTGGGCATTGTGCGCCGCGTCCCCGCCGCGCAGGCTCTCGACCGGGTGGTGCTCCAGACCGACGTCGGACGGGTCCAGGGTCAGCTCGGTGACGGCGCCGTCACGTACCCACCACACCGTGGAGGTCGTGGCCAGGGTGAGCTCGTCGAGGCCGTCGTCGCCACGGAAGACCGAGGCGGCGCGACCCCGGTCGGCGAACACGCCGGCGATGAGCGGCGCGATCCGCGTGTCGGCGACCCCGACGGCGGCGTAGGTCGGCTGCGCCGGGTTGGTCAGCGGGCCGAGGGCGTTGAAGGCGGTGCCCACGCCGAGGTCACGACGGGTGACCGCCGCGTGCCGCATCGAGGGGTGGAAGGCGTTCGCGAAGCAGAAGGTGATGCCGGCCCGCTCGGCGACCTCGGCCACCTGCGCGGGCGTCAGGGTGAGCGACACCCCGAGCGACTCGAGCACGTCGGCCGACCCCGTGCTCGACGACGCCGAGCGGTTGCCGTGCTTGACGACCCGCAGCCCGGTGGCGGCGACGACGATGGCGGTCATCGTCGAGATGTTGACCGAGTGCAGCCGGTCGCCCCCCGTGCCGACGACGTCGACGGTGGGCCCGGCGACCTCGATGCGGTGGGCGTGCTCGAGCATGACGTCGGCGATGCCGCGCAGCTCCTCGACCGACTCGCCCTTGGCCCGCAGCCCGACGAGGAAGCCGGCGAGCTGCACCGGGCTGGCCGCGCCGTTCATCACCTCGCCCATCGCCCAGCGGGCCTGGAGTGCGGTGAGGTCCTCACGGCGCAGCAGCGCGGCGAGGAGGTCCGGCCAGGTGTTCCCGGCCGGGACGGGGGTGGTCACGCCGGTCAGCCGACCGCGACCCGCGAGCGCGCCAGGCCCGCGATGGCCTCCGCGACGGCGATCGGGTCGAGCGGGTGCGACACGGCGTCGTCGGCGAGCGACCAGCCGGCCAGCCAGCCGTCCTGGGGGCGCCCGGTGAGCACCAGGATCGGCGGGCAGCGGAAGATCTCGTTCTTCAGCTGGCGGCACAGGCCCAGGCCGCCGGCCGGTGTGGCCTCCCCGTCGAGCACGACGACGTCGAAGCCACCGGCATCCATCGCCTCGATGACCGCCTCGGGCGTCGCGCACTCGCGCCAGGAGACGACCTCGACGTCGCGCGCAGGGCGCCGTCCGGCGGCCGCCCGCACCGCGTCGCGGGTGGTGATGTCGTCGCTGTAGAGGAGGACCGACACCCGGTGGACACCGTCGGTCGCGAAGGCCTGCGCCGGGGTCCCGGCGGCGTGCGAAGAGGTCATGCGGGCATCGTACCGGTGGTCGGTTTCGAGACTTGTCGAGTCTTTCGGGGGGTCATGGAAGCGCGTGTCGCCAGTTCCGGCCATAATGTCGTCCGTGGCGACTCAAACTGCACCTCAGACCCGGCCTTCGGGGCCCGTCCCCTCGATCCCGGGACAGGGGCCCGCGACGCGCCCCAACATGGTGGCCGTCGGCACCATGGTGTGGCTGTCGAGCGAGCTGATGTTCTTCGCGGCACTCTTCGCGTTCTACTTCACCATCCGCGGCCACGAGGGCCAGCTGTGGGAAGAGCGCACGGTCATGCTCAACGTGCCGTTCGCGCTCGTCAACACCATCATCCTGGTCATCTCGTCGGTGTGGTGCCAGCTGGGCGTGCTGCAGGCCGAGAAGGGCGTCGTCGCCCGGCCCCAGGGCACCTCGCTGCTCAAGGTCGGCGCCTGGGGCATGCGTGAGTGGTACGTCCTCACCTACGTCTTCGGCAGCATCTTCATCGCCGGCCAGGTCTACGAGTACGCCCACCTCATCCAGGAGGGCGTCTCGCTGTCGTCCGACGCCTACGGGTCGGTGTTCTACCTCGCCACCGGCTTCCACGGCATGCACGTCACCGGCGGTCTCATCGCGTTCCTGCTCATCATCGGGCGCACCTTCACCACCCGCCGCTATTCGCACGCGCAGGCCACCGGCGCGGTCGTCACGAGCTACTACTGGCACTTCGTCGACGTCGTGTGGATCGCCCTGTTCATCATGATCTACGTCCTGAAGTGACCACAGCCGCACCGGATCCGACTCCCGAACCGCGAAACGACGACAGGAACGCACCGTGAACGCACTGGCAGCCCGCCGCCGGCACCCGGCGGCGATCGCCATCCTGATCATGCTCGGCCTGTTCCTCACCGGCGCCGTGTACACCGCCGTGGCTCCCAAGGAGGCCGACGCCACGACCCGGGCGCTGCCCGCCCAGTCGGTCGAGGAGGGTCGCCAGCTGTTCCTGGCGAACTGCGCCTCCTGCCACGGGCAGAACGCCGAGGGTCGCCCCACCGGCAACGGCGACAAGGTCGCCGGGCCCGCGCTGGCCGGTGTCGGCGCCGCGTCCGTCGACTTCCAGATGGGCACCGGCCGGATGCCGCTCGCGGGGCCCAACGTGCAGGCCCCCGCCGGCGGCCAGGTCAAGTTCACCGACGAGCAGATCGCGGCGATCGGTGCCTACATCGCCTCGCTGGCACCGGGCCCGGAGGTCCCCTCCGAGGAGGCCGTCGACCCCAGCAAGGGCGATCCGGCCAAGGGTGGCGAGCTGTTCCGGGTCAACTGCGCGATGTGCCACAACTTCGCCGGGGCCGGTGGCGCCCTGACCCGAGGCAAGTACGCGCCCGCCATCAACAACGTCACGGACAAGCACATCTACGAGGCGATGACCACCGGCCCGCAGAGCATGCCGGTGTTCAGCGACGCCAACCTCACCCCGGAGAGCAAGAGGAACATCGTCGCCTTCCTCAACGCCATCGACGAGCAGGAGAGCCCGGGCGGCATGACCCTGGGCTCCCTCGGGCCGGTCACCGAGGGGCTGTTCGCCTGGGTCTTCGGCCTGGGCATCCTCATCGGCTGCGCCGTCTGGCTCGGCTCGAAGTCGGCCTAGCCCCCCAACCCCGTCCACACCCGCCCATCGACGAGAAGATCGGTACCCCGATGAACGAGCAGGACCCCACCCACCCCGGTAGCGAGGTGGCCCCCACCTCGCAGCACGGCACTGCCGTGCAGCTCGACGAGGGCCACGGCGTCGGGGACGGCGGCCTCCCGGAGCGGTTCACCAACCCCGGTCTGCCCGAGCACGTCGCGCGGATGGCCGACCTCGACGAGAGCGCCGCCCGGCGCGCCGAGAAGCAGGTCGCCGCACTCTTCGCCGTCTCCATGGTCGGCACCCTGCTCTTCATCGTCTTCTACTTCGCGATCAGCCTCGAGACAACCGTCTTCGTGCCGGGCATCGGCTTGACGAGCGCATCCAACCTGGCGCTGGGCGTCACCATGGCCATGGGCCTGCTCGGCATCGGCTTCGGCGCCGTGCACTGGGCCAAGACCCTCATGCCCGACGAGGAGGTCGTCGAGGAGCGTCACCCGATGCGTGCCTCCGACGAGTCCCGTGACCGGGTCGTCGAGCAGCTTCGGGAGGGCGGCGCCAGCTCGCAGATCACCCGCCGGCCGATGATCAAGTACACCCTCGGTGGCGCGCTCGGGCTGTTCGCGGTGCCGCTGGTGCTGCAGGTCGCCGGCTCGCTCGGCCCGATGCCACAGAACAGCCTGTCGCAGACCTTCTGGGACGGCGGCCCCAGCGGCCCCGGCGACGACCCCACCTTCACGCCGCTTCGGCTGATGCGCGACCCGGAGAACACCCCGGTGAAGGCGGAGGACGTCACCCTCGGCGCGGTGTTCCACATCATGCCCGAGGGCCTGCTTCCCGACCCGGTCACCGGCGAGGGCGGCACCACGCACCTGCTGGAGGAGAAGGCCAAGGCGGCCGTCATCCTCATCCGGCTCGAGGAGGACCTCATCCAGTCGCAGAAGCAGCGCGACTGGGGCTACAACGGCATCGTCGCGTACTCGAAGATCTGCACCCACGTCGGCTGCCCGGTCGGGCTGTACGCGCAGCAGACGCACCACCTGCTCTGCCCCTGCCACCAGTCGACCTTCGACGTGACGCAGGACTGCAAGGTGATCTTCGGCCCGGCCAAGCGCGCCCTGCCGCAGCTTCAGATCACCGTCGACGACGAGGGTTACCTCGTCTCCGCCGCGCCGTTCCAGGAAGCGGTCGGACCGAGCTTCTGGGAGCGTGGCTGATGAGCACCGAGACCACCCCGCGTCCCGCTGACGCACTGCGCGAGGGCGACACCCCCGCGCAGGCCCAGGCCTCGGGGGCGGCCAAGCGCATCGGCGGCGTCGCCGGCTGGGTCGACGACCGCACCGGCGCGGCCAAGCCGGTCGGCTACCTCATGAAGAAGGTCTTCCCCGACCACTGGTCGTTCATGCTCGGCGAGATCGCGATGTACTCGATGATCATCTGCCTGCTCACCGGTGCCTTCCTCACCTTCTGGTTCGTTCCCAGCGCCGGGCACACCGTCTACGACGGCTCGTTCGTGCCGTTGCGCGGGGTCAGCATGTCCGAGGCGTTCGCCTCGACGCTGAACATCTCCTTCGACATCAAGGGCGGCCTGATCGTCCGGCAGATCCACCACTGGGCCGCGCTGTTGTTCGTGGTCGCCCTCGTGGTCCACATGTTCCGGGTGTTCTTCACCGGCGCCTTCCGCAAGCCCCGCGAGATCAACTGGGTCATCGGCAGCGTGCTCGCCCTCCTGGCCATCATCGAGGGCTTCGCCGGCTACTCCCTCCCCGACGACCTGCTCTCCGGCACCGGCCTGCGCGCCATGGCCGGCTTCGTGCAGACCGCCCCGGTCATCGGCTCCTACCTCGTCTTCGCGATCTTCGGTGGGCCCTTCCCGGGCGAGATGATCATTCCCCGGCTGTACAGCGCGCACGTGCTGCTGATCCCGGCGCTCCTCATCGGGCTCTTCACGGCGCACATCGGGCTGGTGTTCGTGCAGAAGCACACCCAGTTCCCCGGCCCGGGGCGCACCAACGACAACGTCGTCGGCTACCCGGTGATGCCGGTCTACGCCGCCAAGGCCGGTGGCTTCTTCTTCATCGTCTTCGGTGTCATCGCCCTGATCTCGGCCCTGGTCCAGATCAACCCGGTGTGGGCCTACGGTCCCTACGACCCGTCGCCGGTGACCGCCGGCGCCCAGCCCGACTGGTACATGGGCTTCGCCGACGGCGCGCTGCGCCTGCTGCCGGGCTGGCTGGAGTTCGAGATCTTCGGGTTCACGTTGTCCCTGAACATCATGCCGGGTGCCCTGATCCTGCTGCCGCTGGTCTACATCGTCCTCGGGGCCTACCCGTTCGTCGAACGCTGGGTCACCGGCGACACCCGTGAGCACCACCTCCTCGACCGCCCGCGCAACAACCCGGTGCGCACCGGGATCGGGATGGCCGGCATCACCATGTACTCCGTCCTGCTCTTCGCCTCCGGCAACGACATCATGGCGATCAAGCTCAGCATGTCGATCAACGACCTGACCTGGTTCTTCCGCATCGGGTTCTTCGTGCTCCCGCCCATCGCCTTCTGGGTGACCAAGCGGATCTGCCTGTCCCTGCAGCGCCGCGACCGCGACACCGTGCTGCACGGTCGTGAGACCGGCACCATCGTGCGCACGCCCGACGGCAAGTTCTTTGAGCGCCACGACACCGAGGTCACTCCCGACCACTGGCTGCTCGTGCAGCACGAGCCGGTCGCCCCGATCGGGATCGAGGCGGACGTCGACGAGAACGGTGTGGCGCGCAAGGTCAAGCGCAGCCACCGCGGCCGCGCCTGGTTGTCACGGTTCTACTTCGCGGACGCCGTCAACCCGGTCACCCCCGCCGAGCTCGCCGCCGCGCACCACCACGGCTCCGAGCACGAGGCCATCGAGCCCTCCGTCGTCGGTGGGGCACGGGCGATCGAGGCGGTCCGCAGCGACGAGGTCGACTCCGGGGAGCCCGCCGGGCGGCACTGAGCCCGCTGCAGCACAGGAGGGGCCGCGCACCCGGTGGGAGCGCGGCCCTTCCGGTTCCCCCGCCCTCGCCCAGCGAGGAGTCAGGTGGCGGCGAGGAGACGGTGCAGGGTCGCGCGAGCCTCGTCCTCGTCGTCGACGACGAGGTCGAGCACCTTGGTGCGCGAACGCTCGCCCGCGACCAGCGTGACGTCGCGGGCCCGCACGCCGAACGCCTGCGCCACCGCGGCACGTACGGCGGCCGTGGCGGCCCCGTCGACCGCCCTGGCTCCCACGGGACACGCCGAGCACCTCCTCGTCGCCCCAGCGGCCCCCGACGCGCGTCCTGGAGGCCCCGGGGCGCACCCGCACGGTCACTCGCACGGGCCCATGCTGCCAGCCGGCCGCTCCCGGCCGCCGGCGGGCCACCCCCTACGCTGGCGTGGTGAGCGTGACCGAGCCGTCCCCGACAGCCACCCGTTCCACCTCTCCCGCCGGCGGGGCGCTCCCCCGGAGCACGCCCGAACAGCAGGGCGTGCCCTCCGATGCCGTGCTGCGGATGGTGCGGCGCTGGGAGGACGAGGGCAACGAGCCGCACGGCGTGCTCGTCATCCGGCACGGGCAGGTCGTCGCCGAGGGAGCCTGGCAGCCCTGGCCACGCGACGGCATCCGGCTGGTCTACTCGGTGAGCAAGACCTTCCTCGCGATCGCCGCGGCGTTCGCCGAGGCCGAGGGGCTGCTCGCCCGCGGCGAGCGGCTCGTCGACGTCTTCCCCGAGGCCGCCTTCGCCGCAGGCCCGCGTGCCGCGCGCCTCACCATCGAGGACTGCCTGCGGATGTCGACCGGTCACCACACCGACAGCCTCGACTCGGTGCCCGGACTCGCCGGCGGGGGCGAGGAGTCGGTGGCGCTCTTCCTCGCGACCGAGCCCGAGGAGGAGCCCGGGTCGTGGTTCCTCTACCACAACGGCGCGAGCCGGGTGCTGGCCCTGGCCGTGCAGCGCCGCACCGGCATGCGGCTGGTCGACTACCTCGGCCCGCGCCTGCTCGACCCGCTGGGTGTCGACGACGCCGTCTGGACCACCTGGGCCGGAAGCGACCTCGGCTTCAGCGGGCTGCACGTCACCACCGAGACGGTGGCCAGGCTGGGCCTGCTGCTGCTCCAGGACGGCGCGTGGGAGGGCGCTCAGGTGCTTCCGGCGGGCTGGGTCTCGACCGCGTCGAGCGCCCTGGCGGACACCTCGCACCACCCCGGTACCTCCGACTGGCTGGCCGGCTACGGCTACCAGATGTGGCGCTGCCACCCGGACGGCTTCCGGGCCGACGGAGCGTACGGGCAGTTCGCCCTGGTGCTGCCACACCTCGACCTCGTCGTCACCGTGACGGCGTGCACCGAGGACACCCAGGAGGTGCTCGACGCCGTCTGGGAGGAGCTGCTCCCACACCTGGGCGAGACACCCCTGCCAGCCGATCCCGTTGCGCAGGAGCGGCTCCGGTCCGCCCTCGATGCCGCGACGACACCGGCGCGCCGTTCCACCACGACCGCACCGGCCACCGACGGTCCGTGGACGTACTCCCACACGCCGAGCCCGGAGCACCCGGCGCTGCGCTCTGTCGTGGTGCACCGCGCCGGTGATGGCTGGCTGCTCGAGGTCGATGACGGTGAGCTGCTGCGCATCGCCTGCGGCGACGGTCGGTGGCCGGATGCCGGCGCCGCACCCTGGGTGGCCAGCGGCGGCTGGGTGGCGCCCGGAGTCTTCGAGGCGACCGTCATCGCGCACGAGACCCCGCACTCCCTGCTGCTGCGCTGTGCGGACGGCGCGGTCACGGCGAGCTGGCGCGGCGTCCCGCTGCACGGGCCGGGTCTGGCTCGGGTCCGGGCACCCCGCGGCTGACGCCACCGCGGGTGACGCCACGCGGCTGACGCCACCGCGGGTGGCAGGCTGGTGCCGTGCACCCGCTGACCGACGAGCAGTTCGACGCAATCGTGCAGGACGCCCTCGACGAGGTGCCCGCGGAGCTGATGGCCATGCTCGACAACGTCGTCTTCCTCGTCGAACCAGAGCCGTCGGCCGACGACCCGGACCTGCTCGGCATCTACGAGGGCACTCCGCTGACCGAGCGAGGTGCCTGGTGGGACCAGGGGTCGCTGCCGGACCGGATCACCCTCTTTCGCGGACCGCTGACCCGGATGTGCGAGGACGACGAGGAGCTGCGCGAGGAGATCACCGTGACCGTGGTGCACGAGATCGCCCACCACTTCGGCATCGAGGAGCACACCCTCCACGAGCTCGGTTGGGGCTGAGGCGAACCGAGCCGACCCCGAACGACGAAGGCGGGCCACCCCCGTCGCCCGGGGGGGCCCGCCTCGTGGGTCGTGCGCGCCTACAGCGCGTTCTGGCCCTTCCAGTACTCGAACGTCCAGCCGACGAGGGCCGGGATCGCGAAGAAGGCACCGATGATGAACAGCCACCACCCGACGGCGAGACCGAGGAAGCAGACCGCCGCGGCCAGGCCGAGGAACAACGGCCACCAGCTGTGCGGGCTGAAGAAGCCGTACTCGCCCTGGATCTCGTCGATGTCGCCCAGCGGGTCGTCCGAGGGGTCACGCTCGAGGCGGCGCCGGGTCATCCAGAGGTACCAGGCGATCATGAACCCGAGCAGGCCGCCGAGGATCAGGCCGATGACGCCGACCCACTCGATGCCGAGATCGGTCGAGGCCGTCCAGAACCCGTAGATCGTCGCCATCAGGAAGGCGAAGACCCCCACGAGGGTGCCGATGCGCTCCATGGCCTTCATTGGCTCAGTGCTCCTTGTTCTCGTCGACGAAGGCGTTGCCACCCAGGTCGGCCGGGCCGAGCGCCGACACCAGACTGCTGTCGTCGGCCACCGCGGCGTCGTGGAGGCCGGCCGGAGCCACCTGCGGGTGGTGCAGGTCGAAGGCGGGCCGCTCGGAGCGGATTCGCGGCATGCTGTTGAAGTTGTGCCGCGGCGGCGGGCAGGACGTCGCCCACTCCAGCGAGGCGCCGTAGCCCCAGGGGTCGTCGGTCTCGACGAGGGGCGCGGTGCGCCACGTCTTCCACACGTTGATGAAGAACGGGATCATCGAGATCGCGAGGATGACCGAACCCGCCGTGGAGATGCGGTTTCCCAGGGTGAAGCCGTCCTCGGGCAGGTAGTCGGCGTAGCGCCGCGGCATGCCCTGGATCCCGATGAGGTGCTGCACGAGGAAGGTGGTGTGGAAGCCGACGAACAGCAGCCAGAAGTGGATCTTGCCGAGCC
>DASQEZ010000106.1:0-3879 GCA_035633415.1 Ornithinibacter sp. | reverse complement strand
CGCCTGCGTGCCGAGCAGCCGCACCCGCGGGCCGGGGGCGCCGGACAGGGACGTCGCCGCGAGGTGCGACACCACCCCGTCGGCGTGCCGGCAGACCAGGAAGGCGTCGTCCTCGGCCGCGGTGGTGCGCGCATCGACCGTTGCGAACACCGTCGTGACCGGGCCGAACAGCTGCACCGCGGCGTCGACGAGGTGGCTGTGCAGGTCGAGCAGGATGCCGCCGCCGTCAGCCGGGCTCGCCTGCTCGCGCCAACGCTCCTTGGGCACGGGCCGCCACCGCTCCCACCGCATCTCGTAGCGGAACGGGACACCCACCAGGCCGTCGGCCACCACCCTCGCCACGGTCGCCTGCTCGGCGTCGAAGCGCCGGTTCTGGAAGACGGTCAGCGCCACCGCGGATGCGGCGGCGTACCTCACGACGTCGGCCGCCGACCCCGCGTCGACGGCGAGCGGCTTGTCGACGACGCACGGCAGCCCGGCATCCACGACCGAGCGGACCTGCGCGGCGTGACCGCCACTCGGGGTGGCGAGGACGACGAGGTCCAGCCCCGGCACCTCGAGCAGCTCGTCGAGCCCAGGAACCACCTCCACGCCCGGGATGTCACCGCGCGCCGCCGCCGACCGCTCCGGGTCGCGGGTCGACACCGCCACCACGTCGCACCCCGCCTCGCGGAGCAGGGGGGCGTGGATGTCCCGCCCGGCGAACCCGTACCCGGCCAGCGCGACGCGTGTCATGCGCGACAGCCTAGGTCCGTGGCCCACGCGGCCGCCCTCAGGGGACGGGGCTCTCCTGCTTCTCGCCGAGGGCGGCGCTCTCGTCGTCCGCGGCGAACCGCCGTGGCCACCACACGCGCGGGCCGATGTCGTAGGCCGCCGCCGGCACGAGCAGCGAGCGCACCACGAAGGTGTCGAGGAGCACGCCGAACGCGACGATGAAGGCGATCTGCACGAGGAAGACCAGCGGCAGCACGGCCAGCGCCGAGAACGTCGCCGCGAGCACGATGCCCGCGCTCGTGATGACGCCGCCGGTCACGGCCAGGCCCACGAGGATGCCGGGTCGGGTCCCGCGGGTCTGCGACTCCTCGCGCACCCTGGTCATCAGGAAGATCGAGTAGTCGATGCCCAGGGCCACGAGGAAGACGAAGCCGTAGAGCGGGATCGCCGGGTCGCCGCCGGTGAACCCCAGGACGTGGTCGAACACCAGTGCCGCGATGCCGATCGTCGCCGCGAAGGACACCACGTTCGCCGCCACGAGGAGCAGCGGGGCCACGATCGAGCGCAGCAGCAGGGAGAGCACGACGAAGATGACGAGCAGGATCGCCGGCACGATGACCTTGAGGTCGCGTGCACTCGCGTCGAGCACGTCGAGGTTCGTCGCGGAGTTGCCACCGACGAGAGCCTCGGTGCTGACGGTGTCGAGGTCGTCGCGCAGCCGCTCGACGGTGTCCTGGGCCGCCTGGCTGTCGGACGCGTCCTTGGTCGTCGCCTGGATGAGTACCTTGCCGTCGACGACCTTGGGCGGCACCGCCGGCTGGCCGGGCTGCGGCGGTACGAGCCCGATGAAGGCGCTCTCGACGCCCGGGTCGTCGGTGACGACGGCGAGGGCGGCCTCGGCGTCGGCCTCGGGCACCACCACCTGGATGGGCGTGGCCGAGCCGGCGGCGAAGTGCTCGCCGATCACCCGCTGGGCGACGATGGCGTCGGTGTCGTCGAGGAAGGTCTCGTCGATCGTCGACCCGCCCGCCTTGAACGTCGGCGCGAACGCGGCCGCGGCGACGAGCACCGCGAGGGTGATCACCCAGGTGCGGCGCGGGTGCCGACCGACGAGCCCGGCGACCCGGCCCCACACGCCCTTGGTGCCGACGACGTCCTCGGCGTGCACGTGGTCGAGTCGGGGAGCGAACGGCCAGAACGCCTTCCGGCCGAACAGGAGCAGCACCGCCGGCAGGAAGGTGAGCGAGGCGAGCAGGGCACCGGCGATGCCGAGCGCCCCCACCGGCCCGAGGCCCGAGGTGCTGCGCAGCTCCGCGAGCAGCAGGCAGAGAAGGCTGAGGATGACCGTCGCGGCGGAGGCGACGATCGGCTCGACGGACCCGCGCCACGCCCGCTTCAGCGCGACCCACGAGCTGGGCTCGTCGTGCAGCTCCTCCTTGAACCGGCTGACGAGCAGCAGCGCGTAGTCGGTCGCGGCACCGACGACGAGGATGAACAGGATGCCCTGCGACTGGCCGGACAGGGCGATGACGTCGTTGAGCGCGAGCTGGTAGACGACCAGGGATGCGGCGCTGAGCCCGAACACGGCGCTGAGCAGCACCGCGAAGGGCAGGATCGGGCTGCGGTAGACGACGAGCAGGATGACGAGGACGACGAGCAGTGCGACGCCGAGCAGGATGCCGTCGATGCCGGCGAACGCCTCCGCGAAGTCGGCGATGAGCCCGCCCGGGCCACCGACGTAGCCGTCGAGCCCCACGGGGACCAGGGTCGCCTCGATCTCCTCGCGCAGCGCCGCGGCCCCCTCGGCCAGGGCCGTGGTCTCGCCGCTGGCCTCGGTGCCCGTCGTCGCGTCCAGCGGGACGCTGATGAGCACCGCCTTGCCGTCCTCGGACGGGATCGGGGTCGGCGCGGCATCCCCGACGAGGTAGTCGCCCAGGGTGGCGCCCTCCCCCATCTCGGGCAGCTCGAGGCCCGGTACACCCGTGGCGAACTCGCCGACCGCCTGGAGGTCCTGCGGGGTCAGCGCCGCGCCGTCGGAGCGCTCGACGACGACGAGGTAGGGCAGCGTGTCGCTCTCGTTGAGCAGGGCGACGGCCTCGCTCACGAGGGTGGACTCGGCGTTCTCGGGCAGGAACGTCGAGTTGTCGTTGGACTGGACACCCGACAGCTTGCCCTGCGCCGAACCGCCGAGCCCGGCGACGACGAGCCAGGCGAGGAGGACGAGCACCGCTCCCCACAGGGCTGCGCGAGGCCGACGGGCAGCGGTACGGGCGGAGGCACGGGCGGTGTCGGGCGCGTCGCTCATGCGCCCGAGCCTAGGGTCATCCCCCGCCGGCGCGCAGCAGCGGGTCGAGGGTGGCCGCGTACCGTTGGGCCCATGCGTTTCGTGCACCTCGGCTTCGCGCCCGACCTCGTCGACTACGAGCAGGGCTGGCAGACCCAGCGCGACGTGCACGCCCAGGTCGTCGAGGGCGCACTGCCCGACACCACGCTGCTCCTCGAGCACGCGGCGGTCTACACGGCCGGCAAGCGCACCGAGGCGCACGAGCGCCCCACCGACGGAACTCCGGTGGTCGACGTCGACCGGGGCGGCAAGATCACCTGGCACGGGCCCGGCCAGCTCGTCGGCTACCCGATCGTGCGGCTCACCCAGGTGCCCATCGACGTCGTCGCCCACGTGCGCCGGCTCGAGGAGGTCATGATCCGGGTCTGCCGGGACTTCCGGGTCGAGGTGGTGCGGGTCGAGGGCCGCAGCGGGGTGTGGGTGCTCGCCGACGACCGCGGGCCCGACCGCAAGCTCGGCGCCATCGGGGTGCGGGTGAGCCGCCGCGTCACCATGCACGGCTTCGCGCTCAACTGCGACGCCGACCTGTCGTGGGCCGACGCGATCATCCCGTGCGGCATCGCGGATGCCGGGGTCTCCTCGCTGTCCGTCGAGTCGGGTCGGGCGGTCACCGTGCACGACGTGCTGCCGTACGTCGAGAAGCACCTCGCCGACGTCCTTGGCTGAGGTTGTCGCGGGATTCGGGGCACGTCCCACCCCCGGCGTAGGCTGGCGCGCGTGACTGTCGCACCCGAGGGACGCCGCATGCTGCGGGTGGAGGCGCGCAACGCCGAGACCCCGATCGAGCGCAAGCCGGAGTGGATCCGCACGACCGCGAAGAT
>DASQEZ010000105.1:0-16090 GCA_035633415.1 Ornithinibacter sp. | reverse complement strand
GGTGGCCGCTTCGCGACCTCGGACCTGAACGACCTCTACCGTCGCGTCATCAACCGCAACAACCGCCTCAAGCGGCTGCTCGACCTCGGCGCGCCCGAGATCATCGTCAACAACGAGAAGCGGATGCTGCAGGAGGCCGTGGACGCACTGTTCGACAACGGTCGCCGTGGTCGTCCGGTCACCGGCCCGGGCAACCGGCCGCTGAAGTCGCTGTCGGACATGCTCAAGGGCAAGCAGGGCCGGTTCCGCCAGAACCTGCTCGGCAAGCGCGTCGACTACTCCGGCCGTTCGGTCATCGTCGTCGGCCCGCAGCTCAAGCTGCACCAGTGCGGCCTGCCCAAGCAGATGGCGCTCGAGCTGTTCAAGCCCTTCGTGATGAAGCGGCTCGTCGACCTCGACCACGCCCAGAACATCAAGTCGGCCAAGCGCATGGTCGAGCGTCAGCGCTCGGTCGTGTGGGACGTGCTCGAGGAGGTCATCACCGAGCACCCGGTGCTGCTGAACCGCGCACCCACGCTGCACCGCCTCGGCATCCAGGCCTTCGAGCCCCAGCTGGTCGAGGGCAAGGCCATCCAGATCCACCCGCTCGTCTGCACCGCGTTCAACGCGGACTTCGACGGCGACCAGATGGCCGTGCACGTGCCGCTGTCGGCGGAGGCGCAGGCCGAGGCCCGCATCCTCATGCTGTCCTCGAACAACATCCTCAAGCCGGCCGACGGCCGCCCCGTGACCATGCCCACCCAGGACATGATCATCGGCCTGTACCACCTCACCACCGAGGTGGAGGACGCCAAGGGCGCCGGCCGCGTGTTCTCCACGCCGGCCGAGGCGCGGATGGCCTTCGACAACGGCGAGATCGAGCTCGGCTCGCTCGTGCGGATCCGGCTCACCCACGTGGTGCCGACCCCGTTGTCGGACCTGCCCGAGGGCCTCGAGCTCGACGCGGAGGGCTTCGCCTCCGAGCTGCTCGTGGAGACGACCCTGGGTCGCGCGCTCTTCAACGAGACGCTGCCCGAGGACTACCCGTTCGTCAACGACCAGGTCGACAAGAAGCGCCTGTCGACGATCGTGAACGACCTCGCCGAGCGCTACAGCAAGGTGCAGGTCGCCGCGAGCCTCGACGCGCTCAAGGAGTACGGCTTCCACTGGGCGACCCGCTCGGGCACCACGGTCGCCATCTCCGACGTCGTGACCCCGCCGCGCAAGCTCGAGATCCTCGAGGGCTACGAGGAGAAGGCCACCAAGGTCCAGACCCAGTACGAGCGCGGTCTGATCACCGACGACGAGCGTCGCCAAGAGCTCATCGAGATCTGGACCCAGGCGACCAACGAGATCGCCAAGGAGATGGAGGCGAACATCCCGCGGACCAACACCATCTACCGGATGGTGTCCTCGGGGGCGCGTGGTAACTGGATGCAGCTGCGCCAGATCGCCGGTATGCGTGGCCTGGTGTCGAACCCGAAGGGCGACATCATCCCGCGACCGATCCGCGCGAACTTCCGCGAGGGTCTGTCGGTGCTCGAGTTCTTCATCTCCACGCACGGCTCGCGCAAGGGCCTGGCCGACACCGCACTGCGCACCGCCGACTCGGGCTACCTCACCCGTCGCCTCGTCGACGTGTCGCAGGACGTCATCATCCGTGAGGACGACTGCGGCACCGACCGTGGCCTGCCCATGCCGATCGCGGCGACCGACGAGCGCACGGGCAACCGCACGGTGCACGACGACGTCGAGACCTCGGTCTACGCCCGCACGCTCGCCGAGGACGTCGTCCTGGACGGGGAGGTGCTGGCCTCGGCCGGCATCGACCTCGGTGACGTGGTCATCGGTGCGCTGTTCGCGGCCGGCGTCGACGCGGTGAAGATCCGCTCGGTGCTCACCTGCGACTCCAAGGTCGGCACCTGCGCGCTCTGCTACGGGCGGTCGCTCGCCACCGGCAAGCTCGTCGACATCGGTGAGGCGGTCGGCATCATCGCCGCCCAGTCCATCGGTGAGCCCGGCACCCAGCTGACGATGCGTACCTTCCACACCGGTGGTGTGGCCGGTGACGACATCACCCAGGGTCTGCCGCGTGTCGTCGAGCTCTTCGAGGCGCGCACCCCCAAGGGTGTCGCCCCGATCGCCGAGGCGTCGGGCCGGATCACCATCGAGGAGACCGACAAGGCGCGCCGCATCCTGCTCACGCCGGACGACGGCTCCGAGGAGCACGCGTACCCGGTGACCAAGCGGGCCCGCCTGCTGGTCCAGGACGGCACCCACGTCGAGGTCGGCACGCGCCTCACCCAGGGCTCGATCGACCCGAAGCAGGTGCTGCGGATCCTCGGCCCGCGCTCGGTGCAGATGCACCTGGTCGACGAGGTGCAGCACGTGTACCGCCAGCAGGGCGTGTCGATCCACGACAAGCACATCGAGGTCATCGTGCGGCAGATGCTGCGCCGGATCACGATCATCGAGTCGGGCGACGCCGACCTGCTGCCGGGCATGCTCGCCGAGCGTGGCCGCTTCGAGGACGAGAACCGTCGCGTCGTGGCCGAGGGCGGCAAGCCCGCCTCCGGTCGGCCCGAGCTCATGGGCATCACCAAGGCCTCGCTCGCGACCGAGTCGTGGCTGTCGGCGGCGTCCTTCCAGGAGACCACCCGCGTCCTCACCGAGGCCGCCATGGAGGGCAAGTCCGACTCCCTCCTGGGCTTGAAGGAGAACGTCATCCTCGGCAAGCTCATCCCGGCCGGCACGGGGCTGCCCCGCTACCGCAACATCGCGGTGGAGCCGACCGAGGAGGCCAAGGCTGCGATGTACTCGATGCCGAGCTACGACGACTACACCTACGCCGCCTTCGGGCCCGGCTCGGGTGAGGCCGTCCGCCTCGACGACAGCGAGCTGGGGCTCGACCGCCTCTGAGCGCGCTCGACCCGTGAGGGCGGGCACCCGTGGGAGACCACGGGTGCCCGCCCTCTCAGTGTTCTGCCAGCAAGTGCGGCCGGATGCCGTTACCAGTGTGGCCTGTGGTGCGAATGTGACGAATGAGGTGGCCATCGGGCCGATTCGCCGTCTCGGCCATTGGTACCGGATGGATGCAAGACACCAACGGTTTCGGGGCCCGATGCTACGGTCGAAGCAATTGCAGGGGAATTCCTAGTACGTGCAGGGGAATTCTCGAAAGGCACCACCGCATGTCCCAACTGGATCCTCTGCGCCCGATTCTGTCGCCGGCTCTGGTCGCCCTCGCGGCGAGCGCTGCCCTCGTGGCCGGCTCATCGGCCCAGGCCGCAGTCCCCGCCAGCGCCACCGCTGCCGCCCCCGCTGTCGCGAGCGCGACCTCCACCACCCGTGCGGCCGACACCGCGGGCTCGCTCGCCCCGGGCGGCACGTCCTACGCCGTTCCGGCGGGCGCCGTGGTGGCAGCCACGAACGGGAACGACGCTGCCAAGGGGACGCTCGCCGCGCCCGTGCGCACGATCGCTCGGGCGCTGGCCCTGGCTCCCGCCGGTGGCACCGTCGTGCTCCGCGCCGGCAACTACCACGAGTCCGTCGTGTCGACCAAGAAGGTCACCCTGCAGAGCTACCCCCGCGAGGCGGTCTGGCTGCAGGGGAGCCAGTCGGTCAGCGGCTGGGTGAAGGACGGCTCGGCGTGGCGCCACGACGGCTGGACCACTCGGTTCGATGCGAGCGTGGGCTACAGCAAGGGCGACAAGGACGGGACGACGCCGGGATGGCAGTGGGTGAACCCCAGCTACCCGATGGCCGCCCACCCCGACCAGGTCTTCCTCAGCGGCACGCAGCAGCGGCAGGTGGCTTCTCGCGCGGCGGTCGTGCCCGGCACCTTCTACCTCGACGAGTCCACCTCCCGCCTCTACCTCGGAAGCGACCCGGCGGGCCGCAGCGTGCTGGCCACCGACCTCGCCCAGGCCCTGCGGGTGCGCGCCGAGGGCACCGTCATCCGGGGTATCGGTGTGCGCCACTACGCGCCCAGCATCTGGAACATCGGGGCGGTCACCATCGACGC
Organism: Ornithinibacter sp.; assembly: GCA_035633415.1. Lineage (GTDB taxonomy): Bacteria > Actinomycetota > Actinomycetes > Actinomycetales > Dermatophilaceae > Fodinibacter. The sequence goes on along the minus strand of DASQEZ010000105.1, from coordinate 12,087 downwards.
ACCGAAGGTCCGCCTCGAGAACGTCACGATCCAGGACACGTCCACGATCGGGCTCGGTGTCGTCAGGTCCGATGTCGTCCTCGACCGGGTGAGCGTGCTGCGGGCCGGCCTGCTGGGCGTGCACGCGGCCACGGCCGACCGCCTCATGGTCTCCAGGAGCCGTCTGGACGGCAACAACTCCGAACAGTTCAACAGCGCCCCGGTCTCCGGCGGCATCAAGGTCGGCCGCTCTCGCACCGTCACGGTCACCAACAGCTCGGTGTCGAAGAACCTGGGTCAGGGCTACTGGTCGGACGTCTCGGTCTACGACACCCGCATCCTCAACAGCAACATCGTGGGAAACCGGGCGGCCGGCGTGTTCCTCGAGATCTCGGCTCGCGGCACGGTCGCCAACAACATCATCAGCGACAACGGTGGTGACGGCGTCAAGGTCAACAACACGAGCACCGTGACGATCTGGAACAACACCGTGGTGCGCAACGGTCGCGCGCTGAACATCGTGCAGGACCCGCGCACCCCCGCCAACACCTCCTACGGGGACGACACCCGCTACCCCAACGACCCGGAGATGACCTGGCTGGTCGGGCCCGTCTCGGTGCGGAACAACGTCATCGGGCTGACCAAGTCCGACACCGCGTGCGTGCTGTGCGTCGAGGACTACAGCCACCTGCGCACTGCCGCCCAGATGGGTGTCACCAGCAACGGCAACGTCTTCAACCGCGCGACCACCAGCCCGAGCCGGTGGCTGACCGTCTGGAGTCGGGGCAAGACCAACGTCAACCCAGCCGTCTACACGACGATCTTCACGCACCGTTCCGGCACCACGCAGGACGCGACGAGCCTGGCGTACGAAGGGTTCACGGTGGTCTCGACCAACGGCACGCTGTCCTCGACGATCAGGGCCAAGGCCGGGACCGCCGCAGCGGCGCTGCCCAGCAGCATCGCCACCCTGGTCGGCCAGCCCACGGGTGCCCGCCAGCTCGGGGCGTTCGGGCGCGGCTGACCACGGCGGTCGCCTCGTGGACGACGGTCCAGCGGTCGTCACGGTCGCCCGCGAGGCCACGACCCACGGTGAGGTGGCGCTGCGCCGCCGCGGCGAGGTGCTCGAGCTGGTCGTCGACGGTGCCTTCACCATGGACACCGTCGACACCAGCAGCGAGGTCGCCCTCGCCGAACGTGCCCTGTCGCGCCATCCGGCTCCGCTACGGGTCCTCGTCGGCGGGCTGGGCCTCGGGATGACGGCCCGGGCGGTCCTCGCGGACCCCCGGGTCCGGCACGCCGACGTCGTCGAGCTCGCCGCGCCGCTGGTCCACTGGGCCCGTCGCGCTGTGGTGCCCGAGCTGGCCGGCATCGAGGGGGAGCGGTGCTCCCTGCACGTCGCCGACGTGCTCGAGGTGCTCGCGGCAGGCGCCGGGGAGGCGTCCTCCACCCCTCCTGCGGGTCCGTGGGACGTCGTGCTGCTCGACGTCGACAACGGCCCGGACTTCCTCGTGCACGCCTCCAACGCGCCCCTGTACACCCCCGCGGGGCTCGCCACGGCGCGTGCCGCGCTGCGACCCGGTGGGCTGCTCGTGGTGTGGTCCTCGCACGTCTCACCGGGCCTGTTGTCGGCGCTGCACGGGGTCGCCGCCGATGGCGACACGGTCGCCGAGGAGGTGCTCGGCGTCGAGCGTGAGGGCCGCTCCCTGAGCTACGCGTTGTACTCGCTGGCCCGCCCACCGGGCGCCCTGCGAGGATGACCCGGTGAACCGCGACCTCGTCCTGCGCCGAGAACACCCCGAGGACGGCGAGCCGATCCGCCGTCTGCACGACCTGGCGTTCGGCGTCCCCGAGGGGGCCGACCACTCGACCGAGACGCGCATCCTGGACCGGCTGCGCGCCGAGGGCGACGTCATCGACGCACTCACCCTCGTGGCCGACCTGCACGGTGAGGTCGTCGGCCACCTGGTGTGCAGCCGCGCCACGATGGGGGAGGGGCCCTCGATCGGGCTGGGCCCGATCGCGGTGCACCCCGACCACCAGGGCCAGGGCGTCGGCTCCGCGCTGATGGCGGCGGTGCTGGTGACCGCCGACCTCGGCGGCGAGCCCGCGGTCGTCCTCCTCGGTGACCCGGGGTGGTACGCGCACTTCGGGTTCGAGACCGCGGCCGAGCACGGTATCGGCTCACCCGGCCCGTGGCCGGACCGCTACTTCCAGGTGCGGCGGCTGCAGTCGTGGCGCCCGGAGCTGGCCGGGCCGTTCCGTTACGCGCCCGCTTTCGACCTGGCCACGGCGTGACCGATTTGGAGCGCCCCCCGGGCTACCGGTAATCTGGGCCATCGTGTCTGGCTAGGTCCAGACCCAGGAGCCGAGCTCCTCGCCGGGAGGCGTGGAACACGGCCTCGCCCACCTCTTGCCGGGCGCCCCACTCCTCGAATCCCGAGGTGAGTCATGGGGAGTGCAGGGAAGAGAAACCGGTGCGACACACCCCGACGCGGGGGTCGAGCACCGGCCATCCCAAGGAGCGCCGGCACCGTGTGCCGGGGCATCGACCAGACAAGCAAAGGAACCAGGTTGCCTACCATCAACCAGCTGGTGCGCAAGGGCCGGCAGGACAAGGCCACGAAGGCCAAGACTCCTGCCCTCAAGGGCTCTCCGCAGCGCCGCGGGGTGTGCACGCGTGTGTACACGACCACCCCCAAGAAGCCGAACTCCGCCCTGCGCAAGGTCGCCCGCGTGCGACTCACCAGTGGCATCGAGGTCACCGCGTACATCCCCGGCGTCGGCCACAACCTGCAGGAGCACTCCATGGTGCTCGTGCGTGGTGGTCGTGTGAAGGACCTCCCGGGTGTCCGCTACAAGATCATCCGTGGCGCCCTCGACACCCAGGGCGTCAAGAACCGCAAGCAGGCCCGTAGTCGCTACGGCGCGAAGAAGGTGAAGGGCTGATGCCTCGCAAGGGACCCGCTCCGAAGCGGCCGCTCGTCGTCGACCCCGTCTACCAGTCGCCGCTGGTGACCTCGCTGGTCAACAAGATCCTGCTCGACGGCAAGAAGTCCATCGCCGAGACCATCGTCTACGGCGCCCTCGAGGGTTGCCGCGAGAAGACCGGCACCGACCCCGTCCAGACGCTCAAGCGCGCGCTCGACAACATCAAGCCGACCCTCGAGGTCAAGTCCCGCCGCGTCGGCGGTGCGACCTACCAGGTGCCCATCGAGGTGAAGCCGAACCGCGCGACGACGCTGTCGCTGCGCTGGCTCGTCGGCTACTCGCGCCAGCGGCGCGAGAAGACCATGACCGAGCGCCTCATGAACGAGATCCTCGACGCCTCCAACGGCCTCGGTGCCGCTGTGAAGCGCCGCGAGGACACCCACAAGATGGCCGAGTCCAACAAGGCCTTCGCTCACTACCGCTGGTGACCACCCGCTCCGGTATGCCGTGCGCGTCACCATCGCGACGGCATACCGGGGCCGCGGTCGGCGTTGACCGACGCGCACCAGAACCCGCACACCCCGCGAACGAGACGAGAGCACGCACGTGGCACAGGACGTCCTGACGGACCTCAAGAAGGTCCGCAACATCGGCATCATGGCGCACATCGACGCCGGCAAGACCACCGTGACCGAGCGCATCCTCTTCTACACCGGCGTCAACCGGAAGATGGGCGAGACGCACGACGGCGCCTCCACCACCGACTGGATGGAGCAGGAGAAGGAACGCGGCATCACCATCACGTCGGCCGCCGTGACCTCCTTCTGGGAGGACCACCAGGTCAACATCATCGACACCCCCGGTCACGTCGACTTCACCGTCGAGGTCGAGCGCTCGCTTCGCGTGCTCGACGGCGCCGTCGCCGTCTTCGACGGCAAGGAGGGCGTCGAGCCCCAGTCCGAGACCGTGTGGCGCCAGGCAGACAAGTACGACGTGCCCCGCATCTGCTTCGTGAACAAGATGGACAAGCTCGGCGCGGACTTCTACTTCACCGTCGACACCATCAAGGACCGCCTCGGCGCGGAGCCGCTGGTGCTCCAGCTGCCGATCGGTGCCGAGAACGACTTCATCGGTGTCATCGACCTGATCGACATGCGCGCCCTGGTCTGGCCCGGCGACGCCAAGGGTGACGTCACCCTCGGTGCCAAGTACGAGGTCCAGGAGATCCCGGCCGACCTCGCCGAGAAGGCGGCGGAGTACCGCCACCACCTCGTCGAGCGCGTGGCCGAGGCCGACGACGCGCTGATGGAGAAGTACCTCGACGGCACCGACCTCACCTCCGAGGAGCTCGTCGCGGGCATCCGCAAGCTCACGATCTCCTCCGAGGTCTACCCGGTGCTCTGCGGCTCGGCGTTCAAGAACCGCGGCGTGCAGCCGATGCTCGACGCCGTCCTGTCCTACCTCCCCTCGCCGCTCGACGTGCCGGCCATGGTCGGCCACGCCGTGGGCAACGAGGACGAGAAGGTCTCGCGCGAGCCCAGCACCACCGAGCCGTTCTCCGCGCTCGCGTTCAAGGTCGCCTCGCACCCGTTCTTCGGCACGCTGACCTTCATCCGGGTCTACTCCGGCCACATCACGGCGGGCACCCAGGTGCTCAACGCGACCAAGGTCAAGAAGGAGCGCATCGGGAAGCTCTTCCAGATGCACGCGAACAAGGAGAACCCGGTCGGCGAGGCCCTCGCGGGTCACATCTACGCGGCCATCGGCCTGAAGAACACGACCACCGGTGACACCCTGTGTGACATCGACAACCCGGTCGTGCTCGAGTCGATGACCTTCCCCGAGCCGGTCATCCAGGTGGCCATCGAGCCCAAGACCAAGGGCGACCAGGAGAAGCTCGGCACGGCGATCCAGAAGCTCGCCGAGGAGGACCCGACCTTCCAGGTGCACCTCGACGAGGACACCGGCCAGACGATCATCGCCGGCATGGGCGAGCTCCACCTCGACATCCTCGTCGACCGCATGCGTCGCGAGTTCAAGGTCGAGGCCAACGTCGGCAAGCCGCAGGTGGCCTACCGCGAGACGATCAAGCGCTCGATCGACAAGTACGACTACACCCACAAGAAGCAGACGGGTGGCTCCGGCCAGTTCGCCAAGGTGCAGATCGCGCTCGAGCCGCTCGACACCTCCGACGGCGAGATGTACGAGTTCTCGAACAAGGTCACCGGTGGTCGCATCCCGCGCGAGTACATCCCCTCGGTCGACCACGGCATCCAGGACGCCATGCAGTACGGCGTGCTCGCCGGCTACCCGCTCGTCGGGATCAAGGCGACCCTGCTCGACGGTGCCTACCACGACGTCGACTCCTCGGAGATGGCGTTCAAGATCGCCGGCTCGATGGCCCTCAAGGAGGCCGTGCGCAAGTGCGAGCCCGTGCTCCTCGAGCCGATGATGGCCGTCGAGGTGCGCACCCCCGAGGACTACATGGGTGACGTCATCGGCGACATCAACTCCCGCCGCGGCCACATCCAGGCCATGGAGGACATCAGCGGTGCCAAGGTCGTGCGCGGCCTGGTCCCGCTGTCGGAGATGTTCGGGTACGTCGGCGACCTGCGGTCCAAGACCCAGGGTCGTGCGAACTACTCGATGGAGTTCGACTCCTACGCCGAGGTCCCCAAGTCGGTGGCCGAGGAGATCATCAAGAAGACGCGAGGCGAGTGACCGCTAGACTGGTCGCTGGTCTTCAGCACAGAAGCATCCAACCAACCCCAAGACGACGCCACGTCCTGCCCGGTCGTATCGGCGTTCAACCTGAAGAGTCCTGAGGAGGACACAAGTGGCGAAGGCAAAGTTCGAGCGGACCAAGCCGCACGTCAACATCGGAACCATCGGTCACATCGACCACGGTAAGACGACGCTGACGGCTGCGATCTCCAAGGTCCTGCACGACAAGTACCCGGACCTGAACCCGGTGTTCGCGTTCGACGACATCGACAAGGCGCCCGAGGAGAAGCAGCGCGGTATCACCATCTCCATCGCGCACATCGAGTACCAGACCGAGGGTCGTCACTACGCCCACGTCGACTGCCCGGGTCACGCGGACTACGTGAAGAACATGATCACCGGTGCGGCCCAGATGGACGGCGCGATCCTCGTGGTCGCCGCCACCGACGGCCCGATGCCGCAGACGAAGGAGCACGTCCTCCTGGCCCGCCAGGTCGGCGTCCCCTACATCGTCGTGGCGCTCAACAAGGCCGACATGGTCGACGACGAGGAGATCCTCGAGCTCGTCGAGATGGAGGTCCGTGAGCTGCTGTCGGTCTACGAGTTCCCCGGTGACGACCTGCCGGTCGTGAAGGTCTCGGCGCTCAAGGCGCTCGAGGGCGACCCGGAGTGGGGCGCGACCGTCCTCGAGCTGATGGACGCTGTCGACAGCTACATCCCCGAGCCGGTTCGTGAGACGGACAAGCCGTTCCTCATGCCCGTCGAGGACGTCTTCACCATCACCGGTCGTGGGACCGTCGTCACCGGTCGTATCGAGCGCGGCATCCTCAAGGTCAACGAGGAGGTCGAGATCGTCGGCATCCACACCGGCCCGGCGACCAAGACCACCGCCACCGGCATCGAGATGTTCCGCAAGCTGCTCGACGAGGGTCGTGCGGGCGAGAACGTCGGCCTGCTCCTTCGTGGCGTCAAGCGCGAGGACGTCGAGCGTGGCCAGGTCGTCGTGAAGCCGGGGTCGATCACCCCGCACACCGACTTCGACGCCAACGTCTACATCCTGTCCAAGGACGAGGGTGGCCGGCACACGCCGTTCTACGACAACTACCGTCCGCAGTTCTACTTCCGCACCACGGACGTCACCGGTGTCGTGCACCTGCCCGAGGGCACCGAGATGGTCATGCCCGGTGACAACACCGAGATGGCCGTCGAGCTCATCCAGCCCATCGCCATGGAGGAGGGCCTGCGCTTCGCCATCCGCGAGGGCGGCCGTACCGTCGGCGCCGGCCGGGTCACCAAGATCAACAAGTGACCTGACGCCGGGTACCCCCGGCACCATCGAAGGGCCCCCGCACCAGCTGGTGCGGGGGCCCTTCGTCGCCACCGTGACGGGGCCGGGAGTACGGCCGGTCACCCGGGGCAGGGGTGTCCCAGCCCGCAGCCGTGCCGGTCTTCGACGTCGTGGAGCACGATGGGACGCCCTGCCTGGTCCTGCAGCACTGCCCTTCGCCGAGCCTGGTGGAGCTGCTCACCGAGCAGGGTCGGATGCCGGTCGCCGAGGTCGCGCGGATCGGCGGCGAGGGTCGCCTCGGCCCTGGCGGCCGCCCACCGGGCCGGCATCGTGCCCGGTGACGTCAAGCCGGCCGACCTACGGGTCCGCGGTGCTCAGCAGCGTGCAGAAGGAGGGTCATCGGTGCGACGCGCCGGCGAGAACGAGCGACGCGCCGCGAATCCGGAGGTACCGGCACGTCATCGGGCGCAGGTGTATCGCCCGATTTGGCCACGGGTCCACCCGTCTGGCACACTTATCAGGTTGCTTGGCGTGCGACGGCGTCCCGAGAGGGTCGACGTCGCCCACCGCGACGAGGTGACGAACCGCCGACGGCGGGGCGGCTCGTTTCGCGAAGTGCCAGGCCCCGGGTTACCCGGGACAGCCGATCCGATCGACGTATGCGGGAAACCGCACGCCGCCGGGCCGCGGAGCAAGGGCGACACGCCCGACCGCGGGGGTCGGGGGTTCCGAGAACACGACCAAAGACAGATGTACGGCGAGAGAGAGACGGGAACGTCAGATGGCGGGACAGAAGATCCGCATCCGCTTGAAGTCGTATGACCACGAGGTCATCGACAGCTCGGCGCGAAAGATCGTGGACACGGTCACCCGCGCCGGGGCGACCGTGGTCGGCCCGGTGCCGCTGCCGACGGAGAAGAACGTGTTCTGCGTCATCCGGTCGCCGCACAAGTACAAGGACAGCCGCGAGCACTTCGAGATGCGCACCCACAAGCGCCTCATCGACATCATCGACCCGACGCCCAAGGCCGTCGACTCGCTGATGCGTCTCGACCTCCCGGCTGACGTCAACATCGAGATCAAGCTCTGAGGCTGACGACATGACCATTGCCACCAAGACCCAGAAGGGCCTGCTGGGCACCAAGCTCGGCATGACCCAGGTGTGGGACGAGACGAACAAGCTCGTGCCCGTCACCGTGATCCACGCCGGCCCGAACGTCGTGACCCAGGTCCGCGACGCCGACACCGACGGCTACGCCGCGGTGCAGCTCGGCTACGGCGCGATCGACCCGCGCAAGGTGACCCAGCCGCTGACCGGCCACTTCGACAAGGCCGGCGTCACGCCGCGACGCTTCGTCATCGAGGTGCGCACCGCCGACGCGGCCGACTACACCCTCGGCCAGGAGCTCGGCGCCGACACCTTCGAGGTGGGCCAGACCGTCGACGTCACCGGCACCACCAAGGGCAAGGGCTTCGCCGGCGTCATGAAGCGTCACGGCTTCAAGGGCGTCTCGTCCTCGCACGGCTCGCACCGAAACCACCGCAAGCCCGGTTCGATCGGCGGGGCCTCCACGCCCGGCCGCGTCTTCAAGGGCATGCGCATGGCCGGCCGCATGGGCGGCGTGCGCCAGACCACCCAGAACCTCACCGTCCACGCCGTGGACGCCGAGAAGGGCCTGTTGATCGTCAAGGGTGCCGTCCCCGGCCCCCGTGGCGCGGTCGTTCTCGTGCGCTCGGCCGCGAAGGGGGCGTGACCGCGATGTCCATCACCACTCTCAAGGTCGAGCTCCCCGCGGAGATCTTCGACGTGCAGACGAACGTACCGCTGATCCACCAGGTCGTCGTCGGCCAGCTCGCGGCCGCCCGTCAGGGCACGCACTCGACGAAGACCCGGGCGGAGGTCCGCGGTGGCGGTCGCAAGCCGTACAAGCAGAAGGGCACCGGCCGCGCCCGTCAGGGCTCGACCCGCGCCCCGCAGTTCGCCGGCGGTGGCATCGTCCACGGCCCGCAGCCGCGCGACTACACCCAGCGGACCCCCAAGAAGATGAAGGCTGCCGCGCTGCGCGGCGCCCTGTCCGACCGGGCCCGCCACGACCGCATCCACGTCGTCGAGTCGATCGCCACGGGCGACGCCCCGTCGGCCAAGGCCGCGGCCGCGCTGCTGTCCGGTCTGTCCGACCGTCGCAACGTGCTCGTCGTGCTCGACCGCACCGACCTGGTGTCGATGAAGTCGGTGCGCAACCTGGCCGACGTCCACGTGCTGGCCGTCGACCAGCTCAACACCTACGACGTGTTGTGCGCTGACGACATCCTCTTCACCAAGGCCGCCTACGAGACCTTCACCGGCCTCGAGGTCGCCGTGCCGGCCACGGCCGGCAAGACCGCCGCGAAGGCGGACAAGGTCGAGAAGGCGGACAAGGCCGACAAGGTCGAGAAGCCGGCCAAGTCGGCGAAGGCCGACAAGCCGGCCACGGCGGACGACGCCGAGAAGCCGGCCAAGAAGGCCGCGGCCAAGAAGGCGCCGGCCAAGAAGGCCGCCAAGGCCGATGTGGAGGACGAGAAGTGAGCCAGGGCAAGAACCCCCGCGACATCCTGATCTCGCCGGTCGTGTCCGAGAAGTCCTACGGGCTGCTCGACGAGGGCAAGTACACCTTCATCGTCGACCCGCGCTCGAACAAGACCGAGATCAAGATCGCCGTCGAGCAGGTCTTCGGCGTCAAGGTCGACTCGGTCCACACCATGAACCGCAAGGGCAAGGCCCGTCGCACGCGTTTCGGCATCGGCAAGCGCAAGGACACCAAGCGCGCGATCGTCACCCTCCGCGAGGGCTCGATCGACATCTTCGGCAGCGCCGGCGCCTGAGGAGGCTGAGGACAACACCATGGGTATCCGCAAGTACAAGCCGACGACGCCTGGGCGTCGAGGGTCGAGTGTGGCCGACTTCGTCGAGGTCACCCGCTCCACCCCCGAGAAGTCCCTCGTCCGTCCGCTGACCAAGACCGGCGGCCGCAACAACAACGGCCGCATCACCACCCGTCACATCGGTGGTGGCCACAAGCGCGCCTACCGAGTCATCGACTTCCGTCGGCACGACAAGGACGGCGTCCCGGCGAAGGTCGCTCACATCGAGTACGACCCCAACCGCACCGCCCGCATCGCGCTGCTGCACTACGCCGACGGCGAGAAGCGCTACATCCTGGCCCCCAAGGGCCTGGAGCAGGGCATGCCGATCGAGAACGGCCCCGGTGCCGACATCAAGCCCGGCAACAGCCTGCCGCTGCGCAACATCCCGACCGGTACGGTCATCCACGCCGTCGAGCTCAAGCCCGGTGGCGGCGCGAAGATCGCCCGCTCGGCCGGGGTGCGCGTGCAGCTCGTCGCCAAGGACGGCCCCTACGCGCAGCTGCGCATGCCGTCCGGTGAGATCCGCAACGTCGACGTGCGCTGCCGCGCCACCGTCGGCGAGGTCGGCAATGCCGAACAGTCGAACATCAACTGGGGCAAGGCCGGACGCATGCGCTGGAAGGGCAAGCGCCCGACCGTGCGTGGCGTCGTCATGAACCCGGTCGACCACCCGCACGGTGGTGGCGAGGGCCGCACGTCAGGTGGACGCCACCCGGTGTCCCCCTGGGGCAAGCCCGAGGGCCGCACCCGCCGCCCCGGCAAGCCCAGCGACAAGCTCATCGTTCGTCGCCGTCGTACTGGCAAGAAGCGCTGATAGGAGCCTGGAAATGCCTCGTAGCCTGAAGAAGGGCCCCTTCATCGACGACCACCTTCAGAAGAAGGTGGATGTCCAGAACGAAGCGGGCACCAAGAACGTCATCAAGACCTGGTCACGCCGGTCGGTCATCTCGCCCGACATGCTCGGCCACACCCTCGCCGTCCACGACGGCCGCAAGCACGTCCCGGTGTTCGTCACCGAGGCGATGGTCGGCCACAAGCTCGGCGAGTTCGCACCGACCCGCACCTTCAGGGGTCACGTGAAGGACGACAAGAAGGGGCGTCGTCGCTGATGGCCACCGAAACCACCACCACCGAGGCGCGGGCGGTCGCCCGCCACGTCCGGGTGACGCCGCAGAAGGCGCGCCGGGTCGTCGACCTCATCCGTGGCAAGAACGCCACCGACGCGGTGTCGATCCTGCGCTTCGCCCCCCAGGGCGCGGCGGAGCCGATCCGCAAGGTGCTCGAGTCCGCGATCGCGAACGCCCGGGTCAAGGCCGACAAGACCGCTGAGCGGTTCGACGAGCGCGAGCTCGTCGTCGCCTCGGCGTTCATCGACGAGGGCCCGACCATGAAGCGGTTCCGCCCGCGCGCCCAGGGCCGCGCCGGTCGCATCAACAAGCGCACGAGCCACATCACCGTGGTCGTCGCTCCCAAGCCCGCCAAGGCCACGAACGGAGGCAATCGCTGATGGGCCAGAAGGTCAACCCGCACGGCTTCCGTCTGGGGATCACGACGGAGCACAAGAGCCGTTGGTTCGCCGACTCCACCAAGGAGGGTCAGCGCTACCGCGACTACGTCAAGGAGGACGTGGCGATCCGCAAGCTCATGTCCGAGGGCATGGACCGCGCCGGTATCGCCCGCGTCGACATCGAGCGCACCCGTGACCGGGTTCGAGTCGACATCCACACCGCACGCCCGGGCATCGTCATCGGTCGCCGCGGCGCCGAGGCCGACCGCATCCGCGGCGAGCTCGAGAAGCTCACCGGCAAGCAGGTGCAGCTCAACATCCTCGAGGTCAAGAACCCCGAGGTGGAGGCCCAGCTCGTCGCGCAGGGCATCGCCGAGCAGCTCAGCGCCCGCGTGTCGTTCCGTCGCGCCATGCGCAAGGGCATGCAGTCGGCCACCCGCGCCGGTGCCAAGGGCATCCGGGTGCAGGTCTCCGGCCGCCTCGGTGGCGCCGAGATGAGCCGTACCGAGTTCTACCGCGAGGGTCGCGTCCCGCTGCACACGCTGCGTGCCGACATCGACTACGGCTTCTATGAGGCCCGCACCACCTTCGGCCGGATCGGCGTGAAGGTGTGGATCTACAAGGGTGACGTCACCGGGACCCGCACCGAGCGTGAGGCCGCAGCGGCGGCAGCACGCCTGGGACAGTCCCGTCGTCCGGCAGCTGCTGGCAGCCGGCCGCGTCGTGAGACGGCTCCGGCTGTCGGCGCGGCCCC